>CASEAJ010000117.1 GCA_949285425.1 uncultured Porphyromonadaceae bacterium
AGAAGAAATGGACACAGCCGATTCATAACTGGGGGTTGATTATGAACCAATTTATGCTTATTTTTGAAAACAGAATCCAGATATAAGAATAAACTTACAGCTGAATCCTGTTTCCATTTACACAAAATTTTGGACAGTGTCGCATATTTCCCATTTTCCCTTGTCAAGCCGGATTTGTAATCTGGCTTTTCTTTTTATCAGGATTTGCAATCCGCTAACAAAGTACATATCTTTCAACAAACATTAATCATCGGATTGCAATTCCTTATAATAAATTAGCGGACGGATTGAAAATCCGCCGCGACCAGGAAACACATCACTTGTGCCCTTTGTTTTGCTGAAAAATCAGGTTTGAAAGGCTGTCCAATTGCAAAAAATCCTTTGGTTTTCATTGCAAATGTAAACAAAATAAATCTTTCGACCAGCTGTGATTTGCAATCCGATGACAAAATACCAGTTTCTTCAACAGCCCTCCTCGCTGGTGCAAGTCTGTGACTTGTGCCAGCGAGGGGTAAATCCGCCACGGCAAAAGGTCATATTTTGACAATCTTTTTGTTGTAGATGTTGTTTTCTGTGTCTTTGATCTTTAAATTATATACCCCTTGAGGAAGTGTTTGTACGTCTATTTGATTATCAGATGTAAATTGTTTTATGCTAATAACAGGATTGGCTATATTTATAAGTTGTAGTTCTTGGGTAATGATATTGACGGGTTGTTGTAGTGCATCAATAAATCTCCACTTTAAAATATCATTATTGATAACTACCTCCACATCATACGTATCTAAGTTGGCTTTGGGCAAAACAACAAACAAATCACTCTTTGTTGTTCCATAAGCATTTTGAACAACAATCTGATAAGTTGTTTTAAACTCTTTATCAGTAGTAGCGATAAAATTTCCAGATGAGATGTCAACAGGATAAGTGGTCGTAGATAACGGTCCATAGTTATCGTATACCGTTTCTATCATTGTGGCGGATGTGATGCCTTCCATATTTGAAAAGGCAATAGTGATATCTTCATAATAACTATCTGGATCGACAGGTGCTGTTTTCAAGTAATGTTTTTTTAACGATAACTTTGGTTTGACTGGATAAAAGCCTACATTAAAAAAAACTGCTGAATTTACTTCTGGTACATACAGATTATTGTTATTGTATCTAAATCTAAGCAAACCATCAGAAGTCCGAGCATATCTTTCATTCATAGCTTCATCTATATTGATTCTTATATCGGAAGAAATGTCACTATGTGCTACGGGAACAAGAGAACCATCATCTTTGTTGATAGCAAATAATGTACTCCCTATAATAGCGTCATCATTATACACGCCATATTCACCTTCTACCCGAACTCCATCTTCTTGCATATATGGAAATACATCTCTTAATGTTGCATTTTCATCATATAAATATTCTTGTTGTTTGGATATGTTATTTTGCCTCTTAGAAATAATTGTGGTTTGAGACTGCTTATTACTAACATTACCACCTGAAGTTATGACAAATTCAGTTGTTCCATCATAAATAGTTGTGTCTGTTTTACATTGTCCACCCAAAGGAGTATCAATTCCTGTCGGACGTTCAACATAATACCATCCCATGTGTCGGAGTAATGTTTTGAAACCGGAACCGATGTGATGAATTGCTGTTCCTTTTGGCAAGGTGGGCTGGAAAAGGAGCGTTTCTTTGTTGTCTGGATCTTCGGCAAAATACAGCAACGATACGTTTCTGTTAAATTCGTTAGGTGCATATATATTTATAGAATTTTTTGAGTGCCGACTTGTAATAGCAACATCATTTGATGTGAAGTAGTTATAGAACTCGGCAGAAGTACTTAATTCAGAATCAAGCATTGCTTGCGTATAAGGTGTCATGTATTGCCCTGATACATGTTCATCAAACCAATCTATATATATGCTCAATTCATTTTTACCTGTTTGACTTACCGATGAACACATAACCAAAGCTTTTGCCAATTCTCGTAATGTCACGGTAACTAAATCATATTTGTCATATTCAACTTCTCCATCAAGCCTGGTCGAGAAAATGTCATCAGGTGAAAAATAAATACTGGCATCTCCAAGTGTGTTGTATGCTTCGCCATAATACATAAAGTTATCATCGGTTTGATGAATTGTCGCACTTCGTTTAAGACCGGCACGTGGATGTACCAACCCATTGTACAAATACAATTCAGCCCTGGTCTTTACATAGTCCACATAAATGCTTTCTTCCCTAACCATATTTATTTTAATAGGATACATGGTTGGTAAATACTCTTCCATAAGACGGCAAGCATAACTTACAGCTGCTTTTGCATCTTCTTCCCAAAGCGTTCCGACAAAGTTTTCTTTAATCAGAGTCATTCCGCTTCCTGCTCTAACAACGTACTCGGCTTTGGGAGTAGAAGAATATATTTGGACGTTTGAAGGAAGAGAAACCATCTCTATGCTTGTAGATTGTGAATACAAATTTCCGATGCAGGAAATAATAAAAAATACGTAGAGGAAATAATTCTTTTTCATATAAGTGCTTTTTTAATACTTGAAAATCTTTATTGTTCTTACTTGTTTGTTTTCAGCCGTTACAAGACATATGAGATAATGACCGTTTGGCAAGTCGGAAACATCAATCGTTTTCACATTACAAGGATTATCGATTGTTCTCATGGTTTGTCCATATTGGTTCAAAACAAAAAGTCTTTCTATATCCAACCTTTCAGTGATAATAGAAAAAAGACCATTTGTGGGATTAGGAAACACGGTGATGTCACCAAGGCTTTCAATCTCCACATTTCCTGAAGCGATCAAATCTTTTATAATTTCATCATCTAATCTCAGAATATCGGATTCTACCATCCCAAAATCGTTGCAACTATATACTTTATATTCTGCATACATGTTCAGCATGGGACAGTTTATCAGTAACTGAAAGAACAAGATGTCCGATAATCCGCTCAGGGTATAGCTTGTTGTAGACCACGGACCGTATTCGTCATAGACCGTTTCTATAAATACGCCTTCGTTGTGTCTTTTTTGCTCAATTTTGAATTCAACTTCACCTATAGCTTGCCCACCAGTAAAACCGGATATTTCGAGTTGCGGTTTTGCAGGTAAAATATTCAACCTGATATTCATAGTGTCAGTAATGATGCCATAGTCAGCTGTTTCGCCATAACAAATGATTTTTGCCATGTGGTACACGTTCAAGTCATCTTTATAACTGATTCTTTGTAGCCCGGCCAAGAGAGTTGTGCTGACTGCTTCTTTGTTGAGACTGAACGTGAAATCTTTTGTTACATTGTTGCTTGATAAAACTCGCCTGTCATTATTCTCATCCAAGACCTCGACACTCCACCAACAGGATTTGAAAACGATAGTTTCATTCTGTTCGTCAACCATGTTGAACATACCAATGTCGTTTAAATAAAACACTTCGTTCTCTTGAATCGTGTTGCCGTTTTCAAAACGACCTGTCAGTCTATATGTATTTTGCCCGAGAAGAGAATTTGAAATCCAAAGACTTACACATAATGACAATGCCCATCTCATAGTTCACAAGGTTATTATTAGTCGTTGATAAACACTTTCTTTGTACACAACAACATGTTTGAATTTTGATCTACTTCGTGAATTATGTAAAATCCTCTTTTCAAGTTTTCCGTATATATTGCTTCTTTCGTAGATACTCGCTTGATCAAATTACCATTGACATTTAGTATGTTATATACAATGTTTCTATCTTTTGAATTGTCTGTATAAGGATTGTATTCAATGGCTGGTATGGTCACGTTTTTTGTGAAAGAACCATATTTGTTTTCAGAGAGAAAAGTCAATAATATTTGATTGCCATATGTCAATGTGGGCGTTAGAAATTTCAAATAATTATCCGTTGTGAAGTTTTGCTGTGATGCATAAGAAGTTCCCCAGTCCATTACGCTGATTCTAAAACTACTTGCCCCTAATGATTGGATTGTAACTTCTAATTTATAACGGAATTCATCTATGCCAATGACTTTATAGCTATATTCTATCTCATTGGGTTTCCTTTCTATATAAAGGTTGTAAGTTGTAGAATAAGTTTTCCCATTCACTGTCCCTTCCAAATAGATTTCGCCTATTATGTCACCATACGAATTGGTCTCATATCCATTTTCTAAGTTGGAAAGTGGTGATATTGTAAAAGTTGGTTCGGTTGATGTCTTGATTATTTTATTACTGTTATTGGTTTGTTTGATACGATATTCCCAATAATGATTCGATATGGCACCTGTAATGGATGAACCGGAAAAGGAATATGAATTGTACATGGATATGTACCCGATAAGGGGGTGTTTCCTATTATTTTAAAATCAGTTTCTTTGAATGGCCAACCTATGGCATTCATAACCTTGACGGTTTTATTATCGATATTATGAATTTGAGTACCAGGAGAGAAATTATATGACATCAAATCGCCCTCGCTATCAAAATAATCAAGAGTTAATCCTTTTGCAAAGTTATTGGGTGCATATAATTTCAAGTCGGAATTTATGCTATCCAAATAAACATTGTCTCCCGTAAGATAATTATTGACTTGTTGTGTAGCATAGGGATTTAATTGTGAAAAATAGACATTGTCAGAGTTAATGATTTTTTCGTCAAAACAATTTACAAAAGAACTAGGATAAATACCACCTGTATTTGTAGGACGTACACTGGCTTTAAAACCAAAGGCTTGGGTTAAAGCCCTTAATGCAGCCGTTAAAAAATCATACTGGCTTGACTGAATAGTATTGTCCATGTCTCCCTTGAAATACCAATATTCCGAATTTGAATTAAAACTGATAACTGTTTCTTGCCCTATAATTGGTTTTTTCCCAAAAATAGCTTCAGCTAAAGTTATAGGATATTTTAATCCATTAGTATGCGTATAATAGCTGGTTCTTGTTCTGTATGCTGTCTCATTTGGTAGATCCATTACATCAAAGATGATGACAATATCTGCCGTTTCATGTAATGTCAATAAATTTTCTCTCCAAATTTTTATAGCTTCTTCCAATATAGGACGAGCCAACATATCCAAATTATACAAATTATCTGATATCTCAGCTCTAATTTGAGTTGTTCCTATTGTTGTTTTTAATTGGGTATCTTTTTCTTTTTTAGGAGAAATGATTTGTTCATCAAAATTACTTCCGAAGTCTCCATCAAATGCAACATCAAAAACTTCCTGAGAATATAAAGACATCGAAGTTGCAACAAGTAAAATATTCAATAATATATATTTTATAACTAATTGAATTAAAGGTTTGTACCAATTTAAACATCAATTTAAACATATCCTTACGACGGGGGAAGTTTTATTGTACTTCCCCCAACCACTGAATATTTGTTTGTCTTTACTTCACGGCAAACACCCCTCCCACGGCTTCCGTGTCGGTGTACACTTCCAGCAGGTAACGGCCTGTTTCCGCTCCGTTCATGTCGATGGTCATGCTTTGTGGGTTGAAGGCGTTTTGCCTGTGAACGCTCATTCCGTTGCTTTGGCTGATGACCACTTCCACGTTGCCGGCCGGTTGGTCGAAGTCAACTTGCAATATATTGTCTGCTATTTCCGCTGTAATGTAGGGGGGGAGAAGGGACCCTCCATCGTCTTCCCATGTTTCTTTTGAATTATCCATAGGAATTACTACATACAGGTTGCGTAATAAGATGTTTTCTGCGTTCAAGTTAATGGAGCAGAAACTTGAAATTGTCGTCAATACGACCAAAAGAGTGTTTCTCGTTTTCATACAATTTTCTTTTGATTGATACATAGTTGGGAATTACCGATAATTTTTCTCCGGAGTTAAAAATCAGCAATACACCAGCAAAGGTAAAATGGTAATCATATAAAAAGCAAGGAAACGAGTAAAAAACTATAGGACAATAAAAACAGGTAAAAAAGATTTAAATGCTTGTTTTGTAGTAAATTGAATGTGGACAACAAGGCGTTTTTTTTCTATTGTAACATGATGTTGCGGAGGACAATGGAAAGTTGGTTGTTGTCTTGTATTCCCACACGCGTACAAAGACGGGAATATTGTTTATCATAAGAACCTTGTGCATATTCCAAGATGATTTCTACATGTTCTTTTGGTGTTTCAAGCAAGATGAGGCAAGCAAGTGTGGCTGACCTTTGCGATAAAGAACGTTTGAAATAATTGCGTTCCAATTTTTCAAAAAAGCCATAGAATTGCTCATTTACCAATGTTTTGAATTTATTAGGATTGCCCAGATGTAACAGCGAGGTATATATTTTTATAACGGCCTTTTTATAGGGCGGGCTCATATATGGATATTGCAGTTTTACTCCATTACAAGCTTGTTGAATGCGCCGTACATAATCCACTCGGTGCCGTTCTGCCAAAAGGTTTTGTTCCGACTGAAATTTCTCATAAATATCTTCCTTTATTTGTAACAAGGTATTGGTTTGCAATTTTTCCCGATGCAACTGACGTTGCAGGTCAGCATTCTTCTCTCTGACTCTTATGGTCTCTATGTTTTTTTGTCTGTTATGTATAAATAAACCACCTATTCCAATAACAATCATGATGGTAACAATTGCCAATATTTTTTTATAGGTATTGCTCCTTTCGTCTGATTCGAAGGCTCTTTTGTTGCTTTCATTCAACAACACGTGTCTCATTTGAGTTTCCATATGTAAGATGGAGTCTTTGTACTGTGAACTTAATGTGCTGTAAAGTAATATGTTTAGTGTGTCATTCTGTAAAACGGCAATACGATGTAGCATGGTGTAACAACCGCTTTCCTGGCGTAATCCACAAGGATATTCAAGTGCACGTTTAAAATAATATTTGGCAGAATCGAATTTGTTTTCATCAAAATAAGTGTTTCCTAAAAATAACATGCGTATAGATTGTTCATGCTTGAAATAAGGATAAGCCGTACTTTTATGCAAATAATATAATGCGCTGTCAACGACACCGGCATAATGATAATACAATCCGATTCGTTGGTAAATATTGCCGAGCAAGGTGTCATTGTTTGTTAAGTTCATGGCTTCATGGTAGCAATCGAGTGCTCGTAAGTCGTGTTTATCTAATAGTCTGTAATTATCGCCTATGTATAACAAAATACTGGTTTCCAGTTCCTTTTTGCCTGTTTTTTGATAGTTGGCTAGTGCTTTTTTGTACCATTCGTTGGAATATGCATATTGTTGTGCGCTTCTCCATAAATAACCAATATGCGCATATATTTTTCCTGGTGATAAATGATTGTTATGTGTGAGAATCAGTTTTTCCGCTTCCATGAAGCAACACAGAGCCGAGTCGTTGCGGTTTTGTGCAATGTACTGCCGTCCGGCCTTATACAGTTGTTCTATACGCCGGTTGTTTTGTTCACAGTGTCCTGCGCAACCCGTTGCCAGTGACAGCATCAGGCTGCCCCAAAGAAGAAACAACAGTTTGTTTTTCAAAGTTATCATGGAGTGAGTTTGTTTTGTTTGGGTACAAAAATAGCGAAAGGTGAGTGCAATGGCAACAAACTTGTTTGGTTGCCATTGCCGAACCGCCTCTATTTTATCCAAAAATAGCGAAAGGTGAGTGCAATGGCAAGTGCCCGATAAACAATAATGATTGACAAGTCTGAACTTTTTTGTAACCGATTGGGGCTTAAACAGGCTTGCGCCCCTTCGGGGCTTGAGGTGGGACTCCCTCTCTTCACCACAGGTATACATGCCGAAAACATATCCCTACATAAATAGCTGTTAGTTCTTGACTATCATCCGTACTCCTTCCCCCCTTTGGGGTACTCCCTCTAAATTAAAGGGAGAATTGTATGCAAGGCTTTCAGTATCGACAAAACTCAACACTCCGCCGAAGGTGTCCGCTTCAACACTCTCCCTCTGGTTTAGAGGGAGTACCCGAAGGGGGAGGGAGTCCATTGGTTTAATGTTTAATGATTAGCGTTTAATGATTGACTGTCACTTGTCAACGGTTAACTCGTCACTCTGCCGTAGGGCGTTGCCCTACGCTGTGTGCTTGCGTCCCTTCGGGCCTTGGAGACCACACTACCCGCTATTTGCTACCCGTTACCTGCTACTCACTTGTCACTCGTCAACAGTCAACCCATCACTCTCTCAAAACAACTGACATTATGTCCGCTCAAGCCCGCCACAAGCCTTGCGGGAGGCTGTCAAAAGATACTATAGAAAGTTGGTCCATCTTCTATAGTATGTTGCCTCATCTTCTATAGTATGTTGCCCAACTTTCTATAGAAGATTTTTCCGCAAACTACAGGTGGGTTTTATGAATTGCTTTATCGGTGATTTTTGCTTTTCAGGCGAGCGGTTGTTCTTTGCCCCGCCTTTGTTGCAGAAGTAGGGCATACGTTGAACAGGCAGTCCCTCCAATCCCTAAAAAATGAAAAAGCGGATGCTTTTCGGGCGGCCGTGGAAGGGATTAAGAAATAATTGTTTTATTTTTGCGGGAATAAAAGCGTTGGACCATAAAGAAGTCATTAAAAATATCGGGAGTCGTAATAGGGGCAGTCATGGCGGTGCTGGTAGCCGTGTTCCTGTTGTTGCAGACGGAAAGCGTGCAGCAGGCGGTGGTTCGGGTGGCCATGGAGAGCCTTTCGGACAAGGTGCAGGCCGACATGCGGATAGGTCGTGTGGAATACCGCTTTTTCAACACCTTGTCCCTGCAGGATGTGTATGTGGAAGACCGGCAGGGCGACACGCTGCTCTATGTGGGACGACTCGATGCCCGTTTTCATTTCCTGCGTTTCTTCATGGGGAAAATCATTTTCCACTCGGTAGAGTTTGACCGCCTTCGGGCCGACATACGGGTGGACGAGGATGGCGTCCCCAACTTCATGTTTCTGGCAGATGCTTTTGCCGACCCCCACCGGAAACCTTCTGCGAAGGAGTTGGAATTCCGGATACGCACATTCCGCCTGAAGGATTCGGGCGTGCGCTTCACGCACAACGGAAACCTGTCGGGGCATGTGCCGGCACCGCCGGGGAAAATAGATTTCAACCGCCTGTGTTTCGATGATATTGATGCCGAGATAGAACTGGACATACTGGGCCGTGACACGCTCAGTGCGCGTATTGTGAACCTGAGCGGTTCCGAGCGCAGCGGACTGAGGCTGCAGGGGCTTTCAACCCGGGTGGAGGCTTCGCCTGCCCGCGTAGAGGTGCCCTACCTGAGGGTGTCGCTGCCGGGTTCGGTGCTCGACCTGGCCGACCTGGCATTGCTGCGCGACAGCGTGGCTCAGGGCAAGCCGTTTGAAAACGTGTCGGTGCAGGGCCGGCTCAAACCTTCGCATGTGAAACTGGACGACCTGGGTGCCTTTGTGCCGCAACTGCGGGGCATGAAGGCGGTGGCCAACGTGGAGGCCGGGCTGGATGGCCGGCTGTCGAGCCTGCGGGTGAAGGATATCAAGGTGCGCTATGGCGATACGTTTGTGCTGAACGGGAGTCTCGACCTGAACGGCTTGCCCGACTGGCAGCAGACGTTCGTGTATGCCGACTTGAAGGAAGTGCGGTTGAACGGCAGCGACACGGAGCGTTTTCTGTCCGACCTGAGGGGCGAACCGGTGAATGTGCCCGACTGGGTAAAACGTCTCGGCACCATACGTTACGGGGGAAACATATCCGGATTTTTCAGCAACCTGGTCATGTATGGACGTCTGGCTACTTCGGCGGGTTCGCTGTCGACCGACCTTTCATTGCAGTTTGAAAACGACTTTCGCGATGTGCGCTACAACGGTACGCTCAAATCGAGGGGGCTGAACCTGGGCAGGGTGGTGCAGAGTGACAAATTGGGTAAACTGGCGTTCTATTTCAACACTTCCGGCTTGAAAAAGCAGTATGGTGCCCTGCAGGGAACCATAGATGCCGATGTGCCGCATTTTTCCTTGCTGGGTTATGACTACCGCGACATACGTTTCAGGGGACGTTATGACGGCAACGGATTCAACGGCCGCCTGTCGGTGAAGGATGAGAATGTCGATGTGGACTTCAACGGACTTATTGACCTGACGCAACGTTTGCCGGTATTCGACTTTGCGTTGCGGGTGAAGGAGACGAACCTGTATGCCCTGAATTTGCTGAAGGATTATCCGGATGCCAAGGTGTCGTTTAACGGGCGGACCAACATGACCGGAAACTCGCTCGACAACATCAACGGCACGGTCTTTTTCGACAGCATCGTGTTCAACAATGCCGGGGAGGAACTGAACGTGGACCAGATACGTTTCAACTCGCAGACGAAGGAGAACTACACCGACTTTTCCATTGCATCGCGATATCTCAACGGAAGCATTTCGGGCAACTTTAAGTACACTTCGCTGTTGCAGACGGCGGGGTGGACCCTGAAAAAGTACATGCCGGCACTTCATGTGAGCAAGGTGCCCGAGAAAAAGTTCCTGAATCATGTGGATATCGACCTTTCCATATCCAACACGGAGGACATTGCCCGGCTGTTCGGCTCGCCGCACCGGCTGGCCGAGACGGCGACCATCAAGGGGGTGGTGGCCGAGTCGCGCGAAATGATAGACATTGTGTTCTCGTTGCCCAAAATCATGTCGGGCACGCAGACTTTTGAGAATACCACCTTCCACCTGTGGGGTGAACCGAAAAAACTGGAGTTCATTGTGGAGTCGAACGTGCCGACACAAACCGACTTTTGGAATCTGGCCCTGTACACATCCCTGAGCCATGACAGCCTGTCGGCCAACCTGGAGTGGCGCAACAGGCAGCAGGAGGTGAACCGCGGCGATTTCCGTACGCTGACCCGCTTCAGGCGTGGCAGTGACAACAAACTGGAGGCAAACAGTTTCATATTGCCTTCGCAAATCATCATTTCCGACTCGGTGTGGAGTGTTTCGGCCGACAGCATTGCCATTGGAGATGGCCGGGTGTGTGTGGAAAATTTCCTGTTCGGCAACGGACAACAGTATCTGAGCGTGGATGGAGTGGCCTCGAAAGACCGTCAGGACAGCCTGAAAGTGGAAATGAAGGATGTCGACCTCGGATTCCTTTCGTCTCTTTCGGGCATGCAGGGTTTTCATGTAGGGGGCATTACAACGGGCAGTGCCATTCTGATGGGTGCGCTTGAGCGGCCCATATTCGATGCGATACTTTCGGTGCGCGACCTGAAACTGAACCATAAGCGGGTGGGTGATGCTTCGGTGTTCTCGACCTGGGATGCCGACAACAGACAGGTGGTGGCCATTGCGTCCATTGCCGACGGACAGGACATATCGGCACTGGCCGAATGCAGCTATGTGCCCGAGCGCAACACACTGGATGTGGTGATTGATGCCAACCGGCTTAGTCTGGACTTTTTGTCGGCCTATTACGAAAGCGTGTTGCCCAACACCACCGGCTATGCTTCGGGCAAACTGCACATAGGCGGGCCGCTGGAGAGTATCCGTTTTGATGGGCGGCTCATGGTGAACGAGGGACAGGTCACGGTGGGGGTCTTGGGCTCCACATTCCATTTCAACGACACGATTGCCATGACACCCAATGCCATCGAGTTTGACCGTATTACACTGTACGATGATGAACAGAACCCGGTGACACTGGATGGGGAACTGACACACGATGGGACGTTTAAGAATTTCAAATATAACCTGACGGTCAACACCCGGGGTGCCCGGGTGGCCAATCTGGCTCCGGGCGAGAATGACTTGTTTTTCGGAAAGGCCTATGCCGATGCTTCGGTGCGCATTACGGGAGTCGAGGAGGAGGTCAACATCCGGGTCAATGCCCTGACCCGGCCGGGTACGAAGGTGTTCATTCAGACCGAAGGCTCGGCCACGACAACGGATGCCGATGGCTTCATTCACTTTGTAAAGCATGAGGAACAGAAGGCCGATTCGCTTCCGCCGCCCCGTGAGGTGACCGCCAAGCCGCCTACCAACCTGAAACTGAACTTGCAGCTTGAAGTGACGCCGGCGGCCGAAATAGAACTGATTGTCGACCCGGTAGGGGGTGATATGATTTCAGGAAAAGGCAGCGGAAACTTGCGTATAGAGTATGATGCTTTCCAGGCCGATGCCAAGATGTATGGTTCGTACACCATTGAGAGCGGCAAGTACCTGTTTACCCTGCAGGATGTGTTCCGCAAGGAGTTCCGCATTGAGTCGGGCAGTACGGTGCACTGGACCGGAAGTCCATCGGATGCGCAGGTCAACATCAAGGCACTTTATTCGCTGACGGCTTCGCTGAAAAGCCTGCTGGATGAGGACATGCTTGCAACCTTCTCGAACAACACGCGTATGACCGTTCCGGTGAATTGCGTGTTGCAGCTTACCGGCGACCTGATGACTCCTGACATTCAGTTCGCGATAGACCTTCCGGCGAGCGATGAGGGTGTGAAACAGGTGGTGCGCAGTGTGATAAGCACCGAGGAAATGTTGACCCGGCAGGTTCTCTATCTGCTGGTGTTTAACCAGTTCTACAAGACGCAGACTCAGGATAATGTAGTGGGGGGTGGAGAAATATTCTCACTGGCAGCCTCTACGGTGAGCGCCCAGTTGAACAACCTGTTTTCGCAGTTCACGCGCAATAACCATTTTTCGTTCGGGGTCGACATGCGCCGTGTGGACGAGTCGAACATGGAATATCAGGTCGACCTGCTGTATCAGCCCAACGACCGCTGGATTGTGAACGGTAACTTCGGCTATCGCGAGAACAACAACAACATAGACGACTACAACCAATACATTACCGACGTGGACATAGAGTACCTGCTTACCGAGTCGGGCAAGTTGCGCCTCAAGTTCTATAACCACACGATAGACCGCACGGTGGAACTGCGCGAAGCCAAGAACACGCAGGGAGCCGGTGTGGTTTACAAGGAGGATTTTGACAGCGTGTTCGACATGTTCAGGTATTATTGGCGTGCATTAATGAACATAGGAAAGAAAAAAAACAAGGAAAATGAAGAAAAGGATTAGTCTTGTGTCTCTGCTGGTGGGAACGGCAGTAATGTGTGTAACGCTTGCACAGACAGTAGACCGGTTTTATGCCGGCATGCCGGATGTGCTTGACCCGGTATTGTCAAAACAGCAGCGGGTCGAACTGCTTGAGTATGTCAAGGCCGATATGGGCGACAGCATTGCCAACCGTTTCGGAAAACAGACCCATCTGGAGGTGCTGGACACCCTGAACCACCGTCTGGTGGTGCGCAACACCGATGTGTCGACGCTTGAGATGAAACTGTTGGTACAACCCGGCGATACGCTCATTGCACTGATACGGACGGTGTGTGTGCCGGTGTGCCGGTCGGTCATGAAGGTGTATGATACCCGTTGGAACGAACGTGCCGATGTGTACGTGCCGGTGCCCAGGTCGGTAGAATGGCTTGATGAAGCCAAAGTGCGACAGGCCGGACTCGAGGTACAGAATTTCCGCAACATGCTGACAGCTGATTTTGTCACACTGGCTTTTGACACGATGGGTCAGATGCTTTGTGCCCGCAATCACATCATGGATTACCTGGAGAAGGCGGAGCGTGAAAAACTGCTCCCGTTCCTCAAAGACAGTTGCATTTGCCGTGAGGTGAAACTGCCCGCCGTGAAGCCTTGAACCCTAATAGGGCGATAGACTGCTCCGAATGACAGGCGGGTTCTATAGCCTGATGGCAAATTTCTTGAGCCGGGGATTGACAAGTTCGTCGGGTACAATGCTCCGGATGCTGTCGGACAGCAGGTTCACCATCCGTTCGCGGATGTAATCGTTTCGTAGCACCAGCGATATTTCCCGGACGGGTTCCGGTTGGGCAAAAGGGCGTACGTGCGTCTTTTGCTCTTCGGAAAGCAGTGGCAGATGCAGTTCGGGAATAATGGTGTATCCTCCGTTTTCATCTACAATCTTGACCAGGGTGTCGATGCTTCCGGCTTCGTAAACGTGGGAGTATCGCGACTTCCGGTGACACAGGTTCAGTACCTGGTTGCGCAGGCAGTGTCCCTCGGCCAGAATCCACAGCTTGTCGTCGGGCATGTTCGCACTGTCTATTTCATTCAGGGCATACAGGGATTCGTCGGGCGAAATGTAGGCTTTGAACTTTTCATAATACAAGGGAATTTCAAGCAAATTCGGATGGTCCAGGGGGGTGGCAAGCAAGGCCATGTCTATTTCCGCCCGTTCCAGTTTCTCGGTCAGTACGGAGGTCCGGGCTTCCAGCAGTGTCAGTTCCACTTGTCCGTAATGGGTGTGTATGTGCCTGATCAGTTTCGGAATGATGTAGGGGGCGATGGTGGGTATGACCCCCAGGTGGAGCCTGCCGCTTTCCTGTTGCCGTTCGTTGAGCACCATTTCTTTCAGTTGTGCCGCGTTGAAAAGTATGATTTGTGCCTGTCGGATAATATTTGTTCCCTGTTCGGTGGGAACCACCGGATGGCTGTTGCGGTCGAATATCTGTACGTCCAGTTCCTGCTCCAGTTTCTGTATCATGGCACTCAGGGTGCTTTGTGTGACTCCGCAGGCCTCCGCTGCGCGTACGAAGTGGCGGTATTGGTCAACCGCCACAATGTATTCCATTTGTTGGAGTGTCATGTTTATGTCGCTTTATCGGTTTTGTCAATGCAAATATAGAAAATATCTGTTTGATAAATAAAAATACCTGCTCTATATTTGCAACGGAAAACAAAATGAAAAACCAATAAAAACGAAAAAATTATGGAAGCAACAAAAGTTTATTCGATGCCGCGTATCGGCGATTCTGCACCTGAATTTACAGCAGTGACAACTCAAGGTAGCATCAACTTTCCATCGGACTACAAGGGCAAGTGGAAAATACTGTTCAGCCATCCGGCCGACTTTACTCCGGTGTGCACTTCGGAGTTCATGACTTTCGGAAAAATGGCGGAAGAGTTTGAAGCACTTAATTGCCAGCTTGTGGGCTTGTCGGTCGATGGTTTGCACAGTCACATAGCCTGGCTGCGTACCATTCATGAAAAGATAGACTGGAAAGGCTGGAAAAATGTGGAAATCAAGTTTCCGCTGGTTGTGGACATTACAATGGATGTGGCGAATTTGTATGGCATGATTCAGCCGGGCGAGAGCAATACGTCGGCTGTCAGGGCGGTGTTCTTTATAGACCCGCAGGACAAAATCCGTACGATTATGTACTACCCGCTTTCTTTGGGGCGGAACTTCGATGAAATCAAGCGCGTGTTGGTCGGCTTGCAGACAACGGACCATTTTGGAGTGGCACTACCGGCCGACTGGCGTCCCGGTGATGAAGTGATTGTACCCCCGGCCGGTTCGTGCGGTGTGGCCAAGGAACGCATGGAGGGCGGCGAAAGCGGATTGCACTGCTACGACTGGTTCTTCTGTACGAAGCAGATAAGCAAAGAAGAAGTGGAAAACAGCCTGGGCAAGAAATGAATTGAACCTGTCGGATGACAAAATGAAAGGGCGGCTCGTGTTTGCGGGTCGCCCTTTGGATTGCATTCGGGTAATGTCCCGAAACTTATTTCACTCTTTTGGCCCGTATGATTTTGATGTCTTCTTTGGGACGGTCCATGTTGCCGGTTTCGGTTTCCGATATTTTCTTTACCACTTCAAGTCCTTCTATGACTTCGCCGAATACGGTGTATTCTCCATCCAAATGCGGGGTGCCTCCTATGGTTTTATAGTCTTCGCGCTGTTGTGCCGTGAATTTGTAGAGGCTGCTGTCTTTCAATGCTTCATGCACTTCGGCCAGAATGGAATCGTTCAGGCTGCTGAGTTTTTCCTGGTTGCGTTCCATGCGGTAGCGTTTGATGTCGGCTTGTCTTTCCCTCGCCTTGGCATGAAACAGGTTCGATTCAACCCGACGCATCATGTTGCGTTCCATCATGTCCAGTTCGTTGTCGGTAAAGGTGCGTCCTTCTACAATGTAGAACTGGCAACCGGATGAGGCTTTTTGAGGATTGACCTGGTCACCTTGACGGGCTGCAGCCAGGGCTCCCCGCTTATGATAGCGTTGCGGGTAGACAAATTCGGCCGGGACGGTATATCCTACATCGCCTGTGCCGAGGGCCTGCCCCGGACGTGCATCTTTCGATTTGGGGTCGCCGGCCTGTATCATGAAGTCGGCAATGACCCGGTGAAACAGCACGCCATCATAGAAACCGTCGTCCACGAGTTTCATGAAGTTGTCACGATGTAAAGGGGTTTCTGCATACAGTTGCAGGACAATGTCACCGTAGGTGGTCTCCAGACGCACTTTGGGTTCTAACTCTTTTTGGGTGCTGCACGATTGTGTCATAACTGAAAGTGTTGTTATAAGTGAGAATAATGTAAAATACTTGAGCCTCATATCTAATGCTATATTTCTTAGGTTTTTCCGTTGCAAATGTAAGTTTTTTATGGCATATATCCATAGGGAAAGGCGCGATGCAGTGTAGAATCTTCCGTCCGTCATGCCGCTTATCGCATCAAATAGGTATTTTGTTCTGTAAACTATTGGAAAATCAGATATAAAATCCGGTCAACGTATTGATAATCGCGATAATAATCGTTTTTATGCCTTGTTGTTTTTTCATGATTTTTAGGTATTGCCATGCCATGGGGCTTGCTCTAATTTTGCGGCACAAAAACAACATGTGTAACATAAAAAAACAAAAACGAGCAATGAAAAAACTTTTTGTTTCACTTGCCGCTGTCTTGTTGTTGGCGGCTTGTGCGGAAGAACCGGGAATAGGTAAAAAGACAGCCGTAGAAATTGCAGGCGAGTATGCAGGATTGATGAGTATGTCCGTTTCGGGCACACTTACCAGTGAGACCGAATTGCAGATAAAACTGACTCCGGAGGGAGACGAGACGGTAACCATGACAGTTCCTGCCATGCCGGGTATGGGTGCAATGATGCTTCCTTCGTTTGATATTACCGGTGTCAATGTCAGTTTTGCCGATGATGGTTCTTGTGTCATCAGCAAAGAAAGTTTCGAAGCGGTATTAGAGGATATGACAATTACTGTGTCTGAGCTTTCCGGAACCATATATCAGGACAAGAATGCAAAAATTGCATTTGAACTTAAACCGGGTGCAATGCCGTTTGCCATTGCTTGCACTTTCGACACGAAAGCCGAACCTACACTGCCACAAAGTACTGTGTATGATGGTTTACTAAGTCTTGAAGTCGGAGGAAATGTCGTTGGAGAACCGGTAGCCATTGACTTGACGGTTGATTATTATGAATCGGAAGGAACCGCAACATTGAAGTTCCCGGCATTTGGCGTTGCACCGATGGCGGTCAGTGCATTTGAACTTGAAGGAGTGAAGGCGACAAAAAGTGACGATGGAAGCATAGCGCTTGCCTTGAATGAGAAAACAGTGGAAGGGGAAGTACCGCTGAAAATATCCAATCTGACAGGAACGCTAAACGGTTCGGATGCAATCGTTGAATTTGGTCTGCAACCGGGTGCAATGCCATTTGCCATCGCTTGTAAATTCACAACCCAAAAATAAGTTGGTGTGGACATACGGATGACGAAAATAAAGTTGGCTGTAATGATTGTGCCTGGAATAATGTTGTGCGCATTGTTCCAGGCATGCAATGGGCTGTTCGGACACGTATATGACGAACCGGAACAAAATCTGTCCAATGAATTCGGATTTGTCGAGGTGGATGAAGTACGGCACACAGGTACTATTTACGTTCACACCGAAGACTACAAACGGTGGGTGTATGTCAGTTTTTCCGCTTGCAGAATCGATTCGACCGAGATAGTCGATGAAAGTGGTGATGAGATTCCTTTGAATGAAGAGGGCAAATTTCCTTCGGAGTGGGATGTTGCCATTCATCGGTATGATGCGAAGACCAATGGTGGTGCGGTGCTGGAAACGTCAATGACCAGCATGGATGAAGTCGGCAGTCTGACGGAAATACCGCAAGGAGACTATGTGGCTGACTTGCAGCAAACAACGGACAGAATCGTGATTGATATGTCCGGAATGATGGAAGGGAAACTCACGTATGCGAAGTCCGACTATAATCCGGTCTTGTCCAAGTGGCTGAATGTAGATACAAGCCAGATGCCTCCCCTCTATACCCTTTCGGAAAAGGTGTACATTGTGCGGTTGAAAAACGGCTTGCATGCGGCACTGCAGCTTACTGATTTCAAGAATGCAAAAAACGTCAAGGGTTACATGACGGTGAAGTATGCGTATCCGTTGGAAAGTTGTGTGCCTTCCCATTGACCGATGCAGAAAACAGAACAGGATTATGCGAACAATACGATTCACAATATGTCTCATGGCACTTTTGCAACTGCACTTTTTGCCGTTGCAGGCTTCGCCGAAGCGTGTTGCCGGAACCGTTGTTTCAAAAACGGATAGCAGTCCGCTTGTGGGGGCTTCGGTAGTGGTCAAGGAATTGCCGGGATGGGGGACTGTAACGGATGAACGGGGCAAATACACCATGGAACTTCCGGAGAGCAGCGAGTTTACGGTGCAAGTCTCCTATATGGGTTTTGTCACAGAAACAGCGGTGGTCTCGGCAGACGACCGTGTGAAGGACTTTGCACTTGAAGAGGACCTTATCGGTATGGAGACTGTGGTGGTGACCGGTACCCGGACTCCCAAAAGTCTGAAAAGTGTTCCTGTGATAACCCGTGTCATCACGGTGGACGAAATCAGGAAAACTGATGCGACAAATGTGGTCGATGTGCTTGAAATGGCCATGCCGGCGATAGAGACGTCCTATTCCATGGATATGCAGCCTTCGTTGAATGTTCAGGGATTCAGTGGAAATTCGGTTCTGTTTCTTGTCGATGGCGAACGTCTGGCCGGTGAAACCATGAACGATGTGGATTTTTCAAGACTGAACATGGAGGGAGTTGAAAGAGTGGAAATCGTACGAGGTGCGGCTTCGTCCATTTATGGCTCGAATGCGGTGGGAGGCGTGGTAAACATCATTACACGTACAGATACCGTTCCTTGGGCTCTCCATCTCAACGGCAGGTACGGTGCTTTTGATAACCAGCGTTATGGAGGAACGCTGAGCTTTAAGGCCGGAAAGTTCAACAATATTCTCAATGTGCAGCATTTGCGGAGCGGGCGGATAGAGTATTTCAATCCGGAAACCGATGGAGACAAAGGAGCCTATAATTCCATGGACCCTTTTTATTCATGGAATTTCAAGGACAAGCTGACCTGCAAAGTCAGCGACAAGTTCAGGCTTGTGGCGAATGCCGGCTATTTCTTCCGTCAGCGAGAGCGTACTGCAATAGAAAGTAACCGTTACCGGGACTATTCGGCCGGCATGAAGGGCTATTACTCCATTAATTCCGACAACCATATCGAACTGTCGTATGCCTTTGACCAGTATGACAAAAGCGATGTGGACAACATCAAGGGTCTGGACATAAGAGATTACAGTAATGTGCAAAACACTTTCAAGTTGCTCTATAACCATACTTTCAGCGACAAGCACACGTTGACTGTCGGTGGAGATTACATGTATGACTATCTTGCGAGCTACATGTTTTCCGGTGGCAGGACGTATGATCAGTTTGTGGCAGATGCATTCGCACAGTTTGACTGGAATCCCATTGAAAGATTCAATATGGTGGCAAGTGCGCGCTATGACTATTATTCGGAATCGGATGCACAGAATTTTTCGCCGCAGCTCAATCTTATGTATAAGATTTCCAACTGTGCGATGCGCGGTTCCTATGCTGTAGGGTTCAGAGCCCCCACCTTGAAGGAGATGTATTCGACGTTCAACATGGGGTCGATTTGGAACATCTATGGAAATCCGGACCTGAAGCCGGAGAAAAGCCATAACTTTTCACTTTCGGCAGAGTTCCTTAAGAGCCGCTACAACGTCACGGCCGTGGCTTACTATAACATAATAGGCAACCGCATTGACGTGTTGTGGGACAAGGCTCTGGACAACGGCAAAGGGGCAATGGTGTACAGCAATGTCAGTAACATGAAGATAGCCGGGTTGAACTTTGAAACGTCGGCAAAGTATCCGTTTGGTTTAGAGGTCCGTTTGTCCTATGCCTATACCTATCAGTCGGAAAAATACAACCAGTATGTGGCGGCGGCCCGTCCCCATGCCGGCACGGTGCGTGTGGACTATGGAAAACAGTGGAAACGCTACGGCTTCAACATCTCGCTGAGCGGACGCATACTTTCAAGTCTTACCTCGAAGGAATACAATTCAATCAATGATCCTTCTCAGGGAACTTACCATATCACATATCCTGCATATACGATGTGGAAATTGAATCTAACACAGAAAATATGGCGTGGAATCAATCTGAACCTGGCGGTTGACAATCTCTTTAATTATAAGCCTTCTTACTATTATTTCAATTCGCCCTACACCACAGGAACGACACTGTCTGTCGGGCTTTCGTTGGATGTCGATAAAATGTTTTAGCGTATGAAATTATCTAAAAAACAAATGACGGCCGGGTTGTGCGGTGCAGCCGTTGTTGTGGTGGCTGTCGCGGCATGGAGCCTGTTGTGCTCTCCTACCAAGATAGCGTTTTTGAATTACCAGGTAATCAATCTCGGTGAAATATCCAAAGCCAACGATAATCCGTTTGTGAAAATAGGGGAGCTGACAGTTGGTGAGCTTGACCGCCTGAACGGTTATGACATGCTGTTCATCAACGGTATGGGGCTGAGAATGGTCGAGTCACAACGCGAACTTCTCCTGAAGGCTGCGGAGAAAGGCATGCCGATACTTACCACGGCCGCAACAAATCCGGCCAACGACATTTGTTCGGTCGACCCTCTTGTGGCTGATTCGCTTCGTCGGTACATTGTTAACGGAGGCCGGCGCAATTACAGAAGCCTGCTCAACCTTGTAAGGAAACATATTGACAAGAAAATGTTCTTTGTTGAAGACCCTGAGCCGTCCGTGCAGGCATCGGATGACATGCTCTATCATGTTGATCCGGAAAACCAGGAGGCTGAACCGTTGGGCTTCAACAGTGTGGCCGAATACAATATGTTTCTGAAGAAAAACAAACTCTGGAGAGAGCATGCCCCGCGCATCATAGTTACGGGCCAAATGGGATCGCCGACGGACCTTATAAGGCGGCTCGAGGAAACGGGAAACGTGGTCTATCCGGTACGTTCCATGCACCGGTTGGTGAAATGTCTGCACATCGACACCATTCATCCGTCGGCTGTAATCAATATGGCTCACGGACGCATGGGCGACTACATGGTGGACTACCTTGCGAAACAGAACATTCCGTTGTTTGCACCGCTCAATGTGAACCGTCTTGACGTCGAGTGGGAAACGGACGAGATGGGGATGAACGGCGGATTCCTTTCGCAAAGTGTGGTTACCCCGGAAATAGACGGCGCAATCCGCCCTTTTGTCCTGTTCGGTCATTATGAAGATGAAGATGGCTTGCAGCATGTGCATGCTATTCCGGAACGTCTGGAAATGTTTGTCGCCACAGTGAACAATTATGTGAAACTGAAAGACAAGCCGAATGCAGAGAAACGCATTGCCATTTATTACTACAAAGGTCCGGGACAGAATGCCCTTACCGCATCGGGAATGGAAGTGGTGCCTTCGCTGTATAATTTTCTCCGTCGACTGGAAAAGGAGGGTTACCATGTGGGCAAACTGCCGGCAGACAGCAAGGAACTGGGCCGACTGATTCAGTCGCAGGGGGCGGTGTTCAATCTTTATGCAGAGGGAGCGTTTGACGAGTTCATGAAAACAGGCCATCCGGAACTGGTGTCGAGAGATGAATATGAAACATGGGTAAAAGCAAGGATACGTCCGGAACAATACGCTGAAGTTGTGGCGGCCAACGGCGAATTTCCCGGTAGCTACATGACGACTTCCGATGGAAAGCTGGGTGTGGCACGCCTGCAGTTCGGCAATGTGGTGCTGCTCCCTCAGAACACGGCGGCTGTAGGAGACAACTCTTTCCAGATTGTCCACGGTGCGAAAACTCCTCCGCCACACACCTACATAGCCTCTTACTTGTGGGTGCGCTATGGGTTTAAGGCCGATGCAATGATTCATTTCGGTACACACGGCAGCCTTGAGTACACTCCGGGCAAGCAGGTGGCATTGTGCAGCAAGGACTGGCCTGACCGGCTGGTAGGCGACTTGCCCCATTTTTACATTTACACGATAGGCAATGTGGGGGAAGCCATGATTGCCAAACGCCGTTCGTATGCCGGCATACAGTCGTACCTCACACCCCCGTTCAAGGAAAGCAATGTGAGGGGTATCTACCGCGAACTCCACGAAGCGATAAAGGACTACAACAATCTGCTCGAGGAGGCAGGTAGCCAAAAGGAGGCGGTCGACAAGGCTTCGCTGAAGGTGAAGCAACTGACCGTGAAGTTGGGCATTCATCGCGAACTTGCCTTGGACAGCATGATGGCACAGCCTTACGATGCAAAACAGGTTGCCCGGGTGGAAAACTTTGCGGAGGAACTGGCCGCTGAAAAAATAACCGGCCGTTTGTACACGATGGGGGTGCCGTATGAAGAGGAGGATATCGTGTCTACGGTTTATGCCATGTCGGTTGATCCGGTGGCTTACAGCATGTTTGCCCTTGACAAGCAGCGCGGAGTGACAGATATTGACATTGAAAGTCACCGCAGCCGTTTCAATCGGTACTATGTATCTCCGGCCAAGGAACTTGTGGGGCGTATACTTGCCCATCCGCAGTCTGTTTCCGATGAAACGGTGTGTCGCATGGCAGGCATTTCAGCCCAGGAACTGGAGGAGGCTCGCGAAATAACAGCGTCGCAGCACCGTCCGGACATGATGTCCATGATGATGGCCGCTGCCGAAGAAATAGAACTTTCGGAGAGCATGCCGCACGAGCCGGCGGGCGGGGACGCAACGGGTGTCTCGGATACGGAGAAAAGGCAGATGAAGAAGTTTTCCGGATGGGTGCCAATGGAAAAGGCACTTGAAATGGCAAAGAAAATGGGGGCTGATTCTTCGGCTTTGGAAAAGATGCGGAAAGCCATGACGGATGGGAAAGAGGGAACTTCTGCAGACAGACCGCATGCAACCCACGGTGCCCCGGCACATGAAAATGAGGACATGCCTCGTAGTCCCATGGTGGCAATGATGGAAAAGAAAACCTACACAAAGGAACAGATGGACCGGGCGACAGCCATCATGGAAGTGGAACGGACCATCAAAAACGTTGGAGCTTATCGGGACTTTCTTCTTGAAAGTCCGGAAAGGGAAATGGAAAGTATGCTGAATGCCCTTGATGGTGGCTATACGCTTCCGTCGTCGGGCGGCGATCCGATAGCCAATCCGGCGAGCCTCCCCACCGGCCGCAACCTGTATGCCATTAATGCCGAATGCACCCCGACGGAAAGTGCATGGGAAAAAGGAGTCCGTCTGGTCCGGCACACGATAGACTTGTACAAGGCCCGGCATAACGATTCCATACCAAGGAAAGTGAGCTACACGTTGTGGAGCAGTGAGTTTATTGAAACGGAAGGTGCAACAATAGCCCAGGTGCTGTACATGCTCGGTGTAGAACCCGTGCGCGATGCCTTTGGACGGGTGACCGACCTGCGTCTGATTCCATCGGAAGAACTTGGACGTCCGCGCATAGATGTCGTGGTACAGACCAGCGGACAACTCCGTGATTTGGCCGCTTCCCGTCTGCTCCTTGTCAGCCGGGCGGTGGAAATGGCGGCGGCAGCCAAAGATGACCGCTTCGAGAACCAGGTGGCGGCCGGAGTGGTAGAGTCGGAAAGAATACTTACCGAAAAGGGCATGTCGCCCAAAGAGGCACGCAAGATGGCTTTTTACAGGGTGTTCGGGGGTATCAACGGTAATTATGGAACGGGCATTACCGGGATGGTGGAAGCCGGTGACCGTTGGGAGAACGAAAGCGAAATAGCCGCGACTTACCTTAATAACATGGGTGCCTATTATGGCAGCGAGGAGGATTGGGAGAATTTCAGGCAATATGTGTTTGAAGCGGCCCTTTCGCGTACCGATGCCGTAGTCCAACCCCGGCAGAGCAATACATGGGGCGCTTTGAGCCTCGACCATGTGTTCGAATTCATGGGAGGCATGAATCTGGCTGTGCGTAATGTTACGGGCAAGGAGCCTGAGGCATTCCTGAGCGACTACCGCAATCGCAACCACGTGCGCATGCAGGAGGTAAAGGAAGCTATTGGTGTGGAAAGCCGCACGACCTTGTTTAACCCGACTTACATCAAGGACAAGATGAAGGGAGAGGCAAGTTCGGCCAATGAACTTGCCGAAATCGTACGCAACACTTACGGCTGGAATGTGATGAAGCCGGACGCCATAGACGACGAAATGTGGAATGAAATATATGATGTATATATAAAAGACAAGTTCGGACTCGGCGTGAAGGAATACTTTGAAGGGCAGAATCCGGCTGCGTTGCAGGAAATGACTGCTGTGATGATGGAAACCGCCAGAAAAGGTATGTGGAAGGCCAATGAAAGCCAGTTGCAGGATATCGCTGGACTTCATGCAGAACTGGTCAACAAGTACCGGCCCGCATGTTCGGGATTTGTATGCGACAACGCCAGGCTGAAAGACTTCATTGCATCGAAGACCGACCGCCAGGCGGCCCGCCGCTATCTTGATAACATTGCAAAAGTACGTGAATCCATGGCCGGAAACGGAGATAAGGGGGTAGTGCTGAAGAAAGAGGAAATGAATAGAAATTCGGGCGAAACGAAAACGAACACCGTTAGCAACACGGTTGTCGCGGTTGTGGTGGTCATGGCTCTTGTCGCTGTCGTCTTTTTCATCCGGCGCAAGCAAAGAAAGGAGTGACATGGAAACGCTTGTACTCGTCCTTATGCTATTGGTCAGCTTCAATTTCATACTGAAGCTGACCTACAGCAAGCCGCTGGTCATAGTGGGTATGGCCGTAGGCTGCGCCTTGTGTGTCGGCCTGATGTGGCCTTACGCCATCGAACAGTCGAAAACCCAGATAGCCAACTGGCTGTCCAGTCCGCAGCTGATGCTCGATACGTCGGTCATACTTACCGTCGAGGTGTGCATCAACATTGCATTCTGCATGTTGGCCGTCCACATGATGACTACGGGGCCCGTCAGCCCGAAGCTGCTTGTCGCCTATCGCTTGCTGCGGCTGTTTCCGGGGCTGCTGATTATCCCGGTGCTGTTCAGTGTGCAGGTGGCGCTGATTTTTTCTTTTCCCGGAGTGTCGTTCCCCGTCATAGCATGGAGCATGGCCGCTGCTTCGCTGCTCCTCATTGTTGCAGCCGCCTTCGGCCTGAAAAGCCTGTTGCCCGACAAGGAGCTGCGACTTGAACTGCTGTTCATTGTCAACGTGGCCATCATGGTGATAGGGATAGTGGCCACCGTCAACGGGAAGACGGCCGTCAGCGGCAACACGGAGGTTGACTGGCCGGCACTGGCCTGTACGCTTTCTTTGGTCCTTGCTGGTCTGTTGGCCGGATATTGCCTGTACCGCATCAAATCAAGACAGGCGAACTCGGGGTGAGAACGGGCGCATGAAGCCTGACGCATGGTCGGGGAGCAGTCCAGAGGAAAGGGAAATGCTGTTGCTCCATCTCTCCGATGTCGTGTGTTTAAGCCTTCGATGTTATCGTCCCACGGACGTGGGACGCGTGTCTCACACTCGTGGGACACGTGTCTCATATATGTGGGACACGTGTCCCATATATGTGGGACGATAACATCGAAGGCAAAAAAAGAAAACACCGTGCAGCTGGCAGCATGAAACCTTTGTATCGAACTTATATAAAAACGAATCAATAATAAATTAAAACAGAAGTTATGAACTACATTTCAGATGTCCTTTATTGGATTTCCACCGGTTTGTTGGTGCCGGTTGTCGTGTTGCTGATTTTCCTTTTCGTCCGTTCGTTGCTGCTGATAGGCAGTTTCTTCGGCCAGTATCTCGCTATCAGAAAGACGGAAAACGTGTTGCGTAAAGAAATGGAATCGCTTACCCCGGAATCTTTTCCCGGTTTGGCGGAAAGGCTTCCCGTAAACACCGGCAGCCTTGTCATCAAGTATATGAAGAAAATGTGCGAGGTACAGCACAGTCCGGCGCACGTGCAGAGGCTGTTGGGCGATTATGAAATCATGGCCGACAAGGATTTGTCCGTTTCGAAAACCTTGAGCAAAATGGGACCTATGCTGGGGCTTATGGGAACGCTCATTCCCATGGGGCCGGCTCTCGTAGGACTTTCAACAGGTGATATTGCCTCGATGGCCTACAACATGCAAGTAGCATTTGCCACCACGGTTGTGGGATTGTTCTCGGCCGCCATAGGTTTTGTCACACAACAGGTAAAACAGCGTTGGTATTTGCAGGACATGACCAATCTGGAGTTCGTTGCCGAATTTATGAAGGAACGCAAATGAGAGGGAAAGGCGTATGAGAAGAAGTTTGTTGCGTAAAGAGGAGGACAACGACCCGATGAGTGTTGTCGGCAATCTGTTTGACGTTGCCATGGTGTTTGCCGTGGCCTTGATGGTGGCACTGGTGAGCCGCTATAGCATGACGGAACTGTTCAGTCAGGAAGACTTTACGATGGTCAAGAATCCGGGAAAGGAAAACATGGAAATCATAACCAAGGAGGGGGAAAAGATAAACAAATACACTCCCAGCGAAGAGCAGAACCGCAAGAACGGCCAAAAGGGCAAGAAAGTCGGCATAGCCTACGAACTGGAGAATGGAGAGATTATATACGTCCCTGAATGACCGTTTTGCATGTGTTTTCGGGGTGGACTGGCCAGTTGCTTTTTACCAATGACACAAATTCATTATCTTTGCGAAATCGGGAGCGGATGTTCAAACGTTTTTGTTTGTCGCTCCTGTCATTGAAACCTGTATGCGTATGATGACAAACCTGCGAAAACTTCAACTGCTGGCAGGCATGCTTTGCTCGTTTGCCTTTATGTCGGCCCAGCACCAAGTCCCGTGTGTGAGGGAGACACTGGAGAACCTGCCCGGACTGATAACCTATTGGGACTTTGCTCCGGGCGACAGCGCGCTGACTTCCCGGGGCAATGGTTCGTGGACGCTGCTTTGTGCCGATGACCGACAGCCGGTTACTGTGTCCGAAGGGCCTTTGTCGGGTCATTCCATCTTGTTTGATGGAACGAACTACCTGTATATACCTTATGAGAAAACCGGACGCCTGAATGTAAAGACCAACGCTGTGACGGTGGTGGCCTGGATAAAATGGAGCGGCGAACAAACGGGTTTTCTGGGTGGCATGTGGAACGAACATCAGGCAGGGGGCATGCGTCAGTACGGGCTGTTTGTCTCATTGCCTCATTACAACGGAGCAAACCAGGTTTGCGGACATATATCGCAGACCGGGAAGCCTACGCCGCCTTTTCCTTTTTCCATTGACTATTCGGCCAGCAAACAGGAGGTCCCGCCCGGCCAATGGTGTTGTGCGGCCTTCACTTACGATGGCACCTATATACGTTCTTACCTCAACGGGCGGTTTGAAGAACGGGAGATAGAACTCATAAACCACACTCAGGGATTTGAGGGCTACCCCGATGGACTGAGACAATCGAAAAATCCCTACTATTTCCCCGATGGCATTGGCGACAATGGGTCGGACTTCACCGTGGGTGCGGTGCTGCTTAAAGGCGGCATGGGCAATTTCTACAAAGGTCTGCTGGGCGGACTGGCGGTGTTTGACCGGGCACTGACGGAAGAAGAACTGCAACTGCTGTTTGAATAAAAGGAGCGATACCTGCTACGGTGAACCGTTGGCATCAGAACCCGAAACGCAGTCCGAAACTGAATCCTCCGGGGTCAATGTCATTGTAGTGGTTTGTGAAGCGGTAATTGAACTGCACGGCGAACAGTCCCAGCAGGTTGGTGATTCCCACGGTGCCTTCCACATAGGGCACGGTCATGGGGCGCAGATAGGCGGGCAGGTCGGGAAAGTCGAGCACTTCGCGGTGATGGCTGTTCAGTCCGCCGGCAACGGCTTTCAGACCTACGAACTCGCGTATGCCGAGATGTTTTATGTAGGGAATGTGGTTGAACACCAAACCGTTGAACACGAACTCGGTGGTTGCCTGCACATATTTGTCGTGCCCGAACTCCATGTAGCGCATGCGGTTGAACTGATAGAAGGCTATGCCGTTGGGCTCGACTCCCGGCGAGAACTCGAGCAACGGGTAGGGCACTTGTCCGAGCACGCATCCTGCCTCGAGTGCATAGCGCCACGTGCCGATGGCCGTATTCACCTTATGGCGCATGGAGGCAATGAACTTTCCATAATATCCTTCGCGGTTTCCCACAGCATAGTGCCCCGCTTCGACGGTGGCGTATATGACGGGCTTTTCATTTTGTATATACATGCGGGTGAGATGGTCATCATACTTGCGTTCGCCGAACGAGAAGCGGGTGGTCCATGCCAGTGCATGTTGGCGCAGGTTGCCTGTGGACACCCCGTTTTGGGTCATGGGCATGCATGTGTTGGGCAGCAGGGTGTTGCGGCGCAGGCTGAGCGTTGACTCTATGTCGCGCGTCCAGTCGCGGGCATACGACAGCGACCATTCGTGCCGGCGGCTGAGCCTGCGGCCCGATTGCAGCGAGAGTAGCGTGCTCACAATTTCTTCGTCGGCCAGGTCCCAGGGGTCCTCACGGCGCAGGTAGTTGTTGTAGTTGTAGTCTATGCGCCGGTAGTCGTCGGTATAGCGCAGTTCCAGCACGTTGCGCCGCGGCAACGGCAGACGCAGGCGGCCGAAAGCCGACCAGGGCACCGAGCGGTCGCGGAAGGCATAGCCCGCATATCCGCCTATGGATGCGTTCTTCCACAGACGTTCGTTGGTGCGCAGGGGTACAACGACCCTCAGTCCTTCGATGTCGGTGAGGCGGAGTGTCTGTTGCAGCGGCCCGAAGTCGATGAAGCCGGCGCGGGCGTATGAGGTGAGCGCGGCATCGGCCACCCACTTGGCCACGCGCATGAAGGGTGTGTCTTCCATGGTCTGCATGCGTTCCTCGAGTGTTTCTACGGAGTACTCGCTTTGAGCGAAACTGTCGCGTGCGAGCGGAGGCACCGAACGGGTGTCGAGCGAAAGGCTTTGCCGCAGCAGCAGTTCGGAAGGGCGGGGCAGGGTGTCGCCGGGCAGGGTATAGCTCATGCCGATGGTCAGTTCGCCGGTGCGTTGCACCCACAGCCGGCCCGGCAAGGTGTCGAACTGCTGGCGCACCCGCAGCCCGTGCACGTAGTTCAGGTTGGCCTGCCGGGGCAGTTCGGCCTCAATGTAGGTGAGTGCGAGGGTGGCCGAGTCGAACCGGAGCGTGCCGTCGAAGGCCAGGTTCTTGGGGTTGCGGCTGCGGAAGCGTATGACGTACTGTTTGCCGCTGTCGGTGTACAGGCTGTCGGTGAGGTAGTAGTTGTAATAGCTGTTGCCTATGTTGGCCAGCGGGCTGACCATGCTTTTGCCCAGCACGGTCACGGCGTTGCGGTAGAAGTTCAGTTCGGGATTCAGGCCATCGGTCAGCTGCATCACCAGCCGGTCGGTCTTTTCGGAGGTGGTGAACAGGCGTCGGGCCGTCTCCTCGCGCCCTTTGTTGGTGATGCTGAGTTCGCTTTCGGCCATGTAGAGGGGCACGGTGAGTGTCGGGTCGTCGGGCGAGAGGTCGCCCGTGCGCAGTTGGTCGAACAGGCGGCGGTTCGTGCGTCCGTCGTCGGTACGGCTCAGCACCACCAGGCTTTGTGCCACGCCTTGTGCCCGGTAGTCGGGCCGCAGGGTCACATCGTTTGCCTTGCGCATGAGGCGCAGCCGCTTCATCCAGTCGAGGGCGGGGTTGGAGCCGGGCAGCACGAACAGTTCGTCGAGCAGTGTGCTCTGCTCCTGCATTTCCACGGTGATGAAGGCCGATTGTCCGGGTTTTATTTTCACCTCTTCGGTGCGGTAGCCCACGGCCGAGAACACGAGCCGTTCTTCGTCGGTGTCGGTGCGCAGCAGGAAGTAGCCTTCGGCATTTGTGGCCGTGCCGTCGGAGGTGTTCTTGAAGTACACGTTGACCGAGGCGAGCGGCAGGCGGTCGCGTTCGTCGAGCACCTGGCCGATGGCCACCGTCTCGGCACGCAACCCTCCGGCACATACCAGCATGAGGCAGGCGGCCATGCGCGCCAAAAAGCGTGCGGGGCACATGTTGTGCCGTTTGTTTGTCCTATATAATATTGGTCTCAGCACCATGTTTCTTTTCTTCTTGTGTCAGGCTTTGCGCCTGCTGTCCTCGGCTTGTGCGGCCGGTTCGTCCGGTTGTGTGTGCCGGGCCAGCGGATGATACTGCATGATGGCTTCGCGCAGGTAGTGCACGTCGAGGTGGGTGTACAGCTCGGTGGTGGTGATGGACTCGTGTCCGAGCAGCTGCTGTATGGCCCGCAGGTTGGCTCCGTTTTCGAGCAGGTGGGTGGCAAACGAGTGGCGGAACGTGTGCGGACTCACCGTCTTGTGCACGCCGGCCGCCTCGGCCAGCCGTCGCACAATCTCGAATATCATGGCCCGTGTGAGGCGTGCTCCGCGGCGGTTGAGGAAGAGGTAGTCTTCGTTGCCCTTCTTCACGTCGAGTGCGTTGCGGTCGGTGCGCCACAGGCCTATCTGCTTCACCGACTGGGGCGACAGCGGTACGAGCCTTTGCTTGCTGCCCTTGCCTTCGACCAGCATGTAGCCTTCGTCCAGATAGAGGTTGGACAGGCGCAGGTCCACCAGCTCCGACACCCGCAGCCCCGACCCGTAGAGCACCTCGATGATGGCCCGGTTGCGGTGTCCCTCCGGCTTCGACAGGTCTATGGCCGCTATCATGGCGTCAATCTCGTCCACCGAAAGCACTTCGGGCAGATGCATGCCTATCTTCGGAGCTTCGAGCAGTTCGGTGGGGTCGTTGTCGATGATGTCGCGGTAAACGAGGAAGCGGTAAAACGACTTTACCCCCGACAGTATGCGTGCCTGCGAACGGGGGTGAATGCCGCTCGAGGCCACTTCCACCAGAAAGTCGCGCAGATGTTCGGTGCTTGCCTGCTCGGGCTCGATGCCCGCCTCGTGCAGGTAGTCGAGCAGTTTCGACAGGTCGCGCAAGTAAGCCATCACCGAGTTGGGCGACAGCGACTTCTCAAGCGTGAGGTACAGGCGATATTCATCCATCCATGCCGACATAGCGCTGCAAAGGTAGTGAAAGGTGAGTGCAATGGCAAATGAAAACAAGGTTTTTCCGCCGTTTTCATTTGACATGGCCGAACCGCCTCCTGCCTTATGTAAAGGTAGTGAAAGGTGAGTGCAAGGACGAATGAAAACAAGGTTTTTCCGCCTCGTCCCCCTATATGGGGAAGGCGGCACGGGGTAGCGCAGGGTATATTTTCACAGAAAATAAGGAAAATGAAAACGGCCTGCCCGAGCCGCCGGTTACGACGGACGTCCGCGATGACCTGTGACGGACGTCCGTGATGACTTACGACGGACGTCCGTGATGAGCTACGACGGACGTCCGTCGTAACCGACGACCTCAGTATGTCGCAGCTGACGACCTTAGTATCTCACAACCGACGACTTCAGCATGTCGTGACCGACGACCTCAGTATGTCGTGACCGACGACCTCAGTATGTCGTGACCGATGACTTCAGTATGTCGTCTCTTACGACTTAGGCAAGTCATTGCTACCGACTTAGGCAAGTCGTTTTTCACGGCCTTCCATAAGACAATCCGCATTCGTCAAAACCATCAAGGTTTGCTGGTTTTACTCTCATTTGCATTATCTTTGCACCATGAAAAAGACCGTCATCATAGTGGCAGGAGGCAAGGGTGAACGCATGCAAAGCACCCTGCCCAAGCAGTTCATCGAACTGAACGGACTGCCCATCCTCATGCACACCATCGCCGCATTCGCCGCCTACGACTCCGCCATGGACTGCATCGTGGTGCTGCCCGCCGGGCAAATGGCGCACTGGCAGCAGCTTTGCACCCTCCACCGCTTTGCCCTGCCCCACCTCACGGTGGCCGGCGGGCCCACACGCTTCCACTCGGTGCGCAACGGACTGCAGGCCGTCCGCCTGCCCTCGCTCGTGGCCGTGCACGACGGGGTGCGCCCCCTTGTCGACCGCGACACCATCGGCCGATGCTTCGACTGTGCCCGGCAGCAGGGCGCGGCCATACCCGCCACGCCCCTCACCGACAGCATCCGCATGCTCCGGGGCGACTCGAGCCAAGCCTGCGACCGCAGCCTCTTCCGCCTGGTGCAGACCCCCCAGGTGTTCGACGGCGACCTGCTGAGCCGTGCCTACGAACAGGACTATTCGCCCGCCTTCACCGACGATGCCTCGGTGGTAGAAGCCTGCGGACACCCCGTCGCCCTGGTCGAAGGCAGCACCCGCAACATCAAAATAACCACCCCCATGGACCTGAAGCTGGCCGAAATGCTCATGCAGCAGTAGTTTATCACACTCATATATGGAGGATTATCAAAAAAAACGTACCTTTGCCGCAAATAATTCACCACTTATGGAATACTCAACACAGAAAGGCAAACTGGTAATGCCTGAATACGGGCGTAACATACAGCAGATGATTGACTATGCCCTCACGATAGAAGACCGCGCCGAACGGACGCGATGCGTGCAGACCATCGTCTACTTCATGGGCAACTTCTTCCCCTACCTGCGCGACGTGAACGACTTCAAGCATAAGTTGTGGGACCACGTGGCCGTCATGTCCGACTTCAAGCTCGACATTGACTACCCCTACGAGATAGCCGGGCCCGAAAGCCTGCGCTCGCACCCCGAACGCATGGAATATCCCTCCGGACGCATCCGCTACATGCACTACGGACGCATGCTGGAGGAAATGATTGTGAAGGCCGCCGACTACCCCGAAGGCGAGGAACGCGAAGTGCTGATACGACTCCTTGCCAACCAGATGAAGAAATGCCTCATCACCTGGAACAAGGAAGTGGCCGAAGACCGCAAGATATACGACGACCTGCGCGAACTCTCGGGCGGAAAGATTGACCTGCCCGACGACTACCTCCGTCTCATCGACTCGAAAGAGCCGGTGTACAACAACCGCAAGAACAAGAAACAGAAGAAATAAACCGATACTGCTGCCATGGCTTCATTTATCATAGAAGGCGGACGGAAACTGTCCGGCGAAATCATTCCCCAGGGGGCCAAGAACGAAGCGCTGCAAGTGCTGTGTGCCACCCTGCTCACCTCCGAAACCGTCACCATCAGTAACCTGCCCGACATTCTCGACGTGAACAACCTTATCGGCCTGCTGGCCGACATGGGGGTGACCGTCAACCGCCTTGACAAGGACACCTGCTCCTTCCGGGCGGCCGACGTCCGCATGGACTATCTGCAGACCGACGACTTCTACCGCAAAAGTGCAGCCTTGCGCGGTTCGGTCATGCTGGTGGGACCGCTCGTGGCACGTTTCGGCCGCGCCATGATACCCAAGCCCGGTGGCGACAAGATAGGACGCCGCCGCCTCGACACGCACTTCGTCGGCATACACAAGCTGGGCGCCGACTTCCACTACGATGCCGACCGCAAACGCTATGAAATAGCCGCCCGGAAACTCACCGGCAGCTACATGCTGCTCGACGAAGCATCGGTCACCGGAACGGCCAATATCATCATGGCCGCCATCATGGCCGAAGGCACCACAACCATATACAATGCTGCCTGCGAACCCTATGTGCAGCAACTGTGCCGCATGCTCAACGCCATGGGAGCCCGCATATCGGGCATCGGGTCGAACCTGCTCACCATCGAGGGCGTGCGCGAACTGCATGGATGCACGCACCGCATTCTGCCCGACATGATTGAAGTGGGCAGTTTCATCGGCATGGCCGCCATGACCGGCTCCGCAATCACCATAAAGGACGTGGCCTACCGCGAACTGGGCATTATCCCCGACAGTTTCCGCCGCTTGGGCATAGAGGTGCTGCAGCGCAACGACGACATTGTGGTGCCGCAACAGGACAGCTATACCATCGAATCGTTCATCGATGGCTCTATCATGACCATAGCCGACGCTCCCTGGCCGGGACTCACTCCCGACCTGCTGAGCGTGTTCCTCGTAGTGGCCGCCAAGGCCAACGGCAGTGTGCTCATACACCAGAAAATGTTCGAAAGCCGTCTGTTTTTTGTGGACAAGCTGATTGACATGGGGGCGAAAATCATATTGTGCGACCCGCACCGGGCTACGGTCATCGGCATGGGCAACAACCTGCACCTGCGTGCCGCGGTCATGACTTCGCCCGACATACGTGCCGGCATCGCCTTGCTCATAGCAGCCCTTTGCGCCGAAGGCACCAGCACCATTCACAACATCGACCAGATAGACCGGGGGTATCAGAACATAGATCTCCGTCTCAACGCACTGGGAGCGAACATACGGAGAGAACCATAAGCCTCTGCAACAGAAAGAGGATTCCTGAAACACTCGAAAGGGGAAGAACGGCATTGGTCCGCTTCTTCCCCTTTTCATTTTCCTTTATGCTGTAAGTGTCATTTTATCCTTATTATGCATGAAAACAGGGTGGCTTTATCAGAATTGTAGCTGCGGTGCTGCGTTATTTCGTGGAAAATCCGTAAGTTTGTGGCACGTAACTTTCCCAAATCATAGTAATAATGCAGACAGAACAATTGCGCATTGCCATACTGGGTGCCGGCAACATGGGAGGGGCCATGGCACGGGCATTGGCAAAATCGGGCATGGTGCCCGAAGGTAATATCCGGGTGAGCAATCCCTCACCGGCAAAACTCGAGGCCTTGCAGGCGGCGTTTCCCGGCATGTACGTATCGTCCTCGAACATGGAGGTGTCGGCCGATGCCGATGTGGTCATTGTGGCCGTGAAACCTTGGCTGGTACGTATGGTACTGGCCGAAGTAGCCGGACAACTGAAGGACGATGCCATAGTGGTTTCGGTGGCAGCCGGAGTCACGCTGGCACAGCTCGATGAATATGCGGGCGGTGGTGGCCGGCCTACGTTCCGTGTCATTCCCAACACGGCCATTGAAGTGGGACAGGGAGTTTCCGCTGTGTCGGCACAGCACGAGACGGACGAGCAACGGCAGTGCATCATGGGGTTGTTCGACACGATGGGCGCTACGTTTTTTGTGCCCGAGAATCGGCTCAATGCCTATATGTCGCTCGCATCGTGTGGCATAGCCTATGCCTTCCGTTACATCCGGGCCGCCATGGAGGGTGGTGTGGAAATGGGTATCCGTCCCGATGAGGCGAAACGTGTAGTGATGCAGACCTTGCGCGGAGCGGTGGCCGTGCTCGAAGCTAATGGTACGCATCCCGAAGCCGAAGTCGACCGCGTGACCACTCCCGGTGGCATTACCATCCGCGGACTCAATGAAATGGAGGCCAACGGTTTTACCAATGCGGTTATCAAAGGGTTGAAAGCCAGCAACGGCTGAACGGCCAGTGTGTAATTCATCCGTGTGCCTTGTCCTTGGCAGGCGGAGCAAACGATTCAGACAGAAATTTATGAACGAACAGATAAGACAAATAGCTGAGCGGTTGCGCGGATTGCGCGATGCGCTCGACCTGACCACCCGTGAGGCGGCTTTGCGGGTAGGGGTGGATGAAGCCGATTATGTAAAATATGAATCGGGCGAATCGGACATACCGATGAATTTCCTATTTCAGGTAGCCCGTACGTTCGGGGTGGAAATATCGGCGCTCATATCGGGCGACGAGGCACATGCCAGTGCTTATTTTGTCACCCGCAAGGGAACCGGTGTGCAGGTGGAAAGAACCAAGGCTTACAAGTACAGGGCGTTGGCCCACGGTTTCCGCTATGCCAAGGCCGAACCCTTCGAAGTGACGGTCGAACCCGACGACAAACCCCTTTTTCTGAATACGCATCCGGGTCAGGAGTTCAACATGGTGTTGGAAGGCACCTTGTTGCTGCAGGTGGCTGGAAATGAAGTTGTGCTGAATGAGGGGGATTGCATTTATTTCGACTCGACCTGTCCGCACGGCATGAAAGCCATGAACGGGAAACGGGTCGTGTTCCTGGCCATCATACTTTGAAACGGGGTGTGCGGATTTCCCTCCGACACGTAGCGTGTAAACCTATAAAACTGCTTTTTTTGAAATGATAGAAAGATATTTAAAACAGACAGAATTTAAAGATTGGGAAGATTTCAAGGCACATTATGAACTGATGGTGCCCGACCACTTTAACTTTGCCTACGATGTGGTGGATGAATGGGCCGCTATCGAGCCCGACAAGAAAGCCTTGTTGTGGACGAACGACCACGGCGAATGTCGGGAATTTACATTTGCCGACATGAAAAGGGAAACGGACCGCACGGCATCGTACTTCCGGCAGCTGGGCATAAAGAAGGGAGATGTGGTGATGGCCATACTCAAGCGGCGGTACGAGTTCTGGTTTACCATTATTGCCTTGCACAAAATAGGTGCGGTCATCATACCGGCCACACACCTGCTGACGAAAAAGGACATCGTTTACCGTGCCAATGCGGCCGATATCAAGGCGATTGTGGCGGTTGGCGAGGAACCTATCATTACCCACATCAATGATGCCATGCCCGAGTCTCCTTCGGTGGAAATGCTGATTTCCGTCGGGAAACTGGTGCCCGAAGGCTGGCTCGACTTCCACAAGGGGCTGGACGAGGCACCTCCGTTTGTCCCCACACCGATGGTCAACAGCAACGATGATCCGTTGATCATCAGTTTCACTTCGGGCACAACCGGCAATCCGAAAATGGTTATGCTCGACTGTCTGTATCCGCTGGGGCATATCATAACGGCAAAATACTGGCATAATCTGAACGAACGGAGCCTGCATCTTACCATTGCCGACACGGGTTGGCTCAAGGCCGTGTGGGGCAAACTGTACGGACAGTGGCTGGTCGGAGCCTGCATTTTCGTGTACGACCATGAGAAATTTACGCCTGCCGACATGCTGGCCATGATTGAAAAGTATCGGATTACTTCGTTGTGTGCCCCGCCGACCATCTTCCGTTTTCTTATCCGCGAGGACATTACAAAGTACGATCTGTCTTCGCTGGAGTATTGTACCATTGCCGGCGAGGCACTCAATCCGGCGGTGTACGACCAGTTTTACCGGCTTACAGGCATCAAGCTGCGCGAAGGTTACGGACAAAGTGAGATGACGTTGGGACTCTTCACCGCACCTTGGGTGGAACCGAAACCGGGCTCTATGGGCTTGCCCAGCCCGCATTATGATATAGACCTGCTCACCCCTGATGGCCGGTCGGCCGAAGTGGGCGAACAGGGACAGGTGGTTGTGCGTACCGGTCGGGGTTGTCCGCCGGGGTTGTTCAAGGGCTATTACCGCAATGCCGAACTGACCTACGAGGCCTGGCACGACAATGTGTATTACACGGGCGATGTGGCCTGGCGTGATGAGGATGGCTATTTCTGGTTTGTTGGCAGGGCAGACGATGTAATCAAAAGTTCGGGATATCGCATAGGCCCCTTTGAAGTGGAAAGTGCCTTGATGACGCATCCTGCGGTGGTTGAATGTGCCATTACCGGCGTGCCCGATGAAATACGCGGACAGGTGGTGAAGGCTACGATTATTCTGTCGAAGGAGTATAAGGACAAAGCAGGTGATGCATTGGTGAAGGAAATACAGGACCATGTGAAAAAGGTGACGGCTCCGTACAAGTATCCGCGCATTGTGGAGTTTGTTGATGAATTGCCGAAGACCATTAGCGGCAAGATAAGGCGGACAGAGATACGTGCAAAGGACCGGTAGCGGGTATGCTTTCGGTGTTTTATTGTCTAACAAATTCATTCATGTCGATATGCAGATTATCAATTTATCCGAAAACAATTCGATACTCAACCATTATCTGAAAGAAATTCGTTCGGTGGACATTCAAGGCGATTCCATGCGTTTCCGTCGCAACCTGGAGCGTATAGGTGAAATCATGGCGTATGAAATCAGCAAGACCATGCACTACGAAACGGAGCAGGTTACTACTCCATTGGGCATATCTCCGGTAAATGTCATTGATGAGCAGGTGGTGGTGGCTACCATTTTGCGTGCCGGACTGCCGTTCCACCAAGGTTTTCTGAACTGTTTCGACCGGGCAGAAAATGCTTTTGTGTCGGCTTATCGCAAGTATAAGGATGCCTTGAAGTTTGACATTTTCATAGAGTATATTGCCTCGCCGAGCATTGAGGGCAAGACCTTGCTGCTCACCGATCCCATGCTGGCAACGGGCGGCTCCATGGAACTGGCTTATGGTGCCTTGCTTACCAAAGGCACTCCGGCTCATGTGCATGTGGCGACGGTCATAGCCAGCCGGCAGGCTGTGGATTACATCCGGCAGCATTTGCCTGAAGACCGTACGACCATATGGGCGGCGGCCATTGACCCGGAATTGAACAGCCATTCCTACATAGTGCCCGGTTTGGGCGATGCCGGTGATTTGGCTTTCGGAGAAAAGTTGTAGAACTGCTTGGAAGAAGACACTTGCTTGAGGTATTTGTGAGGACGGACCGTTTGCATAATGCACATGCAAACGGTCCGTCTTTTTTTGGGGGGCTATTGGGTCAGATGCATCACCAGTCCTTCCATGGGCGATGGGCAAATGTGCTCTATGCGTATGCCCAAACTGGCGGCCGCTTGCTGCAACGTGTCGCTGAAATGGTAGGCCACCGACCCGATAAACGAACAGGCATGTGTATGGTATTCGTATTGCATGACGTTCTTGTGGAAGAAGTCGGTGAAAGCGTTGAACACCAGTTCGTACATGGCCGGTTCGTGCATGTGCTCTTTGATGAACGGTGCCAGTCCGGCCAAAAAGCGGTTGGGTAAAGGATGTTTGTACACCCGGTCCAGTATGCCGGAGGGAGTCAGTTGCAGATGTTCCAACAGTCTTTCCTTTATATGAACGGGAAAACGGCCGGACAGACAGGCACTCACGAGTTGTTTTCCCAATACTGCGCCACTGCCTTCATCGCCCAGAATAAATCCGAGTCCGGGCACGTTTTTCACTATTTTTTCTCCATCGTAGAAGCATGAATTGGCACCGGTGCCGAGTATGCAGGCGATGCCGGGTTCATGTCCGAACAGTCCGATAGCCGCACCCAGCAAGTCGCTGCCCACTTTGATGTCGGCCGGAATCAGGTCGGCAATGGCGGTTCGGACAATTTCGGCTTTTTCGGGGAATGCACATCCCGCTCCGAAAAAATGCACCGCTTCAATGTTTGTACCGGTCAGCTCGGGCAATAAAGTCTGGCGAAGTTCTTCGCGGATATCCTCTCTGGTGCGGAAATACGGGTTTGCACCTGTTGTTGTCATGCGTTTTAAAAGGGTGCCGTGTTCGGCCAGGCACCAGTCCACTTTGGTGGAACCTCCGTCTGCAATCAGTATCATGTTTTTTAGTGATAAAGGTAATATTTTTCCGATAGTTTCTTGAATGGGCCGGCATCTTTACGCCAAAGTTCGCGAATGTCCTCGAAGTGGTTGTTTATGGCAAACCGAAGGCGTATCGAGTCGCTGCCGGTTACTTTGTCGAACATGTTGAAACGGGACGGGTCGGCATGGTCGAACACCGCCCGGTCGGGATAAAGGCGTGCCGTTTCCTGCATGACATAGAACTGTATTTCGGTGATAGGTGCCGTGTGAAAGTTAGTCAGATGTACCTGCACCCCTTGCAGTTGTTTGCCTTGTCCTGTGGCATAGAACGGCCGGAAGTGGATGGGGCGGAACAGCACCCCCGGCAGTTGCAGACTGTTGAGTGCATCGGCCAGTGCATCGGCCTGTATCCATTCGGCGGCAAACAGTTGGAAAGGGAGTGTATAGCCCACGCCGATGGACATGTATCCCAGTTCGCCCAGTATGCCTGAGGCGGGATAGAGCATGGCCGAGACCGGTTGCGGAATGTGTGGTGATGCCGAAATCCAGGCCAGTCCCGTATCTTCGTATGTCATGTCGCGTTTCCAGCCTTGCATGGGGACGACATGTAGTTTGCATGGTTTGTCGAGCATGCCTTCCCCGTTGAGCAGACGGGCCAGTTCGCCGCAGGTCAGTCCATAGAGATAAGGAATTTTGAACTGGCTCACGAACGAGGTGAATCCGTCTTTCACCAGCGGACCCTCAACCTTGAGTCCGCCCAGCGGATTGGGTCGGTCGAGCACTACGAACTCTATATCGTTTTCGGCTGCTGCTTCCATGGCCAGTCCCAACGTGCTGATGTAAGTGTATGAACGGCAACCGATGTCCTGAATGTCGTATATCAGTATGTCTATGCCTTTCAGCATATCGGAGGTCGGTTTCCGGTGTTTCCCGTGCAGTGAGTATACGGGCAGCCCGGTTTTGTTGTCGCGCGTGTGGTCAATGCGGGCGCCGGCATAGGCATCGCCTCTTATGCCGTGTTCAGGTGCGTACAAGGCTACCAGTTTCACGTTGGGTGCTTCATGAAGAATGTCCACTGTCGGTTTCAGGTTGCAGTCCACCCCTGTCGAGTTGGAAATCAGTCCTACCCGCTTGCCTTCCAGCAGTTTGAACTGTTGTTCTTTCAGCGTTTCAATACCGGTCTTTATCTTGGCTTGCTGGGCTTCTGCCGGTAACAGTCCGGCCAGGGTCAGCATGATGCCTGTCAGCAGTAAGCGTGTTTTGTGTCGCATGTGTTGCTTGTCTTGATTAATTTATTCACATTCTTTCGGAGTGTTTTCTGTTGCCGTCTTCTTGCCGTAGTTTTCATCAATTCGCCGGTCGGCAAGGAACGTGACGGCCACAGTAGCCACACAACAGGCTATGACTATCCAGAAAAAGCCTGTATAGCCAACTGCCTCCTGCAGGTAACCGGCAAACATGCCTGGAATCAGCATGCTCAGGGCCATGAAGGCGGTGCAAATGGCGTAATGGGAGGTCTTGAACTCGCCTTCGGAGAAATACATCATGTAGAGCATGTAGGCCGTGAAACCGAATCCGTAACCGAACTGTTCAATGGCAATGGCACTTGCAATGCAGAACAGATTGTCGGGTTGGAATGTGGCCAGGTACACAAAAGTGAGGCAGGGCAGGGTCATGCATGCTGCCATCCACCAGATGGACTTCTTCAGCCCCATGCGTGAGGCGAACAGTCCGCCGAGAATGCCGCCGACCGTGAGGGCTATGACACCAATGGTGCCGTAGACAATGCCCACTTCTGCGGTTGAAAGTTCCAATCCTCCCGCGTCTTTCCCCGCCACCAGAAACGGCATGCACATTTTTAGAAGGAACGCTTCGGGCAGGCGGTAGAGCAGCATGAATGCTATGGCTAGAGCCGCACCGGGCTTGGTGAAATAGGTTGCGAAGGTCCGTGCAAATCCGGAGAATATGGCTTGCGCACCCGAAGATTCGGGAGACAGTATTGACCGGTCGGCCGAAGGGCGTGGCATGACGAACACGTGATAAAGGCTGACGATGCTGAACAGAACGGCCGTGACCAGCAAGGTGATGGTCCATGACAGTGGAATGTCTTGATAGTGCAGTTCTATGGCACCGGCAATGGCTACCAGCACTCCTTGTCCGAAAATGGAAGCAAGCCGGTAGAAGGTGCTTCGGATACCGACAAATGCCGCCTGTTCGTTTTGTTTCAGTGCCAGCATGTAGAAACCGTCGGCAGCAATGTCGTGTGTGGCCGAGGCGAAAGCGGTGATGACAAACAGAATCAGGGTAACCGTAAACATGCTGATGGAGGTCGTTCCGGTGGCTATGGTTTCGGCATCGGGGTGTGGAATGGACAAGGTGAGCAGAATGAAAGCTGCCGACATCAGCAGTTGCATGGTGACAATCCACCACCGTTTGGTCCGGATGATGTCGATGAACGGACTCCAGAATGGCTTGATGGCCCACGGCAGGTAGAGCAGGCTGGTGAACAGTGCCATTTCTCCGTTCGGAACACCCATTTTGGTGAACATGAGCACCGATATGTTGTTCACAATGAAGTAGGGTATGCCTTGTGCAAAATACAAGGTGGGCACCCAGGCCCAGGGTGATTGCATGTACTTGTTTGCCATTTCTTCGTTTTCGGTTAAGGCGGGTTCTGTAAATTGCTTTATTGGTGATTTCTACAAAATATAAATTGTTAAGGTGGGGAATTTGTAGAACCCACCTTAATAAATCTTTTCAATTCTTGCACCTACATAGTAGTGGGTGAGTATTTCATCGTACGAATATCCCTGTTCGCCCATCACAGCGGCTCCTATCTGGCACAGCCCTACACCGTGTCCCCAGCCGGCTCCGTGCAGCACAAACACGTTGTCCTGTTTTTCCACATAAAAAGCCGAACTGTACAGGTGCGACTCGGACAGTGTCCGTCTTATCTCAAGTTCCTTGCCTATGATAAAGTCCTTTTTTGTGCCGCGTATGAGCAGACGGGTGATGCGGCCCGAAGTTCCCCGCTCCATGGGCACAAGGTCGGTCACCGTGCCGATATCAATGCCTCCGCGCCGTTTTACCAGGTCGGTCAGTTCGTCTTGTGTGTAGCGCACGGTCCAGCGGTAGAAGTCGGTCGTTTCCTGGTCGTATCCGTTCAGCACCTGCGACAGTATGTGCGGGTCGGTGGTGTTGCAGAATGCATCGGGACGGCTTTGAATCCATGCCATGGCCTCGCATTCCCGCGTCAGGTCGGGTAAGGTGTCGGCGTGCCTGCAGTCGCGCAACTGTTTCAGATAGGGATGGGGTACGTTTTCCCAGCAGTTCTGAAACTCTTCCACCATTCCTCCGCAGCATTTGGAAAAACGGGCATCGCACAACCGGTTTCCGTGTTTCAGCACTTCTCCGCGGGTGGCTTCTATGACCTGCTTCACTTGTTCCATGTGCCGGTAAACCCGGCTTATGCCCTGGTAGCGTTGGCAGTGGTCATCGGCACATACATCGAAACGGGTGTGGTCTTCGCGGTCGTACCATCGGATGCGTTCGTGCTCCGTTTCGGTAAACGACACACTGCCGTGCTTGCAGCCTGTTGTCCGGTCTTTTTCGAGTTGGGCCAGCAGCCAGCTTCGGGAGATGACGGCATGGGCCTTCAGCAGTTCAAGCGATGCCGTGGCACTCATTTCCGATGCAATGACACTGGTCAGATATTCTTCTGCCCTTATCAGGTTGACGGCTGTGAGGGCATTTCCTGCGGTGATGATTTTCAATGCACCCCGGAAACGCTGGTCCTCTTTCCGTTCCCAGTGAAAACCGATGCCGATGGTGACTTCTTTCAGCAGGAAAGAATCGGAAGGTTCGGTCGGTTCGAAAAGCAGTTCTTCGTACAGTTGTCCGTTCCACTCTACTTTATCCTCCCGTAATGTCACTTGCTGTGTACCGGGAGGGCAGAGGGTGTTGCCGTTCCGAAACGTGCCGTCGGTTTCAAAACGGATGCATTTGTCTGTCAGTATGCCGACTTGTATGATAGGCTCATTCATCGATAATTGAAAATTGAAAACGATTAACAGTAACTGTCAACTATTAGCTGTCAACTGCACTATAGCTTCCATCTCTTCCTGGTTGAGACACACTTCTTGCAGTATGTGGCGGATATCTTCTTCAGTTATTTTCAGAAAATCCTTTTCCTGCGGGGTGATGAACACACCTCCCATGTCGACCGATGCCGGACTGATGAGCAGGTTTTTCTCTCCTTCGGCAAAAAAACATTGCGGACGGTGTGCCTTGCGGGGAAACACACAACTGACCCACTGGCTTCCGTCATGCCAGGTCACGAGGTTCAGCATGGGTTCATGTTCGCCGTCCTTTACCTCGAGCAGGTTGCATATAGACTTGAACTGCCGGCACAGCCATGCCTTTTGGTCGGAACAGAGCACGAACACACTCCGCAGATAGTGTGGCAGGGTGTATATCATTCCTTCAGGCGAGGAAAGAACAAACTTTTTCGGCTGGTCTTTTACGTCCTGTTCCAAAGGCAGGAATCCTTTGCTGCCAGCCTGGAAGTGCATGTGGTCGGGGGCGGAAGCACCGCATTTCGGTCCGTTGTAGAACACGGTGAAGTCATCCAGACAACGCGCTGCATCGAGCATGTCTTCATACCGTGCTCCGATGGATTGCGGTGTGTGGCTTGTACAAGGCAGGGTGAAATGGACGGGAAATATGGGAAAAGGATTGACCAGCAGCAGGTAGTCTTTTCCCATCGGCAGACTTTGTTGTTCGGCCGGTAGGTTGGCTGGGCACAGAAAGCAGGCCCGTTGCTGCAACGATTTCGGATCGACTTTGGCGGCAGTCGACCGGATGCGTGCCGGATTGAACTGTACCCGCACTTCGCATCCGTCTATGCGGAAGTGTTTGGTCTGCACCTGCTCCAGGGCATGGTAATTGGCGCGTGCCAGTTCCCAGCAGTCGAGTTGTTCGTGCAAAAGTTGTCGTGCGGTCGTGTTATTCATTTTTCTTTTTTCTTGCCTGCACTTCCCAGGTGCGGATACGATCTTTGTACAGGTTGTTCGCGTTTGTTTTTACCATGTCGAGGGCGGCGTCCGAGTTGCCATCCCAGCGGCGGCACAGATAGAGCACATCATAGATACGGCCTATCCGGTAGTCGCGGGAAAAGGCCAGCCCGAGAGCGTAGTCTTCGCCGTAGCTGGTGTTGGGCACCTTGATTTCGCGCAGCACCGGCGTGTAGAACGCCCGTGGAGCTCCCAGTCCGTTGATGCGCAAGGCGTTGTTGCGGCCGTTGTCGGGAGTCCATTCCCGGTGGTCGATGATGCCGGGCGGTATCATGTGCATGTCAAAGTCGGTCAGCATGTATGTGCCCACCAGCATGGCGCATTGCTGTTCGTAGAAAGCATCCACAATTTTCTGCAAGGTGTTCTCATCCGAATACACATCGTCACTGTCGAGCTGTACGGCGAATTTTCCGCATTTAGGGTGAAACACGCCGGCGTTCCAGCATCCGCCGATACCCAGATCGTTTTCTTCCGGGATGAGATGGACCAGCCTTCCGTCGCCGGCAAACTGTTCGATGGCTTCGCCGGTGCCATCGGTCGAATGGTTGTCAATGACAATCACATTGTACCTGAAGTTCGTTTGCTGGTTCAGGGCCGACCGGATGGCATCGCCAATGGTCCGCACCCGGTTGCGTACCGGAATGATGACCGACGCTTCATACTCGAACGCCTGCCGGTTGAAGTCCACCGTCTTGAATTGCGGTTGCAGGTACGCACCGATGTGTTTCAGATGCTCGGTGCATGCACGTTCCATTTCCAACTGCACGTTGCGGTTTTTCGGGTCTACATAGTCGAACTGCTTTTCGCCGCTTTGACGCTGGTCGCGTTCAATCTCGGTGTATAGATATTCGTTGATGTGGACAATGTCCGACCGTTGCGAAACCTTGAGCCGCAAATCGTACAGTCCGGCGTGGCGGTAGTCCGTTTCCATGGAGGCAACGGCCCGGCGCAGAGCCGAGGTCCTGTAAAGCAGCACCGCACCGAAATCGAAGTCATCGCGCAGGCTTCCTTCCTGATAGTCGATGGTAGGGGCGGCGGTTTTCACACCCGCCTTCAGCTGGTAGCGGTCGCTGTACACCAGGCCGGCTCCCGTGTCTTCGGCAATGCGCATCATGCGCTCTATGGCAAACTGGCCGAGCTGAAGCACGTCGGCTTTCGTGTAAATGAGTGTATATTCACTTTGGGCTCTCTCGGCAATGGCCTTGATGGTGCGGGTGGATTGCAGAGTGTCGATGGACAGAAACCCGCAACCTTCCGGGCATTCGTCCGTTACGCTTTCCGACAGCAGCACGATGTTCTGCACCGCTTCCGTTTGCCTCAGCGAACGGAGGGTTTCCTGCACCTGCCCGATATGCTGAAAAGGAATGAAACAGTCTGTTTTCATTGTGTTTGTTTAATGAGGTTTTTCCTTACGTTGCAAAGATAATGCAAATGAGCGCAAAACCATCAAACTTGTTCGAATGGTTTTGCCGAGTGCAGTTTATCTTATGTAAAGATAATGCAAATGAGCGCAAAACCATCAAACTTGTTCGAATGGTTTTGCCGAGTGCGGTTTGTTTTAGAATGTTTCATGTTTAACTCGTCACTCGTCACTACTAACTCTTAGCTACTAACTGCGTGAGTTCGGAATAAAGGTTTTATGTGCCTGTCAGCACAATGTCTTTTTTTAAAAAAGGTTGACTCCTAAAGAGTCAAAAGAATGAAACAAAAAGATTATGAACAGTCACAGCGTAGTCTGTGTGAAATTTCGGAGATTTACCGGAAAGTCACCTTGGAAAAGTTTTCGGTAAAAGA
>CASEAJ010000118.1 GCA_949285425.1 uncultured Porphyromonadaceae bacterium
GAAAAGAAATTTGCGCACCAGTATCTCCGGCCGGGTGTTTTTGCTGCGTATCCGCGACATGCACCGGTGCCGTTGTTCCGGTGTCAGCTTGTCGGTCATTGTTGTTCTGCCGTTGTTTTTCCTTTTCCCATAAAACGGTCAATGACAAGCGCAATAGCGCCGTCGCCCGTCACGTTGCAGGCTGTGCCGAAGCTGTCCATGGCAATATAGAGTGCTATCATCAGTGCCTGTGAAGCGTCGTCGAAACCCAACATTGAATTCAGAATACCCAGTGATGCCATAATGGCTCCTCCCGGTACGCCCGGAGCTGCCACCATTGTGATGCCCAGCATAAAGATGAAGCCGGAGAACAGCGACAGGTCGTAGTGCATGCCCTGCATAATCATCAGTGCCAACGCACAGGCAACGATTTTCAGCGTACTGCCCGACAGGTGGATAGTGGCGCAAAGAGGAATAACGAAACCGGCAATGTGGTCCGACACACCGTTACGGCGTGTCTGTTCCAGTGTGACCGGAATCGTGGCTGCCGACGATTGTGTGCCGAGAGCCGTAAAATAGGCGGGAAGCATGCGCCATAATAGTTTCAACGGATTGCGGCCTACCAACATTCCGGCTACGCCGTATTGCAGAACGAGCAGCAGGATATGGAGCGCGAAAATCACGCCGATAATTTTGATGAACACAACCAATACCGTGAACACTTGTCCCGAATAGGTCATGTTTAAGAATATGCCGAAGATATAAATTGGTAACAGCGGAAGAATGACCGCTCCGATGGTGCGCATTACGATTTCCTTAAAATCGTTCATCACGTCCTTCAGGGCCGTGGTGTAGAGGCGCGACAGTCCGATGCCGACGGTAAACGCCAGGAACAGGGCCGTCATCACGTTCATCAGCGGCGGTATGCTGATGGTGAAGAACGGTGTGACGCTGTTGTTTTGGCTCACTTCCTCAATCGGTATGCCCGTTGTAATCATACCGGGGAACAAAGCTGCTCCGGTGAAATACGACAGAAAGCCGGAAAACAGTGTCGCGCAATAGGCAACGAGTGTGGTGACGAGCAGCATTTTTCCTGCCGACCGGCCGATGTCGGCAATGGCAGGAACCACCAGTCCCACTATAATAAGCGGAATGATAAATCCGAGAAATTCGCTGAATAGCGCATTGAAGGTGACGAAAACTCTCACCGCCCAGTCGGGCATATAGTTTCCGAACACGATTCCCAGCAGAATGGCTATCAGGATACGCGGTAGCAGTCCGATACGATGTTTTCTCAAAGATATAAGATTCCAGAAATTCATAGTGTGGAGTATTGTTATTGTGTAGATGCAAAGTTACATTTTCCCTTTAGTTCTGCAAGCGTTGAGAAAGTTTTTGAAGTGTATTTTAAATAAGAGACCGGTCCAACTATTATTGGGCCGGTCTCTGTTTTATTCATCAAAGTTTGTTGTTCCCTTGATTATTTGCATTTTATTGTAATGCAACTTGTTGGGCAAAAACTTTTCCATTGCAGCTGATTTTGAATATATATATTCCAGTTGCACTATTATTGCTTATTGTAAAACTATTTGTTTTATTCTGTGCAGAATATACAATTTTTCCATCGAGGCTTATTAGTTGTACATTGTCAGCTGAATATCCGTCAATCATGGAAACGTGTACCTCATTTCCTGATACATTATAATGAAAATACTTGTCAGTTTCAAGCATGTCTACTTTGGAGGTCGATTCGAAGCGCGCTGAAATAGTCTCATAGAAAGTATTTACTGTAATAGTGTAAATGCCTTGTTTGTCACTATCAACAATCCATTTGGTGTCGTTTCCGCCGATTCTGAAACTTGTTGATTCGAGTATTTTTTCATTTTCAGTATATGGGTGTAGACTGTATGGATCCCAAGTTCTTTGTCCAAGAATTTTGAATTCGTTGCTTCCGACATTTTCAGGACGTATTTTTAATTCACCTGTGAATACAAACTGGTCTGGATTGTTGGTATCCTTTGTAAAAGGGATGGCAGAGTCAACATTCCAGCCGCATTCGGTTGCACCTCCTACGATATACAACATTTCCGGTGATTTGTATATTTCTGCATTTACTTCTTTTGCAACCAGGTCTATTTTTATTTTATAAGCAGGATCTGCAACCATGACGTTCCATCCAGGTTGTTTTGAGTCTGTTGTTGTTGTCAGAGTTGTTTTGCCTGTAATGTCCATTGCTTCTTCAGAAGGAATGATATATTCTGTTGTTTCGTCTGGTGTCGGGGTTGTCATTATTTTAAGTTCTCCTTGCTGTAGTTCGCCGTTGTAAGCGAAATTGGCTACTCCATAAATTTTTGATAATTTTACAGTTCCTTCTGGAATAGCTGTTCCAGTTATCCATAATTCTTCCGGTATTTCGACATTGGCCTTTTCAACTACCATGGTAAGTTTCTTCAAATCGACGGTAACTGTATAAAACCCGGATTCTGATAACATGAATTTATGGTCATTGCCGCTTTCATTATATACGAGGTTATGAGATTTGCCGAGTTCAATAGGCTCATTTTCTGTTGGAGCATTAAAAGATGGTTGCCAAGTTCCCAAAGTGTTGATGAATTTGAAGTCACTTGCTTTCAACGGACCTGTCCAAGTGAAAATGGCGTTTTCTTCAGTTGTGGAAACCGGTGTCATGTATTCTGCCTTATTATTGTCCCATCCGTTAGGTGCTGCACCTCCAATAAGATAGACTTGGGTGTAATTTTGGGCCGCTACTTTTAAGAAAAGTAAGGCAAGGATAAGCATTAGTGATATACGTTTCATAGCGTTAATTTTTAATAGTTAGTAAATGTGTTTTTGATTAAAATTATAAAGTCTTAAAGAATAATTTTTTGTGTTTGAATATGATTATCGTAAGTCAGTTGAACAATGCATAATCCGTCTGAAGGTATTGTTGATAAATCAAGCAGGATATTTCGGGCGTCTTTGTAATGGTCTGACAATAGGTTTTTTCCCATAACATCGAATAGACTTACGTGTATATTATTGCAATTTTTGTCGAGAGAAACTTGCATTTGTCGGCTATCGCTTGAGTAGGAAATGACAGCTTGTTTGGATTCCTTTATGTCGTTAATAGAACTCATGCCGTGTGTTACAACTATTTTTGTTTCCTGATCACATGCAATTTTAGGAAGGTAAATTATGGCTGTACGTTTTGCGCTGTCATATTTCCAAGTACCAGGCTTTTCATCGTTTGCATAAGTATATGTAAGGCCGTTGACAACTACATTCTCAGGCTTATTGACGGCTAATAATTCAATATCGTAGCTACGTTCATTAAGCATTCCGTTGAAATATCCTTCGATAGGGTGAATTGTATATATACCCTCATTCCCATTTTTTTCTTGGGTAATAGGTGTAAAGGTAAATGCTCCGTTTTCATAATTGTCATTATCATTTTCATCCTCGTAATAGCGTAATTCACCTTTTGAACCCGGGATGAATTTTAATATCAATTTGTCAGGACGGCTTTTCAAATCCATTAATTCGGGGAAATATGGAATGATGGCACCTTCTTTAATATAGTGAGGTATGTCACTTTGTGTAAATGTACGGGTATAAGACTGGTTACCTTCTAAGATTTCACCAGAACAAACTTCATACCATTTACCTTCTGGTAACCATATCGTTTTACTTATAGTTCCGTCTGCATCTGCAGCTTTTACAATTGGAGCTGCTAAAATATCATTACCAAACATATATTCATCATCGTGCTTATATGCTTCGTTGTTTTCTGGCCATTCATAATATAATGGACGGCAGAGGGAAATACCTGTGTCGTAGGAAACGCGTGCTTGTGTATATATATAGGGTACCATTGCGTATCTAAGTTTTACCGCTTCGCGCATTAATGGATAGTTGGGATATTTCCACATTCGGCGTTCGACGTCCGGATTGTTTGAACTATGTGTACGGATTATTGGGGAAAAAACACCAAATTGGATCCAGCGTAAAAATAACTCGGGATTGTTTTCTCCGTTTTGATGGTGTCCGCCTATATCATGACTCCAGTATCCGTAACCGACGTTGGAAGCTGTAGATGTGAAGTATGTTTCAAATTTTAGAGTTTCGAATGATGTGTGGGAGTCTCCTGAGAAACCTATCTGATAACGATGACTGCCCAATCCTCCCCAACGGTGGAAAATTATCGGACGGGCTTGTCCTTTTGCTTTCATGTCATTGTAAAATACATGATTGCACCAAAATGTGTTACTGAGTTTTTCTTCGTTTTCTGCAAGCAGCCATTGTTGCCAGTCAAGCCACCAAAAGTCAACTCCTATATTTTCATGTGGGCGGATTATGTTTTTAAAAAAGGCTTTATAAAAATCTTCATTTTCCAAATTCCATCGAATAGTACCATCTTCATTGATGATGCTGTCGGCAGTCAAATCCATACCTCTTGATTGAAGGTCATTGTAAAGTGCCTGATAATTATCTTCATAAGGGGCTATTCCATAAGCTGGGTGAAGGTTCAATGTGGCTTTAAGTTTCTTTTCGTGTAGCCAGTTTAACAATCCTTTAGGATCTGGAATCAAACGTGTGTTCCAACTCCATCCGGTCCATCCACCTTTTCCTCCGTCAAGTTCACTTCCTGAGTAGTGCCAATCCATGTCGATGACCATGACATCTTGCGGCAGGCCGTTTTCTTCCATTTCTAAAGTCAGATTCTTATAATCATCTGCACTATAGTCTTCATATTTTGAATACCAGTAACCGAATGCATACATTGGTGGCATAGGAATTTTTCCGGCTATGCGAGTGAAGTCATAAAGAGCTTTTTTGTAGTTGTGTCCATATCCCATGAAATACCAGTCCATTGCAGGCGGATCCTGACGTTGAGATACCCAGTCAACACCATCTTCACGCTTATCTAACATTAGGCTGATGCCTCCATCTGCTCGTTCTGCTGTCTCATCAATTACGTACCATCCCGAACGGGAAAGAAGTCCGTCTTCCATCTCCGCACGTTTGTTTTCTCCGTCGGCACCATCAAGCGTGCGCATTGTTCCCTTTAGGTTTAATGGGTCTTTTTTCCAAGGATACCAGACGACAGTCTGTCCATCCACCTCAAATGTAATTTTTAAATTTTTAGAGCTGGCTGGATTGAATGTGCCAGGAAAACTGTTTAAGCGATATTGTAATAATAGTTTTTCTGTTTTGATGTATAGGAATTCTTCGTCTTCCCATGTTTCATATTCTGGAACAGGTAAACGACGATTTATCACAGTAAATGAAGCACGGTCTTCAAAGATTTGTTTGTCACTCCATTCTATACGAATCATTTCAGGGGTTAGAATTGTAAAGCGCATATCCCCAGATCGGACAATAGCTTTTGGATCTGCTACAGGATTGTTCTCTGCTGCTAATATTTGCAGAAATGAAAGAATAAAAAATACACAGATAAGTAAAAGATTTTTCATGTTTTTAGTTTTATGTTAGTGTTTAAAGTGATGTGTTTATGCAAATATAATTAGAGCAGAAAGGATTGTAAAACAAGAGTAGGAATAAAGTAGTAGAATTAAATGTTAATTACAAGATAAACAGTGAATTATGTTTTTAATTCATTATAAAAAGTAGAGTTCGGTTGCGTATTTATTGCGATTGTTTTTTTGAAAACATACGTAACAAACATTTTTGATTTAGTTGTTTGATTTTTTAGTTCTGCAAGCGTTAACGGCTGTGAAAACTTGCCGTGTCGGGTATTTTTTGCACACTTCTTGCCGGAGTGTGTTGCACACATGGAACGCAAATGTGTAATATAGAATAACTTATGCAATTTTTTTGCCCGAGCCGGC
>CASEAJ010000119.1 GCA_949285425.1 uncultured Porphyromonadaceae bacterium
AGACGACATAATAAAAGAAGCGGTATTCGCCGCACTATAAGTGTCCGCACTTATCAATAACACGACCGGGATGTCCTCACCCACCGTTCCTTTGCCCACCACTGAAGCGAACACATTTTCTCCCACATCCGTCTTCCCCTTTCCCGCTTTGTAGCGGTTATAATACAGCCTCCTTTCACCTTCATAAAAATTGGAAATGAGAGCATACACATTAGTTATCATTCCCCCCACGTTACTTCTCAAGTCGAGAATGACACCCCGCATCGAATTCCGCTTCAGATGGTTCTGCACATAATCACCTAAGACTTCATCGTAATAAGTCTCGCTCAAGACAGAGGAAAATGTGGGTATCTGAAGCAGCAAAACCGGGCCGCGACCATTGGTACACACCTCTTGATAACGGCAACAACCCTCTTCACCTTCTTCCGGACAATCTTCCACCAATTGGCAATCCCACTTCATCAACAACTGCGTGTAACCATATCCATCGTCCAACTCCGGATAATACTTTTCTGCATTCATTATCTCGTACTCCAACGACTCCACGCTCAACGAATAATACTTCCCATAGAACAAGTCTTTGCTTCTCACCACCGTGTTGCCCGCCACTATGGCCACGTGCCCATCCTGCAAGGGTATTATCATTTCGTGCAGCAGGGAAAGCAGTTCCGCATCGGTACGTACCTGTCTGGCACGGGGGGCACAGGCCACGTACATCGAGTCCCAGTCCACCCCTTTCTCCTCAAAATACACATAATGCTCGTCCATGACAGTCCAAAACACCTCGAACACGTTTTGAAGCGTATTTTCCACCACTATGTCCCGGCAGGATGAACACGCAAAAACAATCCCTAATGCTATGTGTATGTATTTTCTCATAAGCGATTACTTCCCATTTTCTATAAAAACCATCACGGCACCCAAAGCTAGCACTTTATTTCGGTTTTGCAAAGTGAGAATGACAGAAGCAAGACAACCGCACCAAAATTCATTATTCGGGACATTTGAACGACAAATCGGACCGGATTTTGCATTTATCATTGTTCTTTGAAGGCTATATTGAATTTTCCCGGCAGAGCCCAATACGCCCTATGCAATGCCGGAAGCAGCCCATTTTGCCTGTCTATAAAATAAAGACACTGAACTCTTTTTGAATCCTGTATCTTCCATTTACACAAAAAAATGCCTTTTTATTAAAACCTGAACGCTACCCCGACAGACAACACATGCTTCTGCTTGCGCTCCACCAAGTCGTGCAGGCAACTATACAAACGTTGGTAGCGGTAGGCTACCCGCAGCCAGCATGAACCGGCTTTTCCTTGCCACACCTCATACATTCCGTACACGCTGCCGGTGAAGTACACGTAATCACTCACCCAGGCAAGCACATTCGGAATGGATATGTAGCGATCCCACTCCTCTTGCGTGGGCGGATAATACTGATAGTAAGGAGAATACCCGCCAACCAATAAGGGTAAGTTGGCTTCCAGCCCGGCCTGTACCCGCCCGTTGCGGTAGGTAATATCCGTCTGTGCCTCCGCCGAGCAAAGCCAATGCCCCGCCCGATAATAAAGTTCCGGTGTGCCCATGCCCTTGCCGCACAACGCCCCATTCACTCCCAAGGCCAGTCCGGCACGCCACAACCAATGCCCTTCCAGCACGGGAATGTTCCAACTCCAGCCCGCTTTCAAATCCACTTCGCCATAAAAATCCATTGTGACATAAGCCGGGTTAGTCACACGGTCGTTCAAGAAAATATAATCCACCGCCCCACGCACATCCAGACAGCCCTTGTCATACGTCCGTTTCCAATGCAGGCCACCCCCGGCCAACCAGCCAGGAGCACCCGAGGGCAGTTCCAAAGCATTGTTATAGGCCGCCCGGCCGCCCCAACCGTCCACACCTATCTGGTTGCGCTCCTGGGCATACAGCAGCCTGCCTGCGGACAATACAAGCAATATGACAATAATACGTTTCATAAACTTCATCTTGCACTTGTTACCTATTCCCTGAATCTATTATCGATATTGAGGGTCATGATTTAACAATATACTATCTATACATCCTACCGCTCTTTCAAACAAGACATCCCCATTTTTCTCCAATTCCTCATCATAAGGCACGTAAATATCCGGCTCAACGCCAAGTTCCATATCCATATCATCCATGGAATAAAACTTGCTTTCCGTATAACTCAACACCCAGCCATTGGGCAATGACACATCATGGCGGCCGCCACCGCCACCACCGGTACGTTCGCCTATAAGCGTCACATTTGGTAAATCTGCCATAATAAACGCACACAAATTAGCGGCACTATATGTATAACGGTCTACCAACAGCATAACCGGGATATTTTCGTCCACCAATCCACTGCCTGCCATTGAAGTAACAAATTTATTTTCCATTGCCGAATGAGCCGCATCCTCCTTAAAATAAGAATAAAACAAATCTTTCTTGCCCGTATAAAAGCAGGACACGAAGTTGCAGACATTTTCGCCATATCCTCCCTTGTTTGCCCTCAAATCGAGAACAATACCTTTCTTGTGGTTCAAAATGGGGAACTCCTTTTGCAAATATTGGACCAACACCTTTTTATAATTATTCAATGTTGTCGAAAGATCATATCCGTAGAAATCATCCATTACAAACAATAATATCATGCTACGTTCATTGGTAAATTTATAAGGACACCTTTTCCCATCCGGGGAGCATTGCTGCACATAATCGCCGCTTACAAGCCAACACACTTCATCCCACCCGTCATCCCAACTTTCCCCCCAAATATCCTTTGCTTCACGCACAGAATTCAATGCTCCTAAATAAGGCGAGTAATACTCTTTATTCTCTGACGAATAACGTACACGCTTGCTATACACCACCGTGTCGTCAGTCCCTATGGCTACGTGCTCATCCCGCAAGGGTATTATCATCTCGTGCAGCAGGGAAAGCAGTTCCGCATCGGTGCGCACCTGCCTGGCACGGGGGGCACAGGCCACGTACATTGAGTCCCAGTCCACCCCTTTCTCCTCAAAATACACATAATACTCATTCATGGTAGTCCAAAACACCTCGAACACGTTTTGAAGCGTATTTTCCACCACTATGTCCCGGCAGGATGAACACGCAAAAACAATCCCTAATGCTATGTGTATGTATTTTCTCATAAACGATTACTTCCCATTTTCTATAAAAACCATCACAGAGCCCAAAGTTAGCCCTTTATTTCGGTTTTGCAAAGTGGAGAGTCCGTCTTTTCATTCCTCGCAAAGCCGGACAAGGCCTTTTCCCTCTTCACACAGACCGCGGGATATCCATTGGAACAAAAGAACATTTCTCCATCCACAGGCATTCATTTGTCGTTGTGTCCGCACTGATTTGTCATTTCAACAGCAAATATTCTACGACCCATAATAGTGAGTTATATAACCCATAATAGTGAGTTATATAACCCATAATAGTGAGTTGTACAACCCACAATAGTGGGTCGTAGAATTTGTACCGGCAAAAAGCAAAACATAGGCCACCGGGAACACAAATCCCTGCGCACGTATAAAGGAATTACCCCATTGACACATGATTGAACGATTTTTTATACCTTTGCACGTTCAAAATAAGGAGGTACTTTGTCAGCAAACAACATACATCCGGCCCAGTCGGCCGAACAAATCAGCGTCATAGGTGCACGTGTCAACAACCTGAAGAATATCGACGTCGACATTCCGCGCAACACACTGACCGTCATCACCGGACTGAGCGGCAGCGGAAAGTCGTCGCTGGCTTTCGACACGATTTTTGCCGAAGGGCAAAGGCGTTACATAGACACGTTTTCCGCCTATGCCCGCAGTTTCCTGGGCAACCTGGAACGCCCTGACGTGGACGAAATCACGGGACTGAGCCCGGTGATATCCATCGAGCAGAAGACGACCAACAAGAACCCCCGCTCTACAGTCGGCACCACGACCGAGATATACGATTTCCTGCGTCTGCTGTTTGCACGTGCAGGCGAAGCTTTCTCTTACGTGACGGGCGAACCGATGGTGAAATACACCGAAGAACAGATACTCGACCTCATCATAAAAGACTATGACGGCAAGAAAGTGTTCCTCATGGCCCCGCTTGTGCGCGGACGAAAAGGACATTACAAGGAACTGTTTGAACAGACCCGGAAAAAAGGCTACAGCTACGTGCGTATAGACGGCGAGGTAAAGGACCTTGTGCCGGGCATGAAAGTGGACCGCTACAAGACGCACGACATAGAGATTGTCATAGACCGGCTGGTGGTGAGCGAAAAAGACCGCAAACGTCTGAAGGACTCCATGCAGGAGGCCATGCGTCAGGGCAACGGCACCATCATGCTGCTCGAACCCGATGTGAAGGAGGCACGCTATTTCAGCAAGAAACTCATGTGCCCGACAAGCGGTATTGCCTATGACGAACCCGCCCCGCACAATTTTTCGTTCAATTCACCCCATGGAGCCTGCCCGCACTGCAAAGGGCTGGGATACGTGACGGAGATAGACCTGGACAAAATAGTGCCGGACAAGAAACTGAGCATTCACGAAGGGGGCATTGCTCCGCTCGGCAAATACAAGAACACGACGATATTCTGGCAGATAGAAGCCATACTTGAAAAATATGGAGCCGGACTGAAAACTCCGATAGAACAACTGCCCGATGAGGCTATCTCCGAAATCATGAACGGAACGGATGAGCGGCTGAAGATAAAGAACCATTCACTTGGCAATTCGAACTATTTTCTAAGCTACGAAGGCATATTGAAATACATCGAACTGCAGCAGGAAAGTTCCGCATCGGCCACCGAACGCAAATGGGCGGGACAGTATTCGAAAACCGTCACATGTCCTGAATGCAACGGGGCGCGGCTGAAGAAAGAATCGCTGTTTTTCCGCATTCACGGCAAAAACATAGCCGAACTTTCGGCCATGGACATATCACAGTTGTATGACTGGCTGCAAAATCTTGACCCGTACCTCTCGGACCGTCAACGCTCCATTGCAACCGAAATACTGAAAGAAATACGTACACGGCTGGAGTTCTTGCTCGATGTAGGACTGAACTACCTGTCGCTCAACCGCAGTTCCCAATCGCTTTCCGGCGGAGAAAGCCAGCGCATCAGGCTTGCCACACAAATCGGGTCGCAACTGGTCAATGTGCTGTATATTCTCGATGAACCCAGCATAGGCCTTCACCAACGCGACAACCAGCGCCTCATTCACTCGCTCAAGCAACTGCGCGACACCGGCAACTCGGTCATTGTGGTAGAACATGACAAAGACATGATGCTGGCTGCCGACTACGTGGTGGACATCGGTCCGCATGCAGGAAGGCGCGGCGGCGAAGTGGTCTTTGCCGGACGCCCCGATGAAATGCTGCAGGCCGACACATTGACATCCGAATATCTGAACGGCCACAAACGGATTGAGGTCCCGGAAACGGTACGGCCCGGCAACGGCCAATCGTTGACCATCAAAGGTGCTTCAGGAAACAATCTGAAGAACATCGATGTCACATTCCCGTTAGGAAAAATGATTTGTGTCACCGGAGTCTCGGGCAGCGGCAAATCGACGCTTATCAACGAGACACTGCAACCTATACTGAGCCAGCATTTCTACCGTTCGCTGAAAGACCCTCTGCCCTATCAAAGCATAGAAGGCATAGAAAACATAGATAAGGTCGTGGTTGTGGACCAGTCGCCTATCGGACGGACACCTCGTTCCAATCCGGCTACCTATACGGGGGTGTTTGCCGACATACGCAACGTGTTCGCCACGCTGCCCGAAGCAAAAATACGGGCATATAAGCCGGGACGCTTCTCATTCAACACGGACGGCGGACGGTGTGAAGTGTGTGGCGGAAACGGATACAAGACCATAGAAATGAATTTCCTGCCCGATGTGTATGTGCCGTGTGAGGCATGCAACGGGAAACGCTATAACAGGGAAACGCTTGAAGTGCGTTTCAAAGGAAAGTCCATTGCCGATGTACTGGACATGACCATCAACATGGCTGTCGAATTTTTCGAAAACCAGCCGAACATATTGAACAAAATCAAGACCCTGCAGGATGTCGGATTGGGATATATCAAATTGGGACAGTCCAGCACCACCCTTTCGGGAGGCGAAAGCCAACGCGTAAAACTGGCCACGGAACTGGCCAAACGCGATACAGGCAAAACCTTGTACATTCTCGACGAACCGACTACCGGATTGCACTTCGAAGATATCCGTGTGTTGCTTGGTGTGCTCAACCGTCTGATAGACAAAGGCAATACGGTGATTGTCATCGAACACAACATGGATGTAATCAAAGTAGCCGACTACATCATCGACATAGGGCCGGAAGGCGGACAAGGAGGCGGGCAAGTCATTTGCACCGGAACTCCACAGGAGGTGGCCGATTGTCCCGAAAGCATCACCGGAAAGTTCTTGAAAGAGGAACTGTTTCCGTTGCAGAAAGATTCCATATCAAAAAATGAATGATGGCTGACAGATGTTTTCCATTTATGCACCCCTCAACCCTGTTGGATGACACACAATAATATTGGAATTTCTTCGTTTTTTATGTTAGTTTTGATTTCAAAAAAAGAAAAGTGATATGTACCGATTGAAAAGACATTTTGTCCTCATTTTTCTGATAGCACTGCCTTGGGTAACAAACGCTCAGGGCAATCTGCCCTATGCCGATGACCGTCCGATTCATTTCGGGTTCTTTTTAGGCTTGAACACCATGGATTTCGGCATTGATTTGAGCCGTATTCCGCAGGATGACGGAAATGTCTACCTGGCTGAAGTCTCCAGTCTGATGCCGGGATTTACCGCCGGCATCATCAGCGACCTGCGACTCAACCGCTATTTCAACTTGCGTTTCTCGCCATCCATCAATTTCAGCGAACGGAAACTGACATACCGCATCGAAGGCGACAACAGCGGCAACATCACAAAACAAAATCTTCTTTCCATTCCGCTCATGCTGCCTCTCCACATAAAGTACAGTGCCGAGCGGATACACAATTTCCGTCCCTATGTGCTGGCCGGAGGCGGTGTTTACTTGGAATTCGGGCGCGACAAAGAACGTGACATCCTGTTAAAGCCGTTTGACTATTATGTTGAGTTCGGTACAGGCTGCGACATCTATTTCCCATTCTTCAAGTTTGCCCCCGAACTGAAGTTTGCCATTGGGTTCAACAACATGCTTACCCCCATTCCGCAACGTGACCCGGGAGGATATGACTCCAAATACAGCAACGCACTGTCCAAACTGACAACCAAAATGCTGACGCTGTCGTTCAATTTTGAGTAATCCGCAAACAATAAACCCCAATCGGTCATTAGATTTGGGATAAAAACAGGAAACCGGCCGAACATGTATGTTCCAATACACTTTCGGCCGGTTTTCCGTTTTTTAAAACCGAGTTGATTGTCTCCTCCTGCTACAACTTTCCTACCTCTTCGGCCAGGTCGGCTACGGACTTAGTCCAACTTTCGTGCAGGTTCTTAAAGTAGGCTTTCACTATTTTCGGGTCATCTTTCCCGTCGACATGACTGATGCGTTTCACAAACGTCGCATTCATTTCCAATGCTTTTTCTACCAGTTCATCCAATTTGTTTTCATCAATTTCCTTGAAAAAACTCAAGACATACATTTCAGATATCAACTCACCGGTAATCTGTTTAATTACTTTTTTCAAATTTCTTCTGCTTGCCATAATCGTGTACTTTAAAGTTTTTGTTCCACAAACTTAGATAAAAATCAGCGATTTTTATCTAAGTTTGCAAAAAAAACGAACAGTCCGGGCAATAATGTTTTCCGGAACACGTTCTTTTTGTTGCTTAACTCATTATAAAACTGCTATGTCAAAGCGAAAGACATTCGTTTCAACCATTCTTTCCATTGTTTCCTTGTTGGGTCTGTCCGTATTCACCTCTTGTGAAGAGTCCTTTTCGACCGATCCGGGCATGCGCCTGACTTTCTCGGTAGATACACTCAGTTTCGACACGGTGTTTTCCACCATTAAAAGTCCGACCAAACGCCTCATGGTGAAAAACATGAACAAGAAGGCACTGCGCATAGATCAGGTTACTTTGGCTGGAGGAGATGCTTCATGCTTTATGGTCAATGTGGATGGAGAAACCGGTAGTGTCATTCGCAATGTCGAGATAAGTGCCCGCGACAGTGCCTATGTCTTCGTGTCGGTGAATGTCGATGAATTGGGACAAGATGCTCCGCTTCGGATAGAAGATCGGCTGACATTCCATTTCAACGGTACATCACAGCAAGTGATACTTGAAACTTATGGGCAGGATGTTGAAATATGGAAAGGACGCACCATATGGAACGATACCGTCCTTACTGCCAACAAACCGTATATCATATACGACAGTCTGGCTATTGTGGCCGGCAAAGAACTGACACTGAATGCAGGTTGCCGCATTTATTTCCACAACAACGCCAACCTGTTCGTATATGGAAACTTAAAGGCGGAAGGAACGGCCGAACAACCTGTCATCATGCGAGGCGACCGCTTCGACGACATGAACTTCCTACCCCCAGTGCCTTACAACGATGTGGCCGGACAATGGGGAGGTGTCTATCTCTATGGAGCCGGTGAACACAGCATGAAACATGTCAACATCAACAGCGGATATGTCGGTGTATTTTTGAGCTACAACGGCAAAAGCCCGATACCGAGTCCTGACGAAATGCCCAAACTGACCATGCAGAACTGCATGCTGCACAACTTTCTGATATACGGACTGGTGGCACAGAATGCCGACCTGATGGTTACCAACTCCATCATTTCCAACACGGGCAGTTACAGCGTGTACACGAACGGAGGCACACACACCTTCATCCACACAACTGTGGCTAACTATTTCAACAGCGGCAAAAGTTCCGTACAACCCAAAAGCCGGGATCCGAAAGAGCCTGCCGTCATGATAATGAACCTGAACAAGACGGCTCCCATGCGTACAACATTTCTAAATTGTGCCATCTCGGGTAATGTGGCGAACGAGTTCAGCCTGGCTTCGCGCGTGCCAAATGACTACGATGGAACCTTCCGGCACACCTACATCAAACGTGACTCCATTGCCATGCCTCAGTTTGCTGCAGAAGACAGCATACGTTGGTACAAGGAAGGAGATGTATTGTTCAAATCGACGGAACTGGATTTGAATACCGGACAAACCTACAACTTCGAGCCGGACTCCGCATCAGTACTGCTACGACTGGCCGACCCGGACATCACACGACAGTACGGTCTGCAATACGACCTCAACGGTATGGACCGCTATGCTACCGACCGACCGGCCGCAGGTGCCTGTGAATGGCAACCCGAAGAAAACACAGAAGAGCCATAAAGTCCATGCCGAGACTTGCCAGACATACCACGGCTCTTTTGTTCCTGCTTGTGTGCACGTGTTTGGTCTGTGCCCAGCAGGAACAGCGACGCTGTTTCCGTGTCATATGCTACAACGTGGAAAACTACTTCGACTGTGTCGATGACAGTCTGACGGACGACAGCGAATTTCTTCGCGGAGGCATCCGGGGGTGGAATTACACGAAATACCGGCAAAAACAAGCGAACATAGCCAAAGCCATAGCGGCCATAGCTGCCTGGGACACGCCGGCCTTGATAGGACTGTGCGAAGTGGAAAGCCAGAAGGCACTGACCGATTTGACCCGATACTCCCCCTTGCAGTCATTCGGCTATAAGTTCATCCATTACGAATCGCCCGATGCGAGAGGCATTGATGTTGCCCTGCTCTATCATCCATACAGGTTCTTCCCCATTGCATCAAAAGCCGTTCCGGTCGTGTTTCCCGAACGGGAAGAACGCACCACACGCGACATTCTCTACGTGCAGGGAACCACCATGTACGATGACACACTCCATGTACTGCTCAACCATTTTCCATCGCGGTTCGGGGGCGAGGCTGCATCCGAACACCGCCGCCTGCATGCAGCATCTGTGCTGCGACAACTTGTCGACAGCCTCTTCCATTCGCACAGCCATCCCAACATACTCATCATGGGCGACTTCAACGATTATCCTACCGACAAAAGCATCTGCCATGTGTTGCAAGCCGCTCCCCTGCCCGACGATTCCCTGTTGGAAGCCGACCGGCTGTACAATCTCGTTTACAGACTCCACACACAAGGAAAGGGTTCGCACAGACATCAAGGAGAATGGGGCATGCTCGACCAAATCATCGTTTCCGGTAATTTGCTGAACAGACAAAACCGCTTTTTCACCCGTCCACAGGACATCCACTTGTTCGATGCTGATTTTCTCCTTGAACCGGACGAACGTTATTTGGGCCAACGTCCTTTCAGAACCTATTACGGCATGCGCTATCAAGGAGGTTTTTCCGACCATTTGCCTGTGTACATAGACTTTTGGTACTCACCGGATAATTAGTGACAACGAACCTTGTAAACTGGCGGTTGATTTGATAATAGCCAGGCCAATCTCTCCCTGCCTCAAAGTTTCCCAATATAAACTCCCATTTTTTTGAACCACTCCGCACAGGAACTTGCTTTTCTCCGGATATACCCATTTATTCTTCGAAATACGCTCATCCATTCTTTTATCCATGCTTATAAATTCTTAAAACTACGCTTCGGTTTTTAAAAACTGAAGCGTAGTTTATACAAACCAAACACTAGTTTATATAAACCGAAGCGTAGTTTTAAGAATTTATAAGCACATGCGGAACTTTATATGACCGTCCGGAAAAGGATAAATGAAGGAAACAGCAAACTGAAAGCGTGAAATTGGCGGTCTATTTTTTTTACAGGCAATCTCAACAATAACCGTACAATGGTTGTTATACTTATCCGGTAGCAACAGGCAATAGCTGTAAGGGAAGATACGGAAAACTTTTTCCACCCCTTCCTGTGCATAAAACGGTATATAAAAAACAAAAGCAGACCGTTTTTTCGTAAAACCGTTGGAAAAGTGTAATTTTGCACTCCGTTTCCATTCGAGGAAAGAAAAGTGCCCAACATTTAAAAACGTGTGCAGACCGGTATCGGGCACAACACAATAGGTACAATACAATTTTAACACAACAAATATGAGCAAAAAAGCATTATTAATGATTCTCGACGGCTGGGGAATCGGAAACCACACGAAAGCCGATGTCATTTACAACACCCCGACTCCCTATTGGGATTCGTTGTTGGCAAAATATCCTCACTCACAGCTTCAGGCTTCGGGCGAAAATGTCGGATTGCCTGACGGACAAATGGGTAACTCGGAAGTCGGCCACCTCAACATCGGAGCCGGCCGCGTAGTGTATCAGGACCTGGTAAAGATAAACCGTGCCTGCAGGGACAACAGCATTCTTGACAATCCGGAAATAATCAGTGCTTTCACCACAGCACGCGACAGCGGTAAAAAAATACATTTCATGGGCCTGGTATCGGATGGAGGCGTACACAGTTCACTCGACCATCTGTTCAAACTTTGCGACATAGCCAAAGAATACGGTCTGGACAATGCCTACATCCACTGTTTCATGGATGGCCGTGACACTGACCCGAAAAGCGGGAAAGGATTCATCGAAGCTCTTGAAGCCCACACAAAACAATCAGCCGGACGCATTGCCTCCATCATCGGACGCTATTATGCCATGGACCGTGACAAACGCTGGGAACGCATCAAAGAAGCCTACGACCTGCTTGTAAGCGGCAAGGGAACTCCGGCTACCGACCTGTCGGCTGCCATGCAGCAATCATACGATGAAGGTGTGACCGACGAGTTCATCAAACCGATTGTGGCTGTGGACGAAGCCGGCAAACCGGTAGCAACCATAGCTGAAGGCGATGTGGTTATTTTCTTCAACTACCGCAATGACCGTGCAAAGGAACTGACCATTGTGCTCACACAACAAGACATGCCCGAAGCAGGCATGCATACCATTCCGCTGCACTATTACTGCATGACTCCCTACGATTCATCGTTCCAGGGTCTGCACATTCTTTTCGACAAGGAAAATGTAAAGAACACACTGGGTGAATACGTATCGTCTTTAGGTTTGAAGCAACTCCGTATAGCCGAAACGGAAAAATTCGCACACGTGACATTCTTCTTCTCCGGAGGACGTGAAAAGGAATTTGAAGGCGAAGACCGTATCCTGATACCTTCTCCGAAAGTGGCTACATACGACTTGAAACCGGAAATGAGCGCTCCCGAAGTGGCCGATGCTCTTGTCAAGGAACTGAACGCACAGAAATATGATTTCATTGCGCTGAACTTTGCCAACGGCGACATGGTGGGACACACCGGTGTATACGAAGCAATAGAAAAAGCAGTGAAGACCATAGACCAATGCGTGGGCAAGGTCATTGATGCCGCCGTAGCCAACGGCTACGAAGCCATTATCATTGCCGACCATGGCAATGCCGACAATGCGGTGAATGCTGATGGTTCGCCCAATACGGCCCATTCATTGAACCCGGTACCTTTTGTGTATGTGACCGACAAGAAGGATGCCAAAGTGGAAGATGGTATCCTGGCCGATGTGGCTCCCTCCATCTGTACGATATTGGGAGTTAATCCTCCGGCCGAAATGACAGGACACAGTCTTATCAAATAACAAATACAGACCGTTACATTCATGAAGCGGGTTGCTTTCGGCACACACCGAAGGCAACCCGCTTTTTTATACCGTGATAGTTGGCACTCAAAAATCCACACAAAATCCAACAACTGTTTTAGGTTAAAGAGATTTTAGCTAATTTTGTACATTATTGATAGCGAAACAAATATATCTGTAGTGTAAACATGAAGAAAAGGATACTTGCTGGTTGCTGCTTCATCCTTGCAGCAACATTCCTCACATTGCTTTGCATGAAACGATGGAATGCCTGGTTTGGCAACCCGACTGAACCACCCTACACCCCTCTCGCCTCTCCCGGACGAGTGCAACTGACCTTGGGCACCGACGGAGCTTGTTCGCGTATGGTGAGCTGGCAGTGTGGAGACACGTTGGCTGCATCCGAACTGACCATCGCGCAACAAGGTTTTTCCGACACACTGAACATGGCGGCTACCGGCAGGCTGTTCCACACCACAGGAGGAACCACCGTCATTTACCATGTCACCTTGAACCAGCTCAATGCGGGTATCTACCATTATCGGGTGAGCACAGCCGGACTGTCATCTCCGTGGTTCGAATTTCAGGTCAGCCACCCCGATTCAGTTTCCTTTGTCTACTTGGGCGACATACAGGACACCATTAACGGTGTGACACGCAATTTTGTACACCGAATAGCCGACTTACATCCACAAGCCCGTTTCTGGGTACTGGGAGGCGATGTAATAGAACGGCCTCACGACCAATATTGGAATGAATATTTCCGCAGCGTAGACTCCATTGCCTCATCCATTCCTTTTGTGGCTGTACCCGGTAACCATGAATATGTGAAAGGTGTGACACGCCGACTGGAGGAGCGCTTCATTTATACCTTTCCCTATCTGGCCGAAAACCGCTATCGGGGGCATGCGGTCAGTGCAATGACCTACGGAGACCTGGCCATCATCACACTCGACTCGAACCGTGACTTCTGGACACTTCCTTCACAACGCCGTTGGCTGAAGCATACGCTCGAAACATATAGGGACATTCGTTGGAAAGTGGTTGTGCTGCATCACCCCATATACTCCATTAAAGGCAAAATGAACAACCTGATGGTACGTATGGCTTTCAATGGCTTGTTGAAAAAACATGGCGTCGACCTGGTGTTGCAAGGACACGAACATGGTTATGCACGTATGACGAGCAAGACACGGAAAGGAGCAGCAACCCCACCTGTATATCTGGTGAGCCAGGCTTCCCCAAAAGATTATCGGCTTCATTTCAACAAGCGGTACGACCGTTTCGGTACCGGGCAACGATTCTACTCGGTCGTCTCCGTTTCAGGCGACTCACTATTCATACAGTCATACACAGAAACGAACGAACTGTATGACAGGCTTTGCCTGGTCAAAAACGAAACCGGGAAACAAGTCATCGACTTTTCGGGTAACCTGCCGGAACAACTCCGCTTCAATTCGCAACGCAGACACATGAGTGAAGAAAAACGTCGTGAATATGAACGGGATATGAACGAATGGCTGAACAGAAATCATTAAAGGGAAAGATGTATGAGAAAAGCTTTAAAACAGCGCATATTAATACTCGATGGGGCCATGGGCACCATGATACAACGCCGGGGACTTACCGAAGCCGACTATCGGGGCGAACGTTTCAAACAATGGCCCGTTCCATTGAAAGGCAACAACGACCTGCTGGTGCTGACACGCCCGGACATTATCGGTGACATTCACACCCAATATCTTGAAGCTGGAGCGGATATCATCGAAACTAACACGTTCAATGCCCAGCGGATTTCCATGCGTGACTACGGCATGGAGGAACTGGTACGCGAAATAAACCTCGAAGGAGCACGACTGGCACGTCGTATAGCCGACGAATACACTGCCCGGCAACCTGACAAACCCCGCTTCGTAGCCGGTTCGGTAGGACCGACCAACAAGACGGCCTCTATGTCGCCTGATGTGGAGAACCCTTCATTGCGGGCTGTTACGTTCGACGAATTGGTCGATGCCTATCGGGAACAAATGGTAGCCCTGATACAAGGAGGTGTGGATGCCTTGCTCTTGGAAACGGTTTTCGACACACTGAATGTAAAGGCCGCTCTGTTTGCCGCACAACAAGCCATGCTCGAAAGCGGACGGCGGGTCGAACTGATGGTCTCCGCCACCGTAGCCGACAGCAGCGGACGGTTGCTTGCCGGACAGACCATACGGGCATTTCTCGCTTCCATTGCACATGCCGACCTGTTGTCTGTAGGACTCAACTGCTCGTTCGGAGCCAAGGATTTGAAGCCTTATCTGGAAGAAATGTCCGCTTACGCCCCATGGTATGTCAGCGCACATCCCAATGCCGGACTACCCAACCAACTCGGACTGTATGATGAAACTCCCGAGACGATGGCCGCTCACGTGAAACCGTACATTGATGAAAGACTGGTCAACATCATAGGCGGCTGCTGCGGCACGACTCCCGAACACATTGCCCGCTACCCTGCACTGTTGGAAGGCGCTATACCAAGAACGCCCCACAAAGATACACATGAACTGGTGTTGAGCGGATTGGAGGCCACTTCTATTCCCTCCAACTCATCAGAAAGAGCGACCGGAGGTGAGGTGTTCACCATTGGCGAACGTTGCAACGTAGCCGGTTCACGCAAGTTTTTGCGGCTCATCAAGGAGAAAAACTACGAAGAAGCCCTGCACATTGCCCGTAAACAGATAGAAGATGGAGCACAAGCCATCGACATCAACATGGACGATGGCATGCTTGACGCACCGGCCGAAATGACGGTATTTCTCAACTACATCGCTTCCGAACCTGAAATTGCCAAAGTGCCGGTTATGATAGATTCCTCCCGTTGGGAGGCCATTGAAGCCGGTCTGAAATGCGTACAGGGAAAATGCATAGTCAACTCCATCAGTCTGAAAGAAGGAGAAGATGCTTTTCTGAACAAAGCACGGCTGATACGCTCCTACGGAGCTGCCGTTGTAGTTATGGCATTTGACGAACAAGGACAGGCCGACACCTACGAACGACGCATCGGTATATGTAGCAGAGCCTACCGACTGCTGGTGGAACAAGCTGGATTTCCTCCGCAGGACATCATTTTCGATCCCAACGTACTGGCCATAGCCACCGGCATTGATGCACACAACCATTATGCAGTCGACTTTCTTGATACGGTCAGTTGGATAAAGGCCCACCTGCCCCATGCCAAAGTAAGCGGTGGAATAAGCAACCTGTCGTTCGCCTTCCGAGGCAACAACGCAGTGCGCGAAGCCATGCACGCCGTGTTCCTGCACCATGCCGTACGCTGCGGACTCGACATGGCCATTGTCAATCCCACAACCCGTCTACATTACAATGAACTGGAAGCCGGACTGAAGGAACGGGTGGAAGATGTGGTGCTGGACACCCGCCCCGATGCAACTGAACGGCTGATTGCATTGGCCGAACAGCTGAAGGCAACCGAAGGAAACACAACACCGCAACACACCGATGCCTGGCGTACCCTCGGGTTGGACGACCGCCTGGCCTATGCCCTGCAAAAAGGTATAAGCGATTATCTGGCCGACGATTTGCAGGAAGCCCTGCAAGCGTACGACTCGCCTGTCGACATCATAGAGAAACCGCTCATGCGTGGCATGGGCATCGTCGGCGAACTGTTCGGAGCCGGACAGATGTTCCTGCCACAAGTAGTGAAAACCGCCCGCACCATGAAGCAGGCCGTGGCCCTGCTACAACCACACCTCGAAGCCCTGCGCAAGAACGAATCCCGTTCGTCGGCCGGGAAGGTACTGATAGCTACTGTCAAGGGCGACGTACATGACATCGGCAAGAACATTGTGTCCGTTATTCTGGCATGCAACAACTACGAAGTCATTGACCTTGGGGTCATGGTACCGGCCGAAACCATTGTGGAAACCGCTTTGCGCGAACAGGTTAACATTGTCGGACTGAGCGGACTCATCACCCCTTCACTCGAGGAAATGTGTCACGTAGCCTCTGCACTGGAACAGGCAGGAGCCTGCATGCCGCTGCTCATTGGCGGAGCCACTACCTCCGAACTGCACACGGCCGTGCGCATAGCACCGCTTTATCACGCTCCGGTGGTGCACGTAAAAGACGCTTCTGTCAACGCACAGGTCATTGCCCGGTTGCTCGACACCACAACACACGATAGCTACGTGGCCGAACTGCACGAGACACAGAACCGGTTGCGCCGCAAACAGGACACAGCCAACACCCTGAGCTATGAAGAAGCCCGCAAACGAAAACCAAAGATATTTTAATGCAGTAGTGAGTAGCAAATGGCGTGGAGCGGGTAGTTTGTATTCAGAATATATAAGAAAAAGTTCCCCGAATCCAAATGGAAACTACCCACTTCCCGCTACTCACTACCCTTCCCCAAAAAAACAATGCTTATGTACGACCTCATCACCTTGCTCGGCCCTACAGCCTGCGGCAAAACTACCCTCGCCTGCGCCCTTGCCTATCGGTTGGGCACGGAAATCATCAGTGCGGACTCACGCCAGGTGTATCGCGGCATGGATATCGGCACTGGAAAAGACCTGTCCGACTACACCGTCAACGGGACCACTATTCCCTACCATCTCATTGACATTTGGGATGCGGGCGAACGATACAATCTGTTCGAGTTCCAACACGACTTCTACGATGCCTACCGCTCGGTGAAGGCACACGGAAAACTGCCCATACTTTGCGGAGGAACGGGCCTCTACATCGAATCGGTACTCAAAGGTTTCCGCCTGCTCAAAGTGCCCGAAAACCCTGAACTGCGTGCACGGTTGGCAAGCAAGTCGCTGGAAGAACTGACAGACCTGCTGGCCTCCTACCAGCCTCTGCACAACACCACCGACACCGACTCGGCCAAACGTGCCATCCGCGCCATCGAGATTGCCGAATACACCCGGGTGCAACATCCCGATGTCAGCGAATTTCCTCCGTTGCACAGCCTCATTGTGGGCATCGACATCGACCGCGAAGAACGCAGAATGCGCATAAGCCGCCGGCTGAAAAGCCGCCTCGACGAGGGCATGATTGATGAGGTGCGCCGCCTGTTGGACAGTGGCATTGCTCCCGACGACCTCATCTATTACGGGTTGGAATACAAGTACGTCACCCTTTACCTCACCGGGCAGCTCACCTACGATGACATGTTCCGCCAATTGGAAACCGCCATACACCAGTTCGCCAAACGGCAAATGACCTGGTTTCGCGGCATGGAACGTCGGGGCTTCACCATCCACTGGCTGCCCTGGTCCATGCCCGACGACGAAAAAGTGGAACAAATTCTCGGGCTGCTTCCACAGCCGTAGGGAGATACGTTTGACTAACTAAAAAATAAGCCGGGCCGGCTGCAGCGAACACAAGTCCTGCAACCGGCCCGATTGGTTTTCAACTTTCCTTCAAGTCGGCCGTTTCCCTACTCTTTTAGCCGACTAAAACACCTTTATGTCATAGTTGGGTTCTTCGGATATTTCGTCCACCAACTGGGTGTAGAGCACCTTACCACTTTCGTCTATGGCCACCACCGCACGGGCCATCAAGCCGCGCAACGGGCCATCGGCCAACAGCACACCATAGTCATGCGCAAACGATGGAGAGCGAAAATCCGAAGCGGTAATCACACGTTCCAATCCTTCGGCTCCACAAAAACGTTTCTGTGCAAAGGGTAAATCCTTTGAAATACATAGCACAATCACATTGTCCTTTTCGGACATCCATTGATTGAACCGTCTGACCGACATGGCACACGTAGGCGTATCCAGACTGGGAAATATATTCAACAAGACTCTTTTTCCCCGATAGTCCTTCAGACTTATATCCCCCAAATCAGAGCCAGTCAATACAAAATCGGGGGCCATGTTTCCTACAAGCGGCAACTGTCCAACTGTATGAACCTCGTTGCCTTTAAATTTTACTGTCGACATATTATTAAAAAATTGTTTTTATTTTCTACAAATCTTTTTCACTCCGAAACTGTCAGGATTTTCCTTCCTGTTTTGAACTACTTTCCAGTACTGTTTCCTGGTTCATTTCGTCAGATAGCCCGCTTATCGACCTCATTCTATCAGGAAACATCCTTCGGAAATTCATCTCAAAAACAGTGAACGATAAAATCAAAACAGTTTCTAAATTTCCGTTTAAATAATTAATAGATAATAAACATAAAACAAACCCAAGCGTTTTTTGTTTACCTTTGACCACAGAAAATGCACTCCGTATGCCCCGACCAAACGGAAAAGGCGTGCCGACTGTATTGGAAAAATTCATTGAAAACATGGCTAAATTCGTAATATATCAAGTACTTCCGCGTCTGTTCGGAAACTATAACACCACCAACAAACATGCCGGAACCATAGAGGAAAACGGCTGTGGAAAATTCAACAGTTTTACCCCCAAAGCCTTGAAAGCAATCAAGTCGCTGGGCGTCACACACGTGTGGTACACCGGTGTCATTGAGCATGCCACCAAGACCAACTATTCAGCCTACGGCATATTGCAAAGCCACCCGGCCATTGTAAAAGGCCAGGCCGGTTCGCCCTATGCCATCAAGGACTATTATGACGTGGACCCCGACCTGGCCGAAAACGTGGACAGGCGGATGGAAGAATTCGAAAATCTCGTACAACGTACACATGCATCCGGCATGAAAGTCATCATTGACTTCGTACCCAACCATGTGGCACGGGAGTATCATTCGGACATGAAACCGCGGGGAGTAGCCGACTTCGGAGAAAAAGACCATCCCGAATGGGCCTTCTCTCCACTCAACAATTTCTATTATCTGCCCGGTGAACAGTTCGCACCGCAATTCGACACCGAAGGGTACAACGAGTTCCCGGCCAAAGCCACCGGCAACGATGTGTTCAATGCCTCGCCCGGCATCAATGACTGGTATGAGGCCGTCAAATTGAACTATGGTGTCAATTACGCAAATCACGGCGAAAAACAGTTCGACCCCATTCCTGATACGTGGCACAAAATGCTCGACATTCTGTTGTACTGGGCAGGCAAAGGCATCGACGGTTTCCGTTGCGATATGGCCGAAATGGTCCCCGTCGAGTTTTGGAGTTGGGTCATTCCGCAGATAAAGAACGCCTTTCCCGGAGTGATTTTCATAGCCGAGGTGTACAATCCGGCCGAATACCGCAACTACCTGTGCAACGGCAAATTTGACTACCTGTATGACAAAGTGGGTCTGTATGATACCCTGCGCAACGTAACAAGCCGTAACCATCCGGTGCGTAATATTACATTTGCCTGGCAACAGCTGGGAGGCATAGAAAACCAAATGCTCAACTTCCTTGAAAACCATGATGAACAGCGCATCGGTTCGGGCTTTTTCTGTGGAGATGGCATGTATGCCCAACCGGCCATGATAGTGGCCGCCACCTTAACGCAGGCCCCTGTCATGATTTATTTCGGGCAAGAGTTGGGCGAGTTAGGTATGGACAACGAAGGCTTCAGCGGACTGGATGGACGTACCACCCTATTTGACTATTGGGGTGTGAAGTCCGTACAGGCTTGGGCCAACAAAGGCAAATTCGATGGCAAAGATCTCACGGACGAACAGAAAGAATTGCGTGCTTTTTATAAAAGGCTGCTCAACACAACCTTGAAAGAAAAAGCCATTACCGATGGAGTGATGTACGATTTGGAATATGCCAACTATGACAATCCTAAATTCAATTCGCATGAGCAATTCGCCTATTTTCGGAAATACGGAAATGAACTGCTGCTGGTCATACTCAACTTCCACGACAAATATCTGGACACTGAAGTACGCATCCCGCCGGAAGCTTTCCAATTCCTCAATCTGAAAGAAAACGAACATTACACATGCACCAATCTGCTCGACCCGTCTGAACAGTTTCCCATCGTCACATTGGGTTCTGGTACTCCTTTCCGCACCAACATTCCGGCCTGGAAAGGAAAAATCATAAAGTTGAAAAAAACAAACAAGAAAGTCGCATACGTTCCTGCAACTATAGACAAACCATAGGAACTGTAACAGTCATTACATCAAAAAAGACGGTGTATCATAACGGGCAATCTGCTGCGTTATTTTCGACATTCGGCTTCGGTCACGTACAGAAGTACGCTTCCTCGGCCTCAGTCTCGGCGCCTTGCATCTTACCCATTCTGATGCACCTTACCGAAAAAGAAAGAGAGTGTATGCTGATACACTCTCTTTCTTTTAACAGTTTGTCTAGTCCTGAAATAGCGTTACAACAAAAAAAAGTAACATTATGGAAAAGACAGAAACAAAGTATGTTAAGCGCACACAAAAAGATTACAGCATGTCCTTTAAACTATCAGTAGTTCAAGAGTATGAAACCACACAA
>CASEAJ010000120.1 GCA_949285425.1 uncultured Porphyromonadaceae bacterium
CTTTTACCGAAAACTTTTCCAAGGTGACTTTCCGGTAAATCTCCGAAATTTCACACAGACTACGCTGTGACTGTTCATAATCTTTTTGTTTCATTCTTTTGACTCTTTAGGAGTCAACCTTTTTTAAAAAAAGACATTGACTGCATAAAAAGAAAACAATGTGCTGTAGGCAGCGCAAAACCTTTATTCTGAACTTCACGTGTGTAGCGGACATTTTTCTGCTCTTTTTGGCTTTGCTTTGGGTGCTGCCTTGTGTCGTTCTTGCTTGCCCGAGCATTGCAAGCGATGGCCGGAGTGCGTACAGCATTAGTCTGAAACCGCTTTTGGGGCTGGCTTGGGCGGTCGTTTCTTGGTTGCTTGTACGGTCTGTTGCCGGTTGCCTGATGAATTTTACCTTTTTATTATGTGGAAAACAGAAAAAATTGTACTTTTGCACTGTTTTTACAGAAGCATTATTCTGTTTATAAATCACTATAAATCAAAATTAACATGTGTAAAATTGAAAAAATCGTTGCCCGTGAAGTGCTTGACTCAAGAGGCAACCCTACTGTGGAAGTAGACGTTATTTTGGAAAGTGGAGTTATGGGCCGTGCAGCTGTTCCGTCGGGAGCATCTACCGGAGAAAATGAAGCTATCGAGTTGCGCGACGGCGACAAAAAACGCTACTCTGGCAAAGGGGTATTGAAAGCTGTTGAAAACGTGAATAAAGTGATTGCACCGGCCTTGATCGGAATGTGTTCTTTGGAACAACGTGCTATCGACAAGAAAATGATTGCTTTGGATGGTACGAAAACAAAATCGAACTTGGGTGCAAACGCTATCCTCGGCGTTTCTTTGGCCGTAGCTAAAGCTGCTGCCGAATATCTCGGCTTGCCTTTGTATCGCTACATTGGTGGTACGAACACATATACATTGCCGGTTCCGATGATGAACATCATCAACGGTGGTTCTCACTCGGATGCTCCTATCGCTTTCCAGGAATTCATGATTCGTCCGGTGGGCGCTCCTTCTTTCCGTGAAGGTTTGCGTTGTGGTGCTGAAGTGTTCCACGCTTTGAAGAAAGTGCTTCATGACCGTAACCTCAGCACGGCTGTAGGTGACGAAGGTGGTTTCGCTCCGGCATTGAACGGTACGGAAGATGCTTTGGAATCCATTATCAAGGCTATTGAACTGGCAGGTTACAAACCCGGTGTTGATGTAATGATTGGTTTGGACTGCGCTTCTTCAGAATTCTATGCTGATGGTGTTTATGACTATACGAAGTTCGAAGGCGACAAAGGTGCCAAACGTACTTCTGCTGAACAGGCTGAATACCTCGCCGAATTGGTAAGCAAATACCCGATTGACTCTATCGAAGACGGTATGAGCGAAAACGACTGGGATGGCTGGAAATTGTTGACCGACAAAATCGGTGACAAATGCCAGTTGGTAGGTGACGACTTGTTCGTAACGAACGTTGAATTCCTCCAGAAAGGTATTGAATTGGGTTGCGCCAACTCAATCCTTATCAAAGTAAACCAGATTGGTTCTTTGTCTGAAACGTTGGATGCTATCGAAATGGCTCACCGTGCCGGATATACTTCGGTAACTTCTCACCGTTCGGGTGAAACCGAAGATGCTACTATCGCCGATATCGCCGTAGCTACCAACTCAGGTCAGATTAAGACCGGTTCGTTGAGCCGTTCTGACCGTATGGCCAAATACAACCAGTTGCTCCGCATTGAAGAAGAATTGGGCGACATGGCCGTTTACGGATACAAGAAAATCCAGCGCAAGAAATAATCTCCTTGCCGTTGGGTTATAAATAAAAACAGGGGCCGTCTCAAAATAAACCTTGAGATGGCCTTTGCTTTTTTATATGCAAATGTCGTATTTTTGTGTACCTGTCAACAAAGAAGCGCAATGAATATATATGAAATAGGCAAACTGAATTTAAGTGGCAGAAATTTTGCTTTCAAAAGCATATCGGAGTTTCTAGGGAAAAACTTTCAAAATCAGTTGTTTCTTTTCGATGGTCTTTTGTTCATCATCTGCATTAAAGGGACGGCAAAAATTACCATTGACTATAAGGAGTATCAGATTGACCCGAATAATCTGGTCGTCATATTGCCGAGACGTATATATTCAATGAAAGACTGTTCGGATGATTTGGAGGTTGGGATGGTATTGGTTTCATCCGATTTTTTGTGTCATTTGCCGATAACACTGGATTTTGACCTGCTTAAAAAGATGGCAGTACGGCCAAGTGTGAAATTGGAGGAGGAAAAATTGGATGATTTGCGGAAAATCCATTTCATAATCAACCGATATAACTCGGAGGAAAAACTTGCCAGGCAGATTCAGGATACATTGATTCATTCGTTGATTTTGATTACAGCTTCATCGTTTGGAAATCTGCCGTTGAATCCGGATCGCACTTTTTCTCGTCAGGAAACTCTTGTCAGAAAATTCTTTGACCTGCTTGTTGATTCATGTGAAACCCAAAGAAGTGTAGCATATTATGCGGACAAACTTTGTGTCACCCCGAAATATTTGACTACAGTAGTCAAGTCTATTTCAAAACATCCTGCCCAGAACTGGATTAACGAAGCGGTACTTATCTGCGCCAAACGGTATATTATGACAACAGACCTGACCATACAGCAGATAGCTGACCGGCTTCATTTTCTGACGGCATCTTCTTTTGTTCGTTTCTTCCGTACACATGTGGGATGCTCTCCGCTGGAGTACAGAAAAAAGGCAAATCAGGATTTGTGATTTTCACAGGGTTCATTCTCCTTTACTATTTTCATGAATTCATCGCCGGTGATCGTTTCTCTTTCGATAAGGAATGCCGCTGCCTTGTGCATGATGTCCATGTGATCGGTTATGATATGTCTGGCTTTTTCGTGAGCCTCTTTGATTACATTAAGAACTTCCTTGTCTATATCAGATGCAGTATCACTTGAACATGTAAGAGAGCTGTCGCCTCCTAAATAGGCATTGTTCACGGTTTCAAGTCCCATCATGTCATACTTCTCGCTCATTCCGTACCGGGTGACCATTGCCCGGGCCAGTTTCGTTGCCTGTTCTATGTCATTCGATGCTCCGGTAGTGATGGTTTCGAATACGGTTTCTTCGGCGGAACGGCCTCCTGTAAGTGTCACGATGCGGTTGAACAGTTCTTTTTTATCCATTAAGTAATGTTCTCCGCTATCGACTTGCATAGTGTAGCCCAATGCACCGGAAGTGCGTGGAATAATCGTTATCTTGTGAACGGGTGCCGAATGGGTTTGCATGGCAGCAACCAAGGCATGTCCTATCTCGTGGTATGCCACAAGTCTTTTTTCCGTATCAGACAGGACTGCGTTCTTTTTCTGCGCACCGGCAAGCACCGTTTCTACGCTTTCTTCCAGGTCGGAAGTGGTTACGGCCTTACGGTTCATGCGAACCGCTCGCAAAGCTGCTTCATTTACGATATTTGCAAGTTCTGCACCTGAAGAACCGGCAGTGGCTCTCGCCACTACGTCCATATCAATGTCAGCATGTTTTACTTTCTTTAAATGAACGGCAAGAATAGCTTTGCGACCTTCTAAATCAGGTAGTTCCATTTGTATCCTACGGTCAAAACGGCCCGGGCGGAGTAACGCCTTGTCCAGACTTTCGGGGCGGTTGGTTGCAGCAAGAATGACCACCCCTTTCCGTCCGTCAAAACCGTCCATCTCGGTCAGTAGCTGGTTCAGGGTCTGTTCTCTCTCATCGTTACCCATACCGCTGTCGCGTCGTTTGCCTATAGCATCTATTTCATCTATGAAAATAATGCATGGAGCCTTTTCGTTTGCTTGTTTGAAGAGGTCTCTGACTTTTGCGGCGCCCATTCCGACGAACATCTGGACGAATTCCGAACCGGATATGGCAAAAAACGGTACTTTGGCTTCGCCAGCTACGGCTCTTGCTATCAGAGTTTTTCCCGTCCCCGGAGGTCCTACCAGTAGCGCTCCTTTGGGAAGGGATGCCCCGACTTCTGTGTATTTAGACGGATTATGTAGAAAATCAACGATTTCCCTTAAGGTGTCTTTGGCTTCATCCTGACCGGCGACATCGGCAAATGTGGTTTTTATGTCGGACTCAGCATATATTTTAGCTCCGCTGTTTCCAATCGACATGAAATTGCCTCCAGCTCCTATTTTGGATTGTATGCTCTTGCTTGTCTGCTTCCAGATGAGGTAGAATATCAGTCCAGGCAATACCCAAAACAGGAAGAAGTTCAGAATCGGGGAATTTTCCTGCGGTACAATCCGGTTGAAGTTTATTTTATTGCTTTCGTTGGGGCTTTGGGCTTTTAACAGTCTGTCTACCAATTGAGGGTCATTTGTTTCCCCGGTTTTGTAGGCAACAGTTTTCCCTTCATCATCATCTGCTGTGAAATAAATATGGTTGTCTTTGATGATGACATCCCTTACCTTGCCAGCATCGACTTTTTCAATGAATGAAATGTAGTCGGTGGCAATTATCCTGTTTTTTCCTATATTCGGGAAAAGTAGCCCATTGAGTAGCAATACTAATAAAAGACCAAACAAAATTCCCATGTATGGATTCTGTACCGGTATTTTTGAATTTGGGTATTCTTTTTTCTTGTTCATCTACATTGATTTTATTTGTGCAAAAATAGATTGTTTGAACTGTATAAAATGAACAATCTGGAATAATAAATGTGCAACGTTTCTTTTTTTTGCGCTGATCGGTGTATGAAATAGAATATAGATTTTTTTGTTTAAAAATATGAATATAATAATAACAGGAGATGCTGTACGAAGTCTTTGTTTATAGGACAACAAAAATGTCAGAGAGTTATGTTGAAAAACAGGAGGTCCAAGTTGTCAAACTTGGACCTCCTTGTGAATGCGTTTTTTCGGATTGTTTACCGGATGGCCTCGGGTTTCATGCGTGCGAAGCGGAGCATTTTCAGAATCCAGTCTGGCAATGGCTTTTCCGGGTCGCGTTTGCGCAGGTTCAGGTACAGTCCCAACTTCTTCATGATGGGAATTTTGTGTGTTTCGACAAACTCAATCAGATAGCCATCGGGGTCTTCAATGTAGGTGAAATGTCCGCCCGCATCGCCCATTTCAAATGATTCGGCATCGCTTTTTTGCTTGCTTGCACTGTCGGCTGTAAATGGGAATCCCATGCTTTCACATTTCTTTTCCAGTGCACGGATGTTGCGTACGTCGAAACATATTTGAATGAATCCGGGGTCACCCCAGTAGCGTCCTTCGTAAATTTTGCGGGGTGTGCGTTCCAAGGCTTGCACCAGTTCAATGTACGATTGTCCGAAAAGATGCGAAAAACTGCCTTTGCGGGGTTGTGAGTGAGTCAGTAATACACGGCGGTATTGTTGGTTTCCGCCGGGTAGGGCCGCAATGTCATTGAATGTGCCCGTTTCATCGGCCAATATCTTGTCATAGCCTAAAATGTCCTGATAGAGGGGGAGGGTTTTATCAATGTCAGTACAACCTACAACAGCCCCTACAGGACCACCTGTGGAACGTTTTTCATCGCGGAATACATAGGTATCTTCCACAAGTTGGAACGTATTCCCGAAAATGTCTTCTATGAAGAATGTGTCTTTCCCATCTATGGTTTGGGTCAGGCCTCCTAACATTTTGACATTCTTCTGAGAAAATTCCTTGTAACTGCGTTTTACATCACGGCTCTTTATCTTCGCCGCAAAGCAGCCGAGGTCACCGAACTGCAGTTGAAAGTCGGCTTTGGTCGGCTTGTGTTCCTGGTGATTCCATATTTCGAAGCCTCCTCCGCCTTGCATGTTGATGGCGATGACGGCACGTTTGGCACGTGGTTTCCCTCCCATGTAAGGAGCCATGATATCTGCAACATGGTTGTCGTCCAGAATTTTTACATCCATGTTGAATGTGTCAATATAGTACTTCCATGCAGTAGCAAGATCTTCAACTCCGACACCTATCTGTTGAATGCCGGCAATAACATAAGAGTTCATATTGTGATTGATGTTTAATGATTGACTATGTTTGTTTCTTTACTGAAAGTTATTCCGGCTTTATTTTTCTGGCTAGCAGACGGTTCAGTGCAGGGAGGAAGCGTTTGAAATATACCATCAGCAACTCTTTGCCTCCGACCAGCACCTCGGGTTTCTGGTTTCGAATGGCCTTTATGATTTTCTTTGCCGCTTTTTCAGGAGAAATGCCTCCGGCTTGTCCCGCATCCAGTTTTCCGTGCTGTTGTCCGTCTTTTTCCAAAGCATAAAAGGATATGTTTGTTTTCACACGTCCCGGACATACTAACACCGAGCGGATATTCTTGTCATAATATTCCGCTTGCAGGGATTCAAAGAAACCGTATAGAGCATGTTTGGAAGCTGCGTATGCAGAGCGGAGAGGAAATCCGAAACGTCCGGCAATGCTGGTGGTGGTCACGAAGGTTCCTCCACCGTTTTCAAGCATGTGAGGCAACAGTAGTTTGGTGATATATACAGGAGCAAAAAAATTGACTTCCATTATTTTCCGATCAACTTCGAATATCGTTTCACCTACTTTGGCCCGTTGGCTTATGCCTGCATTGTTGAACATAATGTCCACTTGTCCGAAGCACCCCAATGCTTTTTCTAGCAGTTCCGGAATGCCGGAAACGTCAGAAAAGTCATAGGGCAATATGGCGCATGCCGCACCCAATGCCCGGCATTTGGACTGTACTTCACCGAGTTTGTCTTTACGTGTACCGGTAAGAATCAGATTGGTTTTCTCTTTGGCCAGTTCGTAGGCACAAGCCTCACCAATTCCGGATGAGGCACCGGTAATCCATATTGTCTTTCCTTCGAGTTTCATTGCCGTTCATGAAATAAACGAGAAAATAGCAAACCCGGCATGCGGGTACTTCTTCATTATGCTTCGATTGCGTTCCACAACTGTTCCCGATATTGGGCCATGGTGTGGGGGTGACAGTCGGCAACGGAGTCAACCTGCTTGGTCGTATAAATCATTTCGTTGACGAACTCCGGAGCGCGGCGTACGCCTTCTCCTGTATTCAACAAGACACATTCTCCGTTTTTAATCAGCCCTTTCTTCAGCGATTCGAAGAAACCGGCGATGCAGACGGCCGAAGCCGGTCCCAGAATTACTTTTTGTTCGAATGCGACCAAACGTGCATAGGCAGCCAGTTTTCGTTCCTGCATGCGTACGAAAGTACCTTCGGTGCTTTTTACCAGTTTGGCTATAATGGGATAGGTGGCAGGATTGCCGGTTGCCAATGTCGGTACGGCGGTTTGCGGGTTGTCCAGCACCGGATAGTCTTTCTCGAATCCGGTCGGGAATCCGGCTTTTTCGGCATGTTCCCATGCTTGTACCATGGGGTCGCACTGATCGGGTTGAACCATCAGCAAGCGTGGCATTTTCAAATCAGCATATATGCTTTTCAGTTCGCGTATTCCTTTGTTAAGGGCAATGGGACCGGTTCCTCCACTGATGGCCTGTATGTAGACATCGGGTAACCGTTTCAATTGTCTGAGCCATTCGAATACCATGGTCTTTTTGGCTTCAACGCGAATCGGGTCGATATTGCCGCTTGAAATGAGAATATGATATTTTTCTGCATATTCATTAGCTATCTTTTTGGCTTTGGCATAGTCTCCGTTCACCCTCATGACCTGTTGCCCGTAGGCGCTTATCATGGCTTCGGATGCTTTCAATGCATTGTCGGGGATAAAGATGGATGCATTTACTCCGGCAAGGGAGAGATACATGCCGTACGCAGTGGCGGTGTTGCCGGTAGAGGCAACACAATATTGTTCTATGCCGTTTTCTTTAAACAAACTGGCGGCCAGCGATGCGGCTACGTCCTTGAATGTTCCGGTGCCGCCGTTCAAGTCGTTGCGGTAAACCAATACCTGAAGGTCCAATCCGTATTTTTCTTTTGCATAGTTTTCCAGGAAGTTCCATTCTTCCAAAGGAATGGCTCCTTCGCTGCGTGAGACGATATTTTCTTTCTCCATGAGCGGGAGGAAATCAAAATATGTCCAGAAACTGTCAGGATGTCCTTTCAGCAGTTCCGGTAATTTTTTGTAGTCTGTGTCATACCATACTTCCGAATGTTTGCTTCCACATTTGGGGCAAGTCTGGTTTTGGGAGAACCAGGTTTTGAAGTCGGGCGTTTCGTATCCGCATTGGACACATTTCAATTTGTATTTCATAAGTCTTCAATGAGTCTCTTTAAAATATAGACTTCTTGCTAAATTAGATAAATACTGTTTTGTGCGAAAACCGGAATCGAACCGGCAGAAACCATTTTCCGCATGTTTATGTTTTGCATGGAACAGTCCATTGATTTTTAAATGAAAATAAGAAAAGGAGTGACCCCTTTCTTATTTTCATTTTATACAGACAACCGTTTTTACGGTTTTGTTGTTCTGTAAAAACGTGTAGCTTATGACAGCTTCATGTTCTGCATTTCGTCGGATTGGTATTTACCGGCATCCAATTTGGCTTTAATTTCCTTGAATACACTGATGGTGCGGTTTACATCTTCCATGGTGTGTGCAGCTGTAGGAATGACGCGAAGCATCAAGACTCCTTTCGGCACAACCGGATAAACCACGATTGAACAGAAAATGCCATAGTTTTCACGCAGGTCAACTACAACATTGGTACCTTCGGGCACACTTCCGTTCAAGTAAACCGGAGTGACAGCCGATTCTGTATTTCCCAGGTTGAAGCCTTCCTTGCGCAGACCATCTTGCAGTGCATGTGCAATGGTCCACAATTTTTCACGCAGTTCCGGACGTGTCTGTATCAGTTCCAGGCGTTTCATTGCACCGATAACCATGGGCATGGGCAACGATTTCGCGAAAATTTGTGAACGCATGTTGTAGCGCAGGTTGTCTACGATGTAAGTTTCGGAAGCGACAAAACCTCCGATGCCGGCCATTGATTTTGCAAACGTAGCAAAATAAATGTCTACATCTTTCTGTACGCCGTAGTGTTCATCCGTTCCGGCACCGGTCGGTCCCATTGTTCCGAAACCGTGTGCATCGTCAATCAGCAGGCGGAACTTGAATTCTTTTTTCAGGGCAACGATGTCTTTCAGATGTCCCAAGTCGCCGGCCATGCCGAACACCCCTTCTGTGATGACCAGAATGCCGCCGCCTTGTTCTTCAGCCAACGTCGTGGCATGTTCAAGCTGTTTGCGCAGGCTTTCCATGTTGTTGTGCTGGTAAACGAAACGTTTGCCAATGTGCAGACGAAGACCGTCCATGATACAAGCGTGTGCTTCAGAGTCGTATACGATAACGTCTTTTCTGCAAACCAACGAATCGATGATTGAAAGCATGGCCTGATAACCGAAATTCACCAGATAGGCAGAAGGACGTTTGACAAATGCGGCCAGACGTTTTTCCAGTTCGATATGCCATTTGGTTTGTCCCGACATCATGCGGGCTCCCATGGGAGCTGCCATACCGAACTGTGCAGCACCTTCGGCATCGGCTTTACGCACTTCCGGGTGGTTGGCCAGACCCAAGTAGTTGTTCAAACTCCAGTTCAGCACTTCTTTTCCGTTGAACTTCATGTGAGGTCCTATTTCACCTTCCAATATAGGAAACATGAAATAGCCGTCCGATTTGCTTCTGTATTGACCAAGATCACCTTCGGCTTTCTTTAGTCTGTCGAAAATATCTACCATTATTTAAATAAATAAGAATTTTTATGTTTTTTATTCGGCTTCAAAATTACTGCTTTTTTCCAAATTTTCCGCTACAATTTCGGCAATGTCTTTCACTTTTACCCGATTCCCTCCGGCAAAAGTCTTTTTGCACAACGGGCAGGCTGTTGCCAATATGTCGGGGTTTGACTTTGTCAGCATGTCCAAGGCTTCGTTGCGTACCAGTTGCTGTTTTTCTGAAGGCAGGACGGAGTTCCCCATGGTGTTGCCGCAGCAGAATGCGTTCTCGCGTTCGTATTCGGCACGCTGCAGTTTGCCGACAGACTGCAATACCCTGCGAGGTTCATCGTAAATCTTGCATCCGCGCCCCAGTTCACAGGGATCATGATACACGATTCCCAGTTTGGACTTTTCTACCTTGATACGCCCGTATTTGATGAGGTAGTCTATGTATTCGGTGTGATGCATGATTTGCATGCCGTTCAGACGATAATCGTTTTTGAAGGTCTTGTAGCAGATGGGGCAGGAGGTGACCAGCAGTTTTATGCCCGATGAAACAATAAGTTCCTTGTTTTTCAGCATGAGTTCGTTTGCCTGCTGAATAAAACCTTGTTGGCGCAACGGACGTCCGCAACATAACCCCTTATCTTCGTCCATGAACCAGTACCGTTCATTGGCTTCTTCGAAAATTTTCTTCATGGAAGTAATGATACCGGGAGTCAAATGGGTCATACAGCCAGCAAAGTAAATGACGTTGTATTTTTTTCTGGCTTTTTCTGCCTGGTTGTAAGCATAGAACAGCTTGTTTTCGTCAACCTTTTTGGTGCGTATCTGCTGGCGGATGAGGGTCGATTCAACTCCTACCGGACAGGCTTCTACGCAACGGTCGCACATCAGACAGTCGTTCAATACCTCGGCGGTCAGTCTTCTGTAGCGTGTGTCGGCAACGAAGTTGACCGGTTGTATGTTGTCCACTCCGGCCGAGAATCCCAGTTGGCAGGCATCTATACAAATGCCGCAGCGTGAACAGGCGTTCAACTGTACCATGGAGTAGCCGTTGAAGTTCTCGGTTGTGCGCACTCCCAGCTTTCGGAGAAAGATGAGAACTACTTCAGTAAAAATGTGCATGTAGCGCGAAAACGGCAGGCAGGCGAAAAACAAGCACAGGTCAAGTGAGTAGGCCCACCAGACGAAAAGCTCCATCGACTCCAAAGGCAGTTTTATGGATACAAGCAGATTGCCGATGGTTTGGGTCAGAAAACTTCCGTTGTGAGCCAGGCCGGCAGTAACGCTTTCCGACAACAGGCGCAATGGAAATATCCACCACAAGGCACTTAAGGCCACCTTGTCGATGGCGGTCTGTCGGGTTGTTTTTTTCATGCCCATCAGTTGCGAGCGGAAACGTTTGATGATGGCCAACAGGACTCCGCTCAATACAATCAGCAGCAGGAAGTCCATTATGAACGACAGTGTGTTTTGCCCGGGATAGAGTCCTTTTTCACGTACGAAAAAGCGGAAGAAAATGGCAAACGAAGGATCGTCGAGCAGGCTGTGGTTAAAGATGGAACTTTCCACTTTACCGAAAAAAATCATCAGGAACCAGCCGAACGCCAGGCTCATGTGCATGTAGCCCAGCAACGGATTCCGTTTGTATATTTTCCGGTGCACCAACGACTCCATGAAGGTTTCCTTGAGGGCCTCCCATGACTTGCGGCTGAACAGGTTTCTCCACATGATGCGCCGTTGTCTTTTGCTTATGTTCCTGATCCAGCGTACATACTTGTAGGCAAGCACGGAGAACAAAAAGATACAGCCCAGATAGAACGGTACGACGAACGAAATGAAATGGCTGCTTTTTACGGTGATAAAAAGGGAGGTGTCCTGTAAAAATTCTATGAACGTACGGCTACTTTCCAACAGCATGACTTACCCTCCTTTCGTAAGTTGCGCAGCCCAAGAGGATGCGCATGTTCATTACTACGGCGCGGGTGTTTACTCCTCGCGGGCATACCAGCGTGCATTTGCCGCACAACATACATTTGTCCAACTCTTGCGTCAGTCCATCGAGCTGGCCGCGCCGGAACAACAGGTGGCACTTGCGGAGGTTGAATTCGGTGTGGTTGTTTACCGAGCAGGTGGCCGTGCACCCGCCGCACATGATGCAGCGTTCCAGTGAAGGAACTACCTTGACCAGTTTTTTGTACAGACTGGTGTCGGCACTGTCCAGGTCAATGGCACGTGGTTTGGATATTTTGAAACCGAAATTTTTCATTTTAAGTATTCCATTATTTGCAGGGAGGCAGAGCGTGCGTCTGCCAAAGTTTCGGGAATTGTTAACGGACGCTTGCAGGTTCCGGCAAGGAACAGTCCCTGTTTGCCGGTTTGGTTGTCGGCAAGAAAGGTTCCTGCAGCCTGGGCGAATCCGTATTCGCCGGCAATTCCGTTTTGACGGGCCAGAAGCCGGGTACCTTCCGATGGTTCCATGCCTACCATGAGCACCAGCATGTCTACCGTGATTTTCAGGGGCAGTCCGGTCAGTGTGTCTTCAGCCTTTATCTGTACGCGTTTGTCTATGGTCCCGGATGCTTCCGATATACGTCCGCGAATGAAATTGACCGAGAAGTCCTGTTGCGAGCGACGGTACAGTTCTTCGTAGCATTGCCCCGACATGCGCAGGTCCATGTAGAATACATACGCCTCTCCGTCGGGAACCAGCTCCTTGTATTCTATGGCCTGTTTCACGGCATTGATGCAGCACACCCGTGAACAGTAGTTGTTGCCAACCTTTTCATCGCGCGACCCAACACAGTTCAGAAAGGCGATACGTTTGGGGGCGTTGCCCTGTGTGGTCAACAGCTGTCCCGCCTTTGTGGCTTTTTCAAACTCTATGGAAGTTATGATGTTGTCGTAGATGCCATAGCCCAGTTCCTCTTTGCGGTTGGCGTCGAAGGGTTCGAATCCGCTGGCCAGCAGCACGGCGCTGGCTTCGTAGCGGTTGCCCTGTTGGTCTTCGGCAATCCATTGGCCGTTTTCCTCCGCAAGTTTGTGTACCGTGACTCCCGTCCTTACTTCGATGTTCGGATGCTTCAGTTTGTCGAAAATGCCGTTTCTTACATCTTGTGCCGATGTGAAGTCGGGAAAAAGTTTCACCCAGTTCTTGACGTTGCCTCCTGTTTCCGCACTCTTTTCGAGCAGGCAAACCCGAATGCCGTTTTCGGCAAGTTGGGCGGCAGCTTCGGCTCCGGCTACTCCGGCCCCTATTATAAGTACTTTCTGTTCCATACGTTAAATCTGCTTTTCTCTTTCTCTGTCATTGCATTGTCTTGTGCAATGCGGTCAGTGTTTCAATGTATTTGTCGATATAAAGTTGTTTGCTTTTCAGTTTGTACTGCATGACATAGCGCGGATGTTCCAGGGTTATAATCTTTCCGAAGAAACCGTGCTTGTTGTTCAGGCGTGACAGGTATTGGCTGTTCTTCCCGCTTCCAAGGCAGAAGCAGACGTCTGTCTCGAATCCCATCTCCATGAGTTTCTCCATGTTTTGCAATACATCGTTTTCAACCGCCTGCATCAGCTCTTTGGTGTCATAGTAATTGCAGTTGACTTCCCGTCCGTTTTTTCCGTTTGCGGTCAGCCCGAGCGGAAGTACGGAGTTGAAATAAAAATCTCCGTAAAAGCGTTCTTCGCCTCCGTATTGTGCAATCAGGTCATACACGAAAACCGATGACAGTTCGTATGTGTCGGAGCCCGTGTAGGACGTGATGCCGCAACGTTCGCGCAGGCGGTGCGAGTCGGTGAACGGGATGCCGGTCTGTCCTGCTCCGAAACGCCCCGGGTTGATACCCATAATCAGGTGCCGGGGGTTGCTGTCGGAATAATACTTCCGGTAAAACTCGGACGAAACCTCGAACGCATTGGCGTTCTCCCGGTAAGGATTCATGACCCGAATGCCTTCCGGCAGGGTACCGTGAAACTCCAGGTTGCGGTTGTACGCTATTATTTTGTCGGCAAAGTGCATGATGTCTCTTTTTCGTTTCGCCTACACTTTCAGCACTTCGGGCTTTTCCGGTTCGCCGAGAAATTTTCCCGATTTTCCAACATACTTGTCGGCCGGGTCATACGCTATGCCTATTTTGTCGAGCAGAGATTCAACCTGCACCTGATGCAGTTGCATGCCCAGGTCCCACGGGTTGTATCCCAGCAGCATGCCGGCCATTTCCTCATAGGTCAGCACCGGGATGCCTTTGCCGTCGTTTCCGTAGGTTTTGCCTTCCAGTTCGGCTATGGTATATTGCCAGCGGTCCATGAACATGGCGCAGCCGGGGCAGTTCGCCACAATGAAGTCGGGTTTGTAGGGCTCCATCGATTCGAATTTCTTTTTCGTGTTGGCCACCGAATAGCCTCTGTTGGCCTGCACCAGGTAGTTGCGGAATCCGAATCCGCAGCAATGCCGGCGTTCCGGATAGTCTACAACTTCGCCTCCCCATTCGGTAATCATGCCGGCAAGCACCTGCGGAAATTCAGCGCCTCCTACGGCCTTTTCCTTGAATATCTTGCCGTAATGACATCCCACGTGTTCAACTACCTTGAGAGGCTTCCCCGTATGTTTGTTGACCAGCTGGTATTTCATTTTTTCCTTCAGTTCCTTGCGGTATTTGTAAACGATGTCGCTCGGGTGGGCAATGTTTTCCGGAATTTCAAATTCCCTTCCGGTTGCTTTCCGCAAGTTTTCGCGTGTCTTTTCCAGTTCTTCGGGAAAGTGCTTCCACGTTTCCACCACTTCGGTAAACACCCCGAACGAGGTCACGCAAGAGGGTACATAGTTTTTCAGTCCTGCATCGTTCATCAGCGAGAACAGGCGGGCGCACACGGTTTGGGTCGTGTCGAAGGGTACGACGTCCGAGTGGTATCCGATGCCCGTGCAGGTATGCGTGTTGGGGTCATCCACAATGTTTTTCCCCAATTCGTTCCGCAGGATATTCAGAAACGCGGCTTCCGAACCGGGAAAGAACGACTGTCGGATGCAGCTCCGTTCGTAAAAATAGTTGTCGTCGGCTATTTCTTTCTGGTATTCACGCCATTTGTTGACAGTTTGCTCCATTTGTTCGGTTCTTGTTTTTTTATATGATAAAGTAGGGGGCTATTTTTGATGTTCATCGTTGTTGGCGGTGTAGACATGGTCGATGTATTCGGCGGCGTTTCGCTCCGAATATCCCATTTCACGTGCCTTTTGCCGCGAGAATTGCTCTATGTGTTCCAGCAGCGAGTCGCCTCCGGTTACCTCGAAAATGCGGCGTACCTCTTCCAGGTTGTCCTCGGCTATAATGCGCAGGGCTCCGGGCCCTTCACGGTGATAGTTGCCTCCCAGCCGGTCGGTGACGTCCTGTATGTGGTCGATGTACCATTTCCATATAGGTCCCTGCTCCGGATGCTTTTCCGGGGCTACAATGTCGGGGTGCACGCAGTAGCCTATTTTCTTTATGTTGTGTGCCAGGGTGTGTTTCAATGCATATTGTTGGCGGCCTTTTTCGCTTTGGGTGAAATAGCCCAATTCCTGCGAAAGCTGTCGCAGTGCGTTAATCACCATTCCGGGCACGTTGCCGCGCGGGCAACGGGTCTTGCACGACATGCATTGTCCGCAATACCAGATGGTTTCGCTCTTCAGCAATTCCTCTATCTTTTCTTCATCTCTCGATTGCACAAGCGAGCATATTTGCCGCGGGTCGTATTTGTAGAATTCGGCTGCAGGGCATATTGCTGTGCATACGCCGCAATTCATGCAGGCCGACAGGCCTTCGCGAAAGCGGACGTCGCGCATGAGAAGTTCATATAGTTTTGCCATGTAATGCTGTTTAATGAAAAAACAAATCTTCCTTATATAGACACGCAACGGTTCCCAAGGTTTAAACCGGCGGTAAAGACCATGTGTGTGCAATCTCGGAAGAAAATCTTAAAAGAGAGTCAAAAGTAAGTAAAATCATTGGAACTTCCGTTATTTTTTAACAAAATAGCATGCTGTCGGATGGGGCTGTTGCCGTTGCGCTTGCCTTTTCCTATCTTTGGATGCATATTTAAAACAAGGAATTATGGAAACACAACAACTTGATTACAGCACCGCTCCTGCGGCATTTCTTCATTGTGCGGTGGCCGATTGCCCGGTGGCCTCCACCTGCTTGCGTGCGCAGGCCTGGCAGCACATGGCCAAGGAGCGGAGGTGGGCCAGTGTCGTCAATCCGTCACAGGTGCGGCCCGGCAAGGACTGTCCTTTCTTCAGGGAAAGTGCCCCCGTTGTCTATGCCTGGGGATTTGCCGGCATGCAACGCCGCATGTTTCCCCAGCAATACGCCGTTTTCAGCCGTCGGCTGATGGCTCATTTTGGACGGAACGGTTATTTTATAAGAAGACGTGGTGAGCGTGTATTGTCACCTCAAGAACAGCGTTTGGTTCGTGAGACATTGAAGGCGGTCGGCGTGGCGGATGACCTGCCGTTTGACCACTATGAACAGCGGCTGCATTGGACGGAAGAGTGACACCGGATGAGGGCGGCTCTGCGAGTACCGGCCGGATGCCTGCGGCGGAGTACTGAAGTATTATGCGGGTAGTACTGGAGTATTATGCGGGTAGTACTGGAGTATTATGTGCATAGTACCGGAGTATCATAAGCAAAGTACTCCAGTACTATCTGCATAGTACTGGAGTACTTTCTGTGGAAAAGACTATCGGTACTGGCCAATGTCTGTACATCGGCAGTCTATCCGATGACCCACTTGCTTCCCGGAACAAGTGAGATGAGCTTGGTGGTGGCGTAGCAGCTCACAAAGCAGCTTGCGGCAATGGCCGGTATGGCGGCAACCGTAGGCCAGGCCAGTGCGTCCTTGAACAGGTTGACCCATAGTCCGAGCCAGAATATGTGCATGAGATACATGCCGTAGCTCAGTTTTGACAAATCGGCAATAAGGCGGGGAGGTTCGCTCTGCCTGATACAGGTGAAAAGCAGAAACGTGCCTGCCGTGAGCAATACGCAGTTGATGGTGCAGAAGGCCCAGCCCAGTTCAATGACGGGCGTCGAGTGCAGGACTCCCGGCACCGCCTGTACGTAGAACGAATAAATGGTCCACGCCGCTCCGATGATGGTGGCTGCAAGCCCGACTTTGAGGCGGGTAGGGCGGCTCCATGTGAGGTGCACCCGTATGTAGTGTGCCATGACCAAGTAACCTAAGTAGCCTGAAAAATTCCACAGCATGTGGTATTCGTTCCAGAAACATTGTCCCCACACTTCGCCGAACCATCGGTTGAGGTAGGGGATGCAGGTCGACAACATGAACAGCATGACGAAGAAGCCTTCCTCTTTGGCGGTAGCCTTGCGCAGCCAGGGCGATATGACCGGAATGAAGAGATAAAGTCCGATGAGCGGGTACATGAACCATAAGTGTCCGGCCAGTGTCGGGAAGTTGAGCAGGATGCGCGACAGGTCCTTGCCCGCCGTGGCCGTGTCAATTTGTCCCCAAAGCAAGGGCAGGGTGCTGTAGAGCAGCATGAATATGAAGAACGGAGGCAGGATGCGGGTGAAACGCTTGCGGTAGAAACTCCAGGTCGTTTGCTCTTCCTTCATGGGGGCCAGCAGGAAAGCGGATACAATCATGAACAGCGGCACGGCCATGCGTGAGAATCCATCGTACAGTGACACCCACAACCGGTCTGTTTCGTTGGCCAGAAAAGATTGCGGGCCTGCCATGTCGGTTGCACCAGGTGCCAGATAAAAGTTTTCACTCGCATGTACAAGCATGACAAGAAAGCAGGCAAATACACGCACATAGTCTAAAAAGGCAATACGTTTCATTTTTTTGTTTTTGTTTGTCGTTTGAGGTTAAAAGAGGGAGCAAAGATAATGCAAACGAGAGCAAAAGCAACCAAACTTGTTTGAGTTGTTTTGCCGAGTGCCGCTTAACATAAGGAAAGATAATGCAAACCAGCGCAAA
>CASEAJ010000121.1 GCA_949285425.1 uncultured Porphyromonadaceae bacterium
GACGGAGAATTTCATGAAACGTTTCAATTTCGGTGTTCTCGGTGAAGCGGCTGTGGAAACCGGACAGCATTGGGGATATTTCTTCCGCACGCAGTATCCGTTCTTGAAAGAGACTTGGAGCCGCAAGACGCTGACACTCTCATTGGGTGTACGCTATACGTTTTAAGGGCAAAAGCCTTTTAGAGCTATAATACTTAATATAACAAAATTCCATAAATCCGAGACATTTACAATATTTAACCATATAAATTTGTTTACACGGTATTTATTGGCTTATTTTGTCGACAAATAAGAGCCAAATTACAATAATTAACACAATTATAAAATATAATAAATTATCTATTCTTGTCCTCGACTTATTTTACGTTTGGACAATACTATTTTTTTCTCAAACAAAATCTACATTATACATTAAAACATTGAGACCTAATTAAAACAATTAACACAACTATGAAAAAAGTACTATTAACAATTGCGTTATGTGCTATCGCGACTACACAATATTCGTGTTCTGACAGCACAATGCTCCAAGTTGGAGATGAAACAAAAGAAAACATTGTTACTACCATGAATTTAGGAAAAGAAACGATGTTGAAATTTAAAAGTCAAGCAGAATTTGACAATGCTCTTCAAATTTTACGTTCATTAAAAAGCGAGAAAGAAAAGTCAGAGTGGGTTCACACAACATTTCCGAAATTTACATCCATTCAAGATGTGTATGAACAGGCCGGAGGGGAAATGGCTGAAATGACAGACGAATCCGAAGCTGCATTCATGGACTTTAAAAACAAATACAAAGAACTGTATTTTCCTCTCGTTGGTGAAGATGCCGGTTTTTATATACCCATTAAAGATTTGGATGCAGCATATCTGGCAAACCCCAATGGTAAAGTTATTATAAATAATGCAGAAATCGATTTAAAAGACATTTCTGACTACGAAACATTAAAAACACTTGGACGTGCATACTATGAAAAGCCTCACACGCGTGCTGCAATGACAGAATTTATGCTAAATAGTACCAGTATGAATTCCGTTGGTCCAGAATATGATTCGGGATGGAAAGAATATGGAAAACGAAAAATTAAACTTAAAGCACGCAGACGATTTACTACAATAGAACTCAGCCCTGGGTTTAATGGAAGCCAAAGCTGGTTCCACACCGAATTTTGCTTCCGTAAAAAAACATTTGTCGGATGGGTCAATTATCGTTGCACCTCTAATATTACAGGCGAAGTCACCATTCCCGGATTTCCTTCTAAATTAAAATTGAATGCGACTGAAACGGGGACATCTTCACACGACAAAGATTATCCATATCCAATTTATATCGAGAAACGCAATGGAACTTGGTACTATCAATTTTTCGAAGCACCTTGTACTGCGACCGTAGCATTTAAGGATCTCAGCCAATTAGTCGTATTCAACTGGAATATGCCAGGAATTTATGCTACTGGCCCTGGGGATAGACTCCCTGTTCAAATTTTACCGAGCAATAGATAACGTTCACTTTATATCTTATGAAAAAAGTATTTTTTATTGCAATTCTATGTATGGTCGGACTAATTTCCGGCAATGCTGCCGAAAACAGATGGCATGTGTATGGCGGTGCAAACTTGTCGCATAACACACAGGAACTATACCCCGGCTTGTCTTACGGCTGGGGAGCAGGCGGTTTCCTGGGCGGAGGCTACGAAATCAACTTTTCAAAATATGTGAGCCTGTCGCCTCAACTCGAAATCAACTATATCAACAACGGAGCATGGACAAAAAATAACTTCTATGATTTCTATGGCAACCATTACGATTGGCGCGGTATGTGGAACATCAGCATTCCCATCGTGTTCAACGTACGGGTACCGCTTTCCGACAAGGTGGGGCTTCGCATCGGAGCAGGTCCTTACGTTCAGGAAACCTTTGTGCTGCGCGAATATGCCTACCAGACATCAAACATGGTGACCAACACGACGGAGAATTTCATGAAACGTTTCAATTTCGGTGTCCTCGGTGAAGCGGCAGTGGAAACCGGACAGCATTGGGGATATTTCTTCCGCACGCAGTATCCGTTCTTGAAAGAGACTTGGAGCCGCAAGACGCTGACACTCTCGTTGGGTGTACGTTACACGTTTTAAGGGCA
>CASEAJ010000122.1 GCA_949285425.1 uncultured Porphyromonadaceae bacterium
GAAGGGAAGACGGATATGGGAGGATACACACGCCGCACGCCACAAAGGGAAGCTCCCTCAAGTCCGGCGGAAGCACGCAGAAAAAAGACATACACACCCATGCGGATTCCTTCATCCGGCCGGAGGCAAAGGTTCGCCGTTCCAAAAACCAATATTCTACAGCCTCCGTGCGGAAGTCATATAGCCTCCGCACGGAGGTTACATGACCTCCGCACGCGGGTTATAAGACCTGCGGACGGAGGCTGTAGAATACTGACCGGAAAAACACACAACATAAACCAAATGAAACGGAAGCAAAGCAAGCTGAAGCTAAGTTTTTTTGCTGACCGGCATAGCGTCAAACTCTTTTTTTAGCCATTCCGTTCAAAGATTGGCTAAAATAAAAAAAGAATACGCCTGTTTTCGGAAGGGACAAAAACCACATTATGCAATTAATTTTATACCTTTGTCGCCCGAAAAGAGAAACGAGTACTCAAATACATTTCTTTTCAAAAAATCGTCACATGCCGGCTGCCGTGAGCAGCCGCAACAAATGGGGTGCCTTAATAAATTCGGGCTGAGATCATACCCTTTGAACCCGCCATGTAATTGTGGAAGGGGAAGAAGCTATACATCTACCGTACTTATTGGTTACACTCATTCGCAAATTTATTTTATTAACCCGGCCGGGCCATGCCCTGCCAACAAAAGAATTAATTTGTTATGAGCAAATCAACACTGAAAACCGTACTGATAGGGTGCGGTGTGTGTCTGCTGACACAAAGTCAACCTGCCATCGGGCAAAACAGTCGGTCTACCGACATATCAAAGGAAGTGGAACTGGAAGAAGTGGTCGTGTCATCCACACGTACCGGCAACAAGGGGGCCTTGTCCAACTCGAAAATTGACGGCAGCCAGTTGCAGGAAACCAACATGGGAGAAAACCTGCCCTACCTGCTGCAACGTACACCTTCGCTGGTCGTGACATCGGACGATGGACTGGGAATCGGTTACGTATACTTCCGGGTGCGCGGCACCGACCAAAGCCGCATCAACATGACGGTGAACGGCGTGCCTTTGAACGATTCCGAATCGCAAAGCGTTTTCTGGGTCAACATGACCGACATGGTGTCGAGCATGAGCAGCCTCGACATACAACGGGGAGTCGGCACGTCAACCAACGGAGCTGCGGCTTTCGGCGCGTCGATAAACATGCAGACTGAAAAGCCGGCGGCCAAACCGTATGCCGAAATTTCATTCAACGGCGGTTCGTACAACACCCTGCGCGAAAGCGTAAAGGCCGGTACCGGCATCATGAAAAACGGCTTTGCCATAGATGCCCGCTACTCGAAAGTGAGCAGCGACGGCTACATCGAACACGGCACAAGCGACCTCTACTCCTACTATGCCTCTGCCGCCTGGTACGGACAGCAGACCATGGTCAAACTCCTGGCCTTCGGCGGAGCGGAACGCACGGGCATCGCATGGGACGGCATCGACCCGACTACCTGGCGAGACGACCCGCGCCACAACAGTGCCGGCGAATACACCGACGAAAACGGCGAAACGAAATATTATGACAACAACACCGACAACTATCACCAACAGCATTTCCAGGCACACGTGTCGCACCTGTTCAACAAAAACTGGAGCCTCAACGCAGCCCTTCACTACACGAAAGGCGATGGCTACAGCGAACAGGTAAAAGCGGATGACGACTTCGCCGATTATGGGCTCGCACCCTACAAAGTAGGCGAAACGGAAATCAGTTCGGGCAACCTCATCCGCCGCAAATACCTGGACAATGACTTCGGAGGACTGACCCTTGCGGCCAACTACCGGAACGACCGCCTGCAACTGACCTTCGGTGGAGCGGCCAGCAGCTATGCCGGACACCATTTCGGCCAAATCATCAACATACTCGGGCAGGACTACCCCGGAACACTTGGAAACGAATACTACCGTAACCAAGGCGACAAGAACGAAGCCAACGCATACGCCAAAGCCAACTGGGAAATAGTGAAAGGATTGTCCGTGTACGGCGACCTGCAATACCGTTTCATACGCTACCATCTGTCGGGCATCAACGACGAGGACATGAAAGAGATGGACATGGGCAACGACTTCCACTTCTTCAATCCGAAGGCAGGCATAACCTACCAGACGGGAGGACACAACCTGTATGCCAACTTCGCCATTGCAAACCGCGAACCTACCCGCAAGAACTACACCGAAGGGGGGCCCAACGATCATCCGACCTACGAAACACTTTATGACTATGAGGCCGGTTACAGCTACATGCACCGCTGGTTCAACATCGGTGCCAACCTTTATTTCATGGACTATGACAACCAGTTGGTGCTTACCGGCAAACTGAGCGACACGGGTGCCGCCCTGACGCGCAACGTAAAAGACAGCTACCGTGCCGGGATTGAGCTCATGGCAGGTGTGCTGTTGGGCAAACACCTGCGCTGGGATGGAAATCTGACCCTGAGCCGGAACAAGATACTCAATTATACCGACTGGGTCGACGACTGGTATGCCGATTGGGACAATCCGGATGTAGTTGCCAACAGCGGACAGGTACAAATGGATTATGGAACGGTAGACATTGCCTTTTCACCCAACATCACAGCCGGAAGCACTTTCACTTTCGACTGGAAACGATTCTGTGCCGCACTGCAGACCAACTACGTAGGCTCACAATATCTGGACAACACCATGAACGAAGCATCAAAGTTGCCGGCCTACTGCGTCAGCAACCTGAGTCTTGCCTACACGCTTCCACTGAAAAAAGCAGTGAAAGACATTACGTTCAAAGTGCAAATGAACAATCTGTTCAACGAAAAATATGTATCAAACGGATGGTCATACAGCTATTTTGAAGGCGCCGATAAAAACGGAAACTTCCAGAAAAGCAATCAAAAATACGATGTCGGATATTACGCACAAGCTCCGTTCAACATCCATGCCGGTTTCTGTGTAAGGTTCTAAAAAAGACGCCCCGGCAACAGTAATATCTTGCAGGCCTTCATCCTGCACCAATATATAAAGCAAAAGCATCGGACTGAGCAGTTGGTTTCAGCCGGTGCTTTGCTTTTTATGGCAAGACCAAGAAACATACGTGTTTTGGGAAAACAGCACAAAAGTACTATCTTTGTGCAATCAAACGCAACGTATAACAAGAACATGCTATACAAGAAAACAACAACCGGGAAAAATCTTTTTTTATGGCTTGGATTCTCTTGGGTCTGGGGACTTGCTACAACCGTTGCCTCCGCGACAAACACAACTTCCACTTTTCGTTCCTATGAAACGGACTATACTGTCAAAGTCTTTCTGGCCGACAAATTTCTGTCAGTGCTTTCCGAAGATTTTCAAGAAACAGACATCACTTATAAGTCAAACCGACCTCTGGCTTTAGGCATCGGCTTTTACACACCACGATTCGGATTCAGTTTCAGTTACGGATTCGATTTTTTACGAAATCAGCAAAAAGGGAGAACCGAATCTATCGACATACAATACACCCGCTACATGAGAAACTGGTACATCGATATCATCGGACAATACTATACCGGGTTCTACCTTGACGACTCAAAACAAGGCTCTCTCTACACCGTGTTCAACGACATGAAAATATTACGGGCCGGGATAAACGCCATGCATGCCACCAACGACCGGCTGTCATTGCAGGCTCTTTTTTCCGACACGGAAAAGCAAGAAGTGTCGGCCGGCAGCTTTCTGATTGGCGGGAACATTGAATTCAATCAACTCACATTCGGCTATAATGACAGCATTCATTCCGGGAACAGACAAACAGGCAAGTTCCTAATCGGCCCAAGCATCGGATATGCTTACAGTTGGGTGCCACATCCTTTCTTCCACATCAGCATAGCCACAACCTTAAGCGCAAACCTGACATATTCCAACTCCTGGAATGTAACACCGGTTGCCACGCCCAGAATAGGATTCGGCTATGACCGTGATACATGGGAAATTTTCATGCAATACAAAAATCATATTGCTTTCACGGACATATCCAGCAAACGACAAATCGCCATCAGTTCCGGATTAATTTCCATCGGATTTATCCGACGTTTCAACCTGCAATTCAAAAATCCAAAGTTGAAACAATTCATGAGCCTGCCAAAGCAAAAACAGAAACCATCGCCAAACTCACCGGCAAACGATTCTTTTTAACCCCAATCGGCCATTAGATTGTTGTGCTGTCTTTTGCTTTCACGACAACTGATTTGGCTGCTCATGTGGCAGGCGCATAGCAGGTGCGAACCAAGAAACGGAACGGGTGACCGAATTAGGGTTTAATGTAAAATGTGCCGCATTGCCAAATCAAAAAAACAAATGACTAACGGACAAAGACTGTTCTTCCTCCTGCTTCATCTATTCATTCCACATCAATCCATCATGTCCATATCGCCTCCCATGTTCATGTCGCCGGCCTGCTGCGAAGATTTTTTCGCATCGCGTTTAGGCTGCATGTTACCGAAATTATAGGTTACCGTCAAACCAATGGTACGGCCGCTCCAATAAGACTCGGAGTATTCCCAGAATCCATTTCCCCAGGTTGTCGATTTGCGGCGGCGGGAGTTGAGCAAGTCACGCACATTGGCGCTCACGTTCAGGTTACGGTCGAAAAACGACTTGCGCAGTCCCAAGTCGATGGAGTAGTCGCCGTTACGGGTACCCTGTGCCATGACACGAGGCGAACGGTAACGAGCCGTAAGCTGTCCGGTAAAAGTGGATGAGAACATGAAATTTCCCATCACACGCGCATCCCACGAAAAGTCTTCATTGCCCTGTATGGTTTCCGTAATGCCGCTTTGAGGATTGGTATAAACACCGGAACCAATTTGCGAATAATACAAATTGACCGACGTCGTGAGGTTCAATATCTTGAAAAGCCGGTTCTTGGCTATAAGTTCCAGGCCGGTGTAGTTCGACTGTGCAATGTTCATACGGGTAGACTCCATGTTGCCGGCTGCTATGTTACGATAGCTCACATGCTGTATCACATCGTCTGTAAAACGGTAATAGAGCGAAGCGGAGAGCGAATGATTATCCCAATTGCGCAGATAATTCAGTTCAAAAGCCGATGCAAATTCCGGATTCAGGGCCGGATTACCGAACGATATGTTGGTCGAGTCAGAGAAATCCTTAAACGGATTGATTTGCCAGCCACGCGGACGGTTCACCCGTCGGGTATAGTTCAACTGCAATTCATCACGGTCCGTAAGCGTATAGCCCAGATACACACTCGGGAACAATTGGAAATAAGACTTCCGGTAGTCGCCCAGCTCCACCGGCTGGCCTCCATAACCTAACGACTGCATGCTGCGATACATATATTCGCCACGCAAACCGACCTGAGCAGAGAATTTTTCCCAAAAGCGGTCGCCGTATGTCACATACAAAGCATGTATCTGTTCCTTATAGTCAAAAACGTTGTAATAATCGGGCAACGGTGCATTGTTTGTTTGGTCAAACCCGTCAGCATTGCTCGTCCGGAACGAAAAATCACTCTGCCATCCGGCTTCAAGGCGTCCCGTTTCCGTCAGTTTGTTCGTGTAGTCCGCTTTCAGTTCCACATTCTGGTCTACTCCTCCATCGTTCTGAAGCGTTGTCAGTTCCGACAAATTCGGATAAACGTCATTTTGCAGGTAAACTTTGTCGTTGCTGCGACTGTGACGAGAATATGAAGCACTTGCCAGCAGGTCGTGCCCGCGGCTCCATTCGTGCTTGTAGTCAAGGTTCACATTGAACCCGGTGTGGCGAGAGTCTTCCGTGTTGTTTCTGCCATAATTGCGAATCGTATCGAGCGGATGCACATCAGGGTTCATGTACTTCTGCAAATAGTCTATGTCCGACTCGGAACCGCCTCCACCTATCATGCCGAAGCCTGAAAAGCCGACGGAGTTTTTGTCATCAATATAATAATCCAGCCCACCTCTGAAAAACAGTCCGCTGTGGTCGGAACGGTTGACATTGTTCTGTATAAGTTGAGTGGCATCGGGGTCATCGCCTCGGGTATCGGCATTGAAAAGTTCTCCGTTGAAATTCTGCAAATCGGAATAAGATCCTCCTTTACGACCCATATTGCGATAGCCCACGTTGGCATAAGCATCAAACTTGGAACTGCTATAGTTTATGTTTGCCCCCACATTGCCGCCAAGACGAGCACCATCGGGATACATGGCCCCGGCCGACACACTGCCGTAATAACCGGCTTTACGGTCCTTCTTCAGCACAAGGTTGATGATACCGGCCGTTCCTTCCGGGTTGAACTTGGCCGACGGGTTCGTTATCACTTCAATGGACTCGATGCTTTCAGCCGGCATTTGCTGCAATATCTGTGCACGGTTGTCAGCTGTCAGTCCCGAAGGTTTTCCGTTAATCCACACCTCCACGCTTTCACTGCTGCGCAATGAGATGTTGCCTTCCTGGTCCACTTCCACCGAAGGTATGTTCTCCAGTACTTCCGTGGCCGACCCGCCGGCTGAAGCGATATTCTGGTCTACGCTGAACACCTTGCGGTCTATTTCGAAACGCATTTGCGAGCCCTGCCCGACCACTTCTATCTCATTCAGCATGTTGTTCTCGACCCCCAGACGTATTTCACCGAAGTTCACATCCGCCCCGTCAACCGTAAAATTACGGCTATACGTATCGTAACCTATAAAACTGACTTTTATCGTATATTTTCCGTCCTTCACCGAAGGAATGAGGAATGTGCCGGTTTCGTCGGTCACAACCCCGCTCAAAGGCACTTCACTTCCCATTTCATACAATGCCACATTCACAAAGTCGAGCGGATCGGAAGTTTGTCCATCTACAATTTTCCCGGTAAGACCATGAGCGGCCCACAGCGGAGCAGCCAGAAGTGATAATACTAAAAATACAAAAGACTTCTTCATTAAACCAATTTTTAATGGTCCTGCATTGGCAGGCTGTAAAAAAACGGCGTAAAAACCGTCTGTAACAAAACGTCTGTTTGACTTGCAAAGTAACAGAAAGTTTAACGATTTATTTGTTGTAAAAAGTTAATGTTTGGCATCGGCATTCCACAACCGACACCAAACACTGTCATTTTTTGACTGCTGGTACGCCGCATTTCCCATCGCAGGCGAGTAAACGGCCAGCCTCTCCTATCTCCTCATGGCATCAATAGCCGACACTCTGAGCCACCACAAACCGATATTGCGCTTCATCCAGGCGAAGTGCCTTCAGCAATTCCGTTTCCTTGGCTCCGGCCCGCACCACCACTTTCAGTCCCTTGGCGGCACAATACAGGTAAACATTCTGGGTGCAATGACCGGCATCGAGTGCAGCCAGATACAGCCACTTTTCCTGCGGCACCTTGCGTTCGCCCTGGTATTTTGCAAAGTCGGCTATGAACAGCAGGTTCAGCGGAGCCGTATATACAAAATCCTGCAGACCGGCCAACTGCCGGTAATCACCCTCTAGAACCGGTTGCAGTTCATGAGCTACCGGGTCATAACGGTAAATGCCATTGGCCAATACCGCATAAGTCTGCAACGGATACAAGGCCAAGGCCGAAGGCACGGTGCGACGGCCATCGGCACGGTTCACGCCGTTGGCCAGCCACATGATGTCCGACAAATGGCGCAACGACAGGTTGCGTGGCCCCATGTCGCGGTCGGACTTTCTGTGCTGTGCCGCCCGCATCAGCGAAGCACGGCACAACGTGTCGGGCGGAAGCAGTTTGATTGTTTCGAATGCATTAAGTTCCATAGACTGAAAGCAACAGGTTTGTCTTCTTGTTTCACAAGTCGCATTGCAAGGGTTTCCACAACGCGGTGTTCTGCACTCACTCGCAGCACGGTTGCACATGGCGGCCGCACACGGACGGTCGCACGCTGCAGTTTCTTTTTTCTGTGTCGGGCGGCAAGCCAGCAACGCCACCGAAAGCACCGCCCATCCCAATACCATTTTTTTCATATCGTTCAATCTGTCTTGTTTGTATCCTCACCTTTTTCTTCCACCAGCACCTTGTCTATGCGGGCTCCATCCATGTCGGCCACTTCAAGCACAAAGGGTCCCCACTCCACTTTCTCGCCGGTTACGGGCACATGTTCAAGCAACTCCAGTATCAACCCGCTGATGGTGTTGTAGTCGTTCTCGGCATACAGGTTTTCCAGTCCGAAATAGTCCAGAAAATCATAAAACGAACATTGCCCATCCACAAACCAGCTGCCGGCATTGCGTTCCACAATCTGCGGTTCTTCCGCCACATCGGGAATGGTCCCCACCAGGGCTTCCAATATGTCCATAAAAGTAATCAGCCCCTGCATGTTGCCAAATTCATCGAAAACAAGCGCCTGTTTCACATGTTTCTCCTTCATCTGTTCAAACGCACGATACACATCCATGGTTTCGGGGAAACACACCGCCGGCACAATCAAGTCCTCCAGCCTGAAGTCGGGCTGGTCAATACGTCCAAACAGGTCTTTCAGCCCCACAATGCCCCGAATGGCATCCAGGTTGTTATCGGCCACCGGATAATATTCGAACAAATCCTGCCGCACCACTTCCTTTATCTGCCCTGCCGACATGTTCACATCAATCCACACCACCTCGTTGCGATGGGTCATGATTGACTCTACCTTCCGGTCGCCCAGCGTAAACACACGTCCTACAATGTCCTGCTCTATCTCCTGCACTTCGCCGCCTTCGGCACCTTCCTGTATAATGGACTTGATTTCCTCTTCCGTCACCTTGTTTTCGCCCGAGCGGATTCCAAGCAGACTTACCACCAAAGCCGTGCTCCGGGCCAGAAGCCATACCAGCGGATAAGTGATTTTCGAAAGGAAATTCATCACCGGAGCCACCAGTTTCGCTATTTTCTCTGCCGCACTCATGCCCAGACGCTTCGGCACCAGTTCACCGATAACCAGTGTAAGATAGGTCACCACCATCACAATGATGACTTTCGACAGATTGTAGGAGAACGCCGGCGACAGCCCCAGCTTCTCCAAAGCAGGAGAAACCTGCCCCGCCAACACATCGCCCGAATACATACCCGTGAGAATGCCTATGAGGGTAATGCCTATCTGCACGGTCGACAAAAAGCGGTCGGGTTCTTCCGAAAGCCGCAAAGCCACCCTGGCCGACTTGCTTCCCTGCTGCGACTCCAGTTTCAACTTTGACTTGCGCACGGAGACAACGGCAATCTCCGACATGGAGAAAATGCCGTTTAACAATATAAGTACAAATACTATTATAAAATCCATATAATCAATCAGACAGTCCGGATACTGCACAGAAACCGGAATGAAAATAAAAAATAAAAAAAGGAAAACAGGATTGAACCGGCCCGGAATCCGTTGACACGCATATCCGGACAACAAGACGCGGCACAAACATGCCACAGCGGTTTTTAATTTCTCATCTGCATAATGAACGGTTCAGAAAAAACAACACAAGAAAAGCCCTTCACTAAAGGAAAAGAAAAAATTGTTGCAGATGCAGGTGGTTCCATAGTCTTCTAAAAAACGTGCGCTAATTTAATATTTGTCTGCACGGAGAAGACCGCATTTTAAAACAAATAATCATTCTTTAAGAAGATTTTACTTCTTTCGCGGGTTACGGGGAAACCAGCCTTTTTCTACACGTTTCCGCTGCTCGAACACTTCCAAAATGCTCCAGAAAGAAGAAAACGCGAACACTCCCGACAAAACGGACCACAACAGGTCGTCCATGCACACCGACAAAGCCACACCGGCTATCCCCATGAAAAGGAATATCCACCACGACCTGACGCCAAGGTAATACTCAGCCTTGATGACCAGCGGGTGAAACAGTCCGATAATGACAAACGTCATGAATCCGATGAAAAGTCCAGAAAGATGATTGGCTGCCAGAAAATCCATAATGTTCTGCAATGAATGTCTGCAAAAGTAACAAATATCGCCGAAACAGGCAAAACGAACACAATGGTCGTGGAAAGACAACATCTTCTCCGGCACAGGCGGAAGGTTTCATGGCTTTTCCGGCTCGGATTTACGTTTTTTACAGCCAATATTCTACGACCCACTATTATGAGTTATACAACTCACTATTATGAGTTATACAACCCACCATTATGGGTTATATAACCCACTATTATGGGTCGTAGAATATTCGCCATCAGAAGCACAAACTGACAGGGGCAGCGAGACAAACGGACAGGCACAGGCGGGAAAACACTCCATCGTCTGCAAAAAAGCGGACAAAAAAATCCTTCTTCCCGTGAAAATCAAACAGTTTATTGTCATTGTACGCATCTTTCATTACCTTTGTCACGAACTTTCATGTTCTGATTTATGGTTTCGAGAAAAACATTCTTTTCTGCCGGCATCGGTCCATACCTGCTCATCACCTGCACCGTATGCTGGCTGCTTGCGGGGGCGTTGTTCCTGAGTAGTCACCGTGCCTCATCCGCAATTTTCAGTGCAGCAGCCATGCTCTACATGCTGGTGCCGGCCGCTGTGGCCATCGTGCTGCAAAAGCGGCTGCACCGTGAAGACGTAAAAAACACGCTGCACGTATCGTTCAGTCCCAACCGCTGGTGGATGGTGGCAGCGCTCACCCCCGCCGTGCTGGTGGCCCTGTCGTTCGGACTGAGCCTGCTGGTGCCCGGTGTGACAAGTTCCGTTACAGGCGAAGGCATGATACAACGCAATGCCGGCAACTTGACGCCCGAGCAGGCCGAACTCGTGCTCCAACAATTACAAGCTTATTCACCGTTCACGCTTATGTCTCTCATTGTCCTGTCGGCATTCGTGGCCGGATGCACCATCAACGCCGTGTTCGCATTCGGCGAAGAACTCGGTTGGCGGGGCTACCTGCTGCACCGCTTCGAAGGACAGCGCCTGCTGCCCGTGTCGCTGCTGATTGGTTTCATATGGGGCGTGTGGCACTTTCCGCTCATCCTCATGGGACACAACTATCCGAACCACCCTGTGGCGGGTGTGTTCATGATGATTGTATTCTGCATGCTGCTCTCGCCCATGATGACCTATATCACCCTCAAGGCCCGTTCGGTCATTGCCCCGGCCGTGTTTCACGGCACCATGAACGCACTGGCCGGACTGCCGCTCATTTACCTCACCGGAGGCAACGACCTGAACATTGGGCTCACCGGTTACGCCGGCTTTGCCGCCATAGCGGCGGTCACTCTCGTCTTTTTCATATTCGACCGCTACATAACAAGGGATAAACTCTTTACCCGCCGTCTCCTTGACACACAAAAAACAGCATAATAATATGACAGAGCAGACATTTTCTTTCAACGAAACCCAATACTTCAGACGTTGGTGGGTGTGGCTGCTGATTGCCGCCCTGAACGTGCCTTTCGTGTATGGCATCATAAGCCAGGTTTACATGGATGTGCCTTTCGGCAACCATCCCATGTCGGACGGCGGACTCATAGCCGCTTATTTTTTCATATTGCTTATCACCGTCATGCTGCTGACAGCCCGACTGGAAACGCGCATCGATGCCGATGGTGTGCACCTGCGCTACCCGCCTTTTATCCGGCATGAGAAACATTTCACCTGGACGGAAACGGCTAAAGCCGAACTGGTAGCCTACCATCCCATAGCCGACTATGGTGGCTTCGGCATTCGGGGCACCCGTCGGAACCGGGCCTACAACGTAGCCGGACGACATGGACTGCGGCTCACGTTACGCAACGGCAGGTGCATACTCATCGGCACCCAACAACCGGAAATGCTGGAACAGGCCGTACAACGGCATTTCACTCCATTTGCCTCCCGATTTTCAAAATAAGACCCTTTCTTCCACTGCCCGGACAACACACGAACAGACAACCGTATTTTTTGCAAGAAAAAAATGAACATTGCAATGATTACAGTTGTTATAGGGGACAACTATAATTACGAACAGATGAAAAGACAAATCATTACCGGCATTTTCGCCGCAAGTTCACTGCTCATGCCACATGTCCTGCGGGCTTCCGTGTGGTTTATGGAAACAGACACTGAAGTGAGTGTGCCCATGGAACAGGTAAATTACCTGCTGGCCACAGATGGAAATGACAGCTTCAGCATCGTAAAGAAGGATGGCAGCCTTGTCAACGAGGTCCGTCACGTCACATTCAGCCGGCATCAAACCACTCAAACCGACACACCAGCCAACCGGGAAATACAACTTTACCCTAACCCCGTCAACCATGTGTTGCACCTGGATGGGATACCTGCCGGACAAAGCATTTGCATTTTGTCGGCAGACGGGCTGACCGTACGGAAAGAAGAAGCCCATGGCGGAAAAGTTTCATTGTATGTAGACGATTTGCCTCAGGGCATCTATTTCCTGCAGACAGCCAACAACACCATCAAATTTGTCAAACGCTAAAAAAGAAAGGACCTGCAATGATGAAATTCCGACTCTTCATACTCGTGCTTGCTGCCTCAAGTACTCTGGCCAGTCACGCACAATTCATCGTGGAAAAACGTGATGGAAGCACCATACAGCTTGATGGAAACGTTACATTCACCCAAGATCCTGTTTCCGGAAACTGGTCGGTAGGAGACCAATATGACGAACAATTGCAACTGGACATGCTGAACGGCATCCGCCTGGCCGGGGAATCCCCAGCCGATCCCTTCGCCAACAAAACCTGTTGGGTGTATGGAGTCAAGGCCCCCGAATTTCCAGGCAGAGAAAACCTGCAAATACTCAAAATGGGTAACCTGATGAATTTTCCCGCGGGCACATGGGGACGATTCGACTATCAGGAAACAGGCATTGATTACGAAAAACAATTCCTGAGCTGGGCCGACACCTGCGGCTGGTACGACTGCAACAAAACCTATGACATTGATGGTGCAGAAGACAGCAATATGTGTTGGGCAGCCTCCACCAGCAATCTGCTTCACTGGTGGCTTGTTATGAATGCCGATTATATAGCACGCTACGATGAAGTTTACGGTCAACCATACGAATATGCCAGACCTTCAGCACAGTTCCTGCCACCCATCAAAAACAATTGGGCCAGCAACAAAAGTGAAATATTCAAATTCTTCATCAGCACTTTCCATAACAAAGCTGGCTGGAGTGGCAGCGGCGTGAACTGGTTTATCAACGGCAACTCCAAAAACATCTCTGCCCCTTTCAAGGACCCTTCCATGGCCCAAACATTCACCGGCTTTTTTTCCAAGATATTCAGCAAGTCGGACACCATAGCAACAGACAGCAAAGACATGACCAAGGAGAATTTCAATGTCCTTATCAAGAAAGCATTTTCAGAGAATAAAGCTATAGGAGTAGTGGTTTATGATATAGTAGGGAAAAACACCGGTCCACACGCCTTGACCATATGGGGAGCCGAATTTGACTCGGAAGGTTATGTATCTCACATCTATTATGTAGAGAACAACGGTGCCGACCAAGATCCCAGCGGGGCTGCCTTATACCGATTTGAAATAGCCTACATCAACGACCCCAACGATTATTCCGATTCGGAACTCACTTACTTCCGGCAATTGCCAAAGCCTTTTGGAGGCAACCAAAGTTCCTACTTAGTAACCGCCCTGATATTAGTGGATTTGCGCAGAGACATTTGGGAAACCGCTATAGCAAACTAGTAAAAACGATTAACTTACTCCCAAACACTTGACGAACAGACTTTGCATACAACATTCCAAATGCAGTTGCATCACAACCGTTTCCTTTTGTCCCAAACCCAAATAACGTGCATTGGGCAAAAGGAAACGGTTTTTGCAACATCCTCATTCTTTCTTCCATAAACTTTCCTCTCATCTGCCTACACGCAACAGGTCCGGAAGCAAAGCTGACCTCTCTTACAAACCGATTCTCTGCCCTAAAGGTAGGTTCTGTAAAAACAAGCCGACAGAAGCCTGCAAGGCCATCAAGTGTGAATTTTAGCAAAAAAAGAATAAAAACAAGCCCATTTTTAAACAATCGTTTTAATCTATCGTTTAACTTGTGTACATTCGCAGTACAAACAAAAAATCATACACAATGAAAGACCTGAACGCAGAAGAAAAGATTTTGACCGTGGCCGACACCCTGTTTACAAAAAACGGCTATGCAGCGACCAGCATACGCGACATAGCCAACGTAGCCGAAGTAAACCTGGCCTTGATTAACTATTATTTCAAGAGCAAGGAAAATCTTTTCTCCATCATCATGAAAAAGAAAGTGCGGCAACTGTTCGGGTCCATTCTGCCCAGCATGATGGATGAAAGCACGCCGCTTGAGGAAAAAATAAATACGGTGGTAAAAGTCATGAGTCACGTAGTGGCAGAAGACCGCAACTTGCCCATGTTCGTGTTCGGCGAACTGCAAAAGCAGGATGTAAGCATGGCCGAAGTGTTGCCCGCCCGCGAGATAAAGGAATCGACGTTCGCCAAGCAGCTGGCGGACCGGCAACCGGATACCAATCCGTTTCACTACATATTGAACCTCTTTGCCCTGACGGTAGTACCCTACATTATACTGCCCATGTGGACCAAAGTGGGTTTGATGTCAGAAACGGAGGTTCTGCAGCTGTTGAACGAACGTACCGGCCTCATCCCGCAATGGATGTTGCAAACACTGAAGTAACATTCAGTCCGGAATTGGAATTTATCAACTATTATAGGAATATGAAGAAAAAATTTTTGTTTCCATTCATTGTTTCCGTCGTGCTGACACCATTAGCAGCACAAACCCTGACATTGGAACAGTGCCAGCAACTGGCCAGAGAAAATTACCCCCTCGTAAGCCAGCGTGGACTGATAGAGAAAACCAGCGAGTTCACCGTAGCAAACGCCAAACGCAACTGGTTGCCACAAATATCCTTGTCGGCACAAGCCACCTATCAGTCGGACGTGGTTACCATTCCCCAGGAAGTCATGGACATGATGGGAGAACTGAAAGACAATCCGCTTGTAGGACAAATCATCGATGTGCCCGATATGAACTATGACGGCATACCCAAAGACCAGTACAAAGCAGCCATAGAAGTACAGCAAATCATTTACGGCGGAGGGGCGGTGAAAGCACAGGTCGAAGCAGCCAAAGCACAAGGCGAAGCCGACAAGCAGAATTGGGAAACGGAAATGTATTCCTTGCGCGAACGGGTGAACCAACTGTATTTCGGCACATTGCTTCTACAGGAAAAAGGCAAGGAAGTAGACCTGATGATAAACGAACTGGAACGCAACAAGACCCTTGTACAATCATGCGTGGAACTGGGCGTCGCCGGCCAAAGCGATGTGGACAAACTGCAGGTGGAAATACTGTCGGCACGGCAGCAACAGTCGGAAATCAATGCCAGTCTCAAAGCCTACCGCATCATGCTCGGCATCATGATGGGGCAGGACATCAACGAAAGCACCGAATTTCTGAAACCGGCCATGTCCGTATTGCCATCGGAACTGCAAATCAACCGGCCCGAACTGAAATTTCTCGATGCACAGCAGCAACTGCTCGATGCACAGAAACGGGGTGTAGATGCGGCTATCAAACCACAGATAGGGGCATTCTTCCAAGGAGCATACTCCAACGTGGGGCTTGACATGTTCTCCACCATGATGCACAACGAGTGGACCCCTTACTTCATAGCCGGCATTCAACTGAAATGGAACATCTCGGGCTTCTACAACCGGAAAAGCGATTTGTCGAAAATCAACAATGCCCGTTCTCAGCTCGCGCTGCAACGCGAAACATTCCTATACAACATGAACCTGAAAAGCAGGCAGGAACAAATAAACATAGAACGCATGCACAACGTCATGGAACAGGATGACGAAATCATACGGCTGCGTACGGCCATTCGCGAACGGGCAGCAGCCGGTGTAGAAAACGGCAGTACTACGGTCAACGACCTTCTACGCGAAATTCATGCCGAAAATCTGGCCCGGCAAAACAAGGTGACCCATGAAATAGAACTGCTGAAAGACATCTACGACTTGAAGCACACCGTCGGAGACCATCAGGAATAAACTGGAGTTTCAACCGCCATCAAGGACAAAACAAAAGACATAAAAGAACAAACAACGCATAACAAACACATGGATATGAAAACAGACAAACGACTTATGAAAGGAACATACGGGACATACAGAAAGAGAATCGGTTTCGGCATGCTGAGTATTGCTCTGGTATTTGCTTCCTGCTCGGACAGCCTGAACGATTATGATGCAACCGGAACTTTCGATGCGGATGAAATTGTTGTATCAAGCGAAGTGGCGGGAGCCATACTAAAACTGGATGTGTCGGAAGGGGAAACGCTCGCGCAAGGACAGACAATAGGACTGATAGACTCGGTACAACTGTTCCTGCAAAAGCAACAGCTGGAAGCAAACATACTGGCAGTGGAAGCCGGCCGACCGAATATAGAATCTCAACTGGCCCCGTTGGAAGAACAACTGAAGAAACAACAGCAAGAAAAACAGCGGGTGGAAAATCTGCTGAAAGCCGAAGCGGCAACCACCAAGCAGTTGGACGACATCAATTCAGCCATTCTTGTGTTGCAAAAGCAACTCGCAGCCCAACGTATTGCTTTGGGAAACGCCCAGACAAGTGCCGACGCACAAACAACTGCCATGCGCTCGCAAATAGCCCAACTGAACGACAGGCTGGCCAAATGCCACATCACTGCACCCATCAACGGAACGGTATTGGCCCAATATGCACACACCGGCGAACTGACTTCGGCCGGACGACCGCTATTCAAACTGGCCGACATGGAACATGTGTATCTGAAAGCCTATGTCACTTCGCAGCAACTGGCGGATATCCGGTTGGGGCAAGCCGTACAAGTACGTGCCGACTTCGGCAACAAAGAGTACCGCTCATATGATGGTAAAATAACATGGATATCGGACAAAAGCGAATTCACCCCCAAGAACATTACCACATCCGATGACCGTGCCAACATGGTATATGCCATTAAAGTAGCCGTCAGAAACGATGGATACCTGAAACTGGGCATGTATGGTGAAGTGAAATTTTAAGAACGGAGCTGTGAATGACGGATATAGGTATGACTTACCCGCTAATCGCTTCTCGCTACATTTATTTATATGAATCCAGTCATTGCAAACGACATACGGAAACATTACGGAAACGTACAGGCACTTCAAGGCATCAGTTTTGAAGCCAAACCCGGAGAAATATTCGGCATCATAGGACCCGACGGAGCCGGAAAGACTTCGCTTTTCCGCATCATGACCACACTGATTCTGCCCGACAGCGGATCATGTCTGGTAGGAGGATTTGACGTGGTGAAAGAATACAAGGAAATACGCCGGCGGGTAGGATACATGCCCGGACGTTTCTCTCTGTATCAGGACATGAGCGTGGAAGAAAACCTGAGTTTCTTTGCTTCGGTTTTCGGTACAACCATCGAAGAGAACTACCATCTGATAGCCGACATATACAAACAGATAGAACCGTTCAAGACCCGCCGGGCAGGCAAACTGTCGGGAGGCATGAAACAAAAGCTGGCCTTGTGCTGCGCACTGATACACAAGCCCGATGTGCTTTTTCTGGACGAGCCTACTACCGGAGTAGACCCGGTTTCACGCAAGGAATTCTGGGAAATGCTGAAACGGCTCAAGACAGAGGGTATCACCATGATAGTTTCCACACCCTATATGGATGAAGCCCGGCTGTGCGACCGCATCGCCCTGATAAAGGACGGACGCTTCATGAGCATCAACACTCCCGACAATATTGTCGCCGATTTCAAAGTGCCGCTATGGGCCGCCAAAAGCGGACAAATGTACCGTCTGCTGAATGACCTGCGCGAATATCCGGAAACAGACAACTGTTATGTATCCGGCGAGTATCATCATTTCACCGCCCGGACAAACGACTTTGATCCGGAGAAACTGACACAATACTTGCGAGCCAAAGGACACGAACCCGAAATAAAACGTATCGAGGCTACAATAGAAGACTGTTACATGTATCTGGCAAGAAAATAAAAAGTCATAACCGTTATTTATTTGTTCACTGATGGACGACGTTGTCATATATACAAAAGAGTTAACCAAGCAATTCGGCACATTCACCGCTGTCGACCACATATCCTTCGATGTGCACAAGGGAGAAATTTTCGGTTTCCTGGGAGCGAACGGAGCCGGCAAGACTACAGCCATGCGCATGCTGTGCGGCTTGAGTATACCGACTTCGGGCGTGGGCAATGTGGCCGGTTTCGACATTGCCACACAGCAGGAAGACATCAAGAAACGCATTGGCTACATGAGCCAGAAGTTTTCGCTGTACGAAGACCTCAAAGTATGGGAAAACATCCGCCTGTATGCCGGCATATACGGCATGAAAACGGACGAAATAGAACGAAAGACCAACTTGCTGTTGGACAAGCTGCACTTCACGAAAGAACGCAATGCACTGGTCCGCTCCCTGCCTCTCGGTTGGAAACAAAAGCTGGCATTCTCTGTTTCCATATTCCATGAACCGAAAATCGTTTTTCTGGACGAACCGACCGGAGGAGTGGACCCGGAAACCCGGCGACAGTTTTGGGAAATGATTTACGAAGCGGCCGACCGCGGCATCACTGTTTTTGTCACTACCCATTACATGGATGAAGCCGAATATTGCAACCGAGTCTCCATCATGGTCGATGGACGTATCGATGCCCTTGACACTCCTTCACGTCTCAAACAACGGTTCAATGCCCAATCCATGGACCAGGTATTCCGGCGACTGGCAAGAAAAGCGGAAAGAAGCGAATGAGCGTGGTTTTGAAAGAGGCCAATGAAACAGGATGCTGGCTCATGCTTTTGCATGACAGCGACTACTTGCGAGAACATATTTATTCAACTATGAAAGAGGAATGCGACGAATTAATCAGATTGCTTGCACGCATAGCGAAAACAACGAAAGAAAAATTAAAGCAGGAATAAACTACGGACAAGAGCACATTTTCAACTTTCCATTTTCAATTTTCAACTTTCAAATAAGATGAAAGAGTTTCAGGCATTCATACGTAAAGAGTTTTATCACATACTCCGTGACCGACGGACCATGCTGATATTGTTGGGCATGCCGGTCGTGCTGATTATACTGTTCGGTTTTGCATTGTCTACCGAAGTACGGAACATCAATATAGCCATACTTTCGTCCGGCCCCGACCATACCGTAAGACAAATAGCCCAACGCCTGGATGCCAGCGAATATTTTACCATCATAGGCTACCTCGACACCCCTTCCGACATAGACCGGGTCATGCGTTCAAGTGAAGCCGATGCTGTACTGGTGTTCGGACAGGACTTTTCCAATCACATTTTCACTCCGGATGGAGCACAGATACAGATTGTGGCCGATGCCAGCAACACCAACATGGCACAGAGCTACGAGGCCTACATCAGTGCCGTCATCGGACAATACTTTCAGGAACAGATGCCCGAGGGGAACATGGCCGGCATTACTCCGAATGTCATTATGCTCTACAACCCCCAAATGAAATCGTCCTACAACTTTGTGCCCGGTATCATGGGACTGATACTGATGCTCATCTGTGCCATGATGACCTCCATTGCCATTGTGCGCGAAAAAGAAACCGGCACCATGGAAGTGTTGCTTGTATCGCCCGTAAAGCCCATTTACATCATATTGTCAAAAATGACTCCCTATTTTGTGCTCTCATGCATCAACCTGCTCACCATCCTGCTGCTGGCCATCTTTGTGCTGAAAGTACCGGTCGAAGGCAGTATGGTTGCACTCATTTTCGTTTCGCTGGTCTACATATTCACATCGCTGGCACTCGGACTGCTCATATCCACGGTCGCCGAACGGCAGATCATTGCCATGATGGTTTCGGCCATGCTGCTGATGGTACCGACCATGCTGCTCTCGGGCATGCTGTTCCCCATTGAGAGTATGCCTAAACTGCTCCAGTTCCTCTCCAACATACTGCCGGCCACATGGTACATTTCGGCTGTGCGCAAATTGATGATTGCCGGACTGCCGGCCATGTCGGCCTTGAAAGAAACCATCATACTGGTGGGCATGGCCATCGTCCTGCTCACGATAAGCATGAAAAAGTTCAAAAACAGGTTGGAGTAATGTGACACCATACAAACAAGTCAAAGGATAAACGAACGCATAGACAATCATGACACTGAGATTTTTATTGGAAAAAGAATTCAAGCAACTGATCCGGAACAAGATTATGCTGGTGCTGACAGTGGTATTTCCCCTGATGGTCATACTGGTCATGCCGTGGGCCGCCACCATGGACATCAAGAACATTCGCCTGACAGTGGTTGACAACGATCATTCCCCCCTGTCGGAGCAGTTCATCGAAAAACTAAGTAACTCAAGCTATTTCCGTCTGGTAGGAACAAGCTACAACTACCGGGAAGGCATCCATGCCGTAGAAGTAGGTACGGCCGATATGGTGCTTGAAATACCAAGCGGATTCGAAAGTGACTTCATCAATGGCTGGAATGTGCCTGTACAGGTATCCATCAATGCAGTAAACAGCATCAAGGGGGTCATGGGGCAATCATACATCAATACGTTTTGCCAAATGTTCATGGAAGAACAACAGGCAGCACATCCCACGGCCGACGGCAACAACAGACCCGCCATCGAACTGAACACCATTAACCTGTTCAACCCGACGCTTGACTACAAGTTTTCCATGATACCGGGTCTGATTATGATTACCGCCATTGTGCTGTGCGGTTTTCTGCCGGCACTCAACATTGTCACGGAAAAGGAACAGGGCACCATCGAACAGCTGAACGTAACCCCCATCAGCCGCACCTCATTCATTTTTGCCAAACTGATACCTTTCTGGATTATCGGGGTGGTGACCTTGTCGCTCGGATTTCTGTTTGCCTGGCTCATCTACGGTCTGGTTCCAGCGGGCAGCGTAGGGTTGCTGTATTTCTTCTCCATTATATTCATATTCACCATGACCGGCTTCGGTCTGGTCATCTCCAACAAGTCATCCACCATGCAGCAGGCCGTGTTCGTCATGTTCTTTTTCGTCATGATATTCATCATGCTGTGCGGACTGCTGACTCCCGTCAACAGCATGCCCGACTGGGCGCAGGCCATAGCCGCACTTACACCGACCAAGTACATGGTAAACGCACTCAACTGCATTTATCTGAAAGGAAGCGGCTTCATGGATCTGTTGCCCGACATCATAGCCCTCACGACCATGCTGCTTTTCTTCAACGTATGGGCCGTGCTGAGTTACAAGAAATCGGAATAGTTTTCCCCTTATAAGAAAGCGGTGCAGGAAAGACCACATCAGAAGACAGGTCTTTTCCGCACCGCTTTACGTCCATTCAGTTTCCGCCCTATCCGGATCGGAAACATATTCGCTCTTATCTCAACAAGTCCTTCACACGACCGAAGCCGTTCAGCAGCAGCCAGCCGCCCAAAATCTGTACCAGCATACCGGGAATGCCTATGCGGAAATCCTGCGTCGCTGCATACAGACTGCCCGACAACAGCCATTCGCCCAACGTGCCGGCAACCTGATAAGCCAGTACCACAGCCAGCAGCAACACAAGCGAAGCCCTTTGAAAACGGGATGCCGTCCAACCGGCAAACAGTGCCAGCAGCACCGATTTCAGCATGATGGCCGGAAGTGCCGACCATGCAGGCATGGCAAAAAGCAGCGAATTGACCAGCGGAGAAACAACCGCCGTGAGCAAACCGGCCTTCCAGCCATATTTGTACGCACCTATAAGTGTAAAGAAGTAAATAGGCAACCAGGTAGGCCCACCCAAATGCACCAAATGACAAAGTTGCGGAAACACAATATTGCCCGCCACAAAAAGAGCGGCCACCCAATAAGTCTTCGCATGACTGTAGTCCAGCGAATAAAGTTTCAATGTTGTTTGCATAGGTTTCTTTTATCTAAATTATTTTCTTTCTATCCTTCAAAACGTCCGTCCTGTTGGCGCAAGCCTTGCACAAAACGGTCTATCAGCGGCAGGCAGTCCTCGACCGTTGCACAAGGTCCGCAAAGCGTCTCCAACGGACAACGGCCGGTATTACTTCGGTTGTTGATGCCCGCCGTCTTGACGTCATAGCTCACCTTTACGGCACTTTGCCTGAACAGCCCAAGTGCCGGTTCGCTGACAACCCCGGCAAAGACTTCCTTCACTCCCCCCACAATCATCAGGGCCGCGGCTCCCTTGCCCACCACCTTGTCGGCCAGCGAGGCCCCTTGCAGAAACTCAGGCTCCTCGCGCCACAGACGGTGCAGGTCGGACACTCCCCATCCCCAAAAAGTGCGGACCGTGCCGCCGTTCGACACAACCAGCGAACAGCCTTCGCTGCGGAGCATGCGTATCAGTTCTTCCATAAACGTTTACAACGTGTTTTGCTTCAACTGCTCCACAAAGCGGTCAATGCGTTGCATTTCTTTCGGAATGTCGATGCTTTGCGGGCAGTGGCTGTTGCATTGTCCGCAACCAATGCAGTGGTCGGCCTGCCGCAAACGAGGCACACTGCGGTCATATCCCACCAGGAATGCACGTCGTGCCCGACGATAGTTTTCGTTTTGTGAAGAAGTGGCAATGTTACCCTCATTCACGCACTTGTTGTAGTGCAACAGCACGGCCGGTATGTCAATGCCATAGGGGCAAGGCATGCAATACTTGCAGTCGTTGCACGGAATGGTCGGATACTCCAACATCAGTTGGGCCGTTTCTTCCAGAAAGTCTTTTTCTTCATCACTTAGCGGCAAAAGCGGCGAATAGGTGCGCAGATTGTCCTGCAAATGCTCCATATAGGTCATGCCGCTAAGCACGGTCAGCACCCCTTCGGGCGAACCGGCAAAGCGGAACGCCCACGAAGCGACACTTGTTTCAGGCCGGCGTTGCAACAGACGGGCTGCAATGTGTTCGGGCACCCGCGACAGACGCCCGCCCAAAAGCGGCTCCATAATGACAGCCTGTATGTTGCGCTTCTGCAGTTCGGTGTACAGATAATCGGCATTGACATTGAAGCCCGACGCATGACGCCAGTCCACATAGTTGAGCTGTATCTGCACAAAGTCCCAATGCACCTGGTCGTCCATGGCCAGCACCTCGTCAAACACCTCCTTGGTGCCATGAAACGAAAAGCCGAGGTTGCGTATGCGGCCGGCACGTCTTTCCTCCAGCAGAAAATCAATCATGCCGTTGTCTATATAGCGGGCACGGAAGGTTTCTATGCCGCCGTTGCCAATGGAATGCAACAGATAATAGTCGATGTAATCCACCTGAAGTTCCTCAAACGACTTGCGATACATGGCAATGGAGTTTTCGCGCGTGTAGTTTGAGAAATTGGACAATTTGGTGGCGACGAAGTACTTTTCGCGCGGATAACGCTTCAGGGCTATACCGGTCGACTTTTCCGACCAACCCTGCACATACACGGGCGACGTGTCAAAATAGTTCACACCGTGTGCCACAGCATAGTCCACCAAGCGGTTCACCGCATCCTGGTCAATAATGTCGCCTTTGCCATCGGCCGCAGGAACCGTCGGCAGACGCATCATGCCATAACCGAGCAACGACACCTTGTCGCCTTTCTTGTTGTTGACACGAAGCGTCATCAAATCTTTCGGAATATCGCCCTGTGCGGCATGCCGACCGGAAGCACGGTTCTCGTCCGGAGCACAGCCTGCAAAAGCGGCAGTTCCTGTAGCGGCGGTAATTCCCACTATCTTGAGGAACTCGCGCCGGTTCATATCTTTATTTTCTCTTTCCATATATCGGTTCTGTTACGAGTGACGAGTTATCAGTGACAAGTTAACAATTGAAGGGTCTGCGAGCTGGCTGCTATATCATCCGGTGCCTTTCGTGTCCTTCTACGTAAATGGCACTGAACGGACGCGACGGACAAAGGTTTTCGCAGGCTCCACACCCAATGCAACGTTCCGTGTCGACCACCGGGATTTTCGGCGAACGGTCGTCGGCCGGATTGGAAAGCACCATGGTTATGGCCTCCGTGGGACAATGACGGGCACAGTTGCCACATTCTACTCCATCGGTCAGCGGTATGCAGTTTTCCTTCACCCACACGGCATGACCTATTTGAATGGCCGACTTGTCGGCGGGTGTTATTTTCAGTATGGCTCCGGCCGGACACACTTCCGAACACTTCGTACACTCGGGACGGCAATATCCCCGTTCGTAGGATGACTCCGGCTGCATCAGGGTTTTCAGGTCGGTCGACGGACGCAGCACCCCCGTGGGGCACACCGACACGCAAAGCTGACAAGCCGTGCAGTGCTGTGCCATGTGACGCAGACTTTGTGCACCCGGAGGCACAATAGGAGTCGCACGCCGGGGTGCTTTCTTGTCGAGTATCACGGCCAAGCCGCCATCCACTTTTTTCTCCTGCGCCTTCATGGCCGCCATGCTCACAGCCACACCGGCTCCGGTCAGGAAACTGCGCCGCATTGCATCGGCCGGCCGGTTCCCATCCTTGTCTGCAGCTGCCACAACCGCCCCGGCCGGTTTCGCATGTACATATTTCACGGCCCCATGCCTGCACGTGTCCACACAGTCCATGCACGCTACACACCGGCTGTAATCCACCGTGTGCGAAGCCACATCAATGCACGAGGCCTTGCACTTCCGCTCACAAAGCCTGCACGAAGTGCATTTTTCCGTATCAATCACCGGACGGAACCAGGCAAAGCGCGACAGGAATCCCAACAACGTGCCCACCGGACACACACTGTTGCAATACGTACGTCCGCCACGCCAGGCCAACACCACAAGCAACACCAGCGTCAGTGCGGCAACGACAAACGTGGGCAGGCTGCGCATCCACACATCCGTTTCGTAAAACGCATAGCTCTCCGCCCGTTCGGCCGCATAGGCCAACACGTTGTTTGCCCAGCCATACAACGGAGCGAAAAGGTTCTGCACCATACGTCCGTAGGCACTGTAAGGGGCCAGCAGGGCTACAAACGAACCCACACCGGCTATGAGTGCCACGACAAAAAGCACAAACACGCCATAGCGCAACCAACGTTTTTCAGGAGTATAGGAAAAACGGTATTTCTTCTTTTTCCTTTTTCCGCTCAACCACGACACCACATCCTGAAACACGCCCAGCGGACAAATGACCGAGCAGTACACCCGCCCGAAAAGCAAGGTCAAGGCAACCAGCAACACAACCACCCCCACATTCAACGCCAGCACCGCCGGCAGAAACTGAAGTTTCGCCATCCAGCCGAGCCATCCGTGCAACGTGCCTGTGAAATCGAGAAACAGCAATGTGATGCAGATGAAAAACACCATTGCCAACACAATTCTTATTTTACGTAACATGTATATAAAACAATTGATGATTAATGTCTTCTACTCAAACAGATTGCAAATATAACAAACATGGGCAAACAACCGGCAAGCAAACACACAGAAATTGTCCTTTCCGTTCCGTTTGACAAAAATAGACACAAAACCGTTTGCCTCCATAAACCAAATTACTGACATGTCTACCTTTATTACCGGCATCCGGAGCAAGACATACCGGCACAGCCGGAAACGGGTCGGAGCAACACCCGCCCGCGAGTATTCATTTGCCATACCATGCCCAACGGTTTTGCAATTCAGCAGGCAATATTCTACGACCCACCATAGTGGGTTGTACGACCCACGACCGTGGGTTATATAACTCACCATGGTGGGTTATACAACTCACTATGGTGGGTCGTAGAATTTATGCGGTAAAAACACAAAACATTCCTTGTTGCAAGCACATTCACAAGCCATGACTTTCATTATCTTTTGACAAGACAGGAGGCGGTTCGGTAATGTCAATCAAACAAGTTTGTTGCCATTACTCTCACCTTTCACTATCTTTGCACCGTTTTGTACAAAATGACATTTCAAGCTATGCAGACAATTTGTGTTTATTGCGGGTCGAGCACCCAAGTGGACGAAATCTTTTTCCGCACGGCATCCGACCTGGGGCGTATGCTGGCACAAAACGGCGACACCCTGGTGTATGGCGGCGGCTCGCTCGGACTCATGGGCGAACTGGCACAAAGCGCCTTGCGTGCCGGCGGACGTGTGGTGGGGGTCATACCCCGATTCATGTACGAGGAAAACTGGCACATGGAGGGCCTTTCGGAACTGCTGATTACAACCGACATGCACGAACGCAAACAAAAAATGGCGGGAATGGCCGATGCCTTCGTCGCCCTGCCGGGTGGCTGCGGCACGCTGGAGGAACTCATGGAAATAATAACCTGGAAACAGCTGGGACTGGTGACACAACCCATCATCATTGTCAACGCCGACAACTACTACACGCCCCTGCTGCAGATGCTTGACCGGGCCGTGGAGAAACATTTCATGCGCGAACGGCACCGCGACATGTGGACTGTTGTGGAGTCGGCCGAGGAAGTATTGCCGGCCATCGAACACGCTACGGCATGGGACACCGGCTACCGCAAATTCGCAGCCATTTGAAAGTGCAGAACAATGAAAGTGGAGTCTGAAAATCCGACTCCTGACTTATTAAACCAACAAATTATACAACAACCCTATGGAAACCGCCCTTGAGTGCCTGCCGTTACCGTCGCTTCCGCAAACCGAAAGCTGGGTGTTCATCACGCTGTCGGGACTTTTTTTCCTGCTGGTCATTGCACTGCGGGCCTACCCCAGCCTGGTTACGGAGGAACTGCCTTCGCTGTGGCGTGTCAAGGAACGCTCCAGCCTGTTCAGCAACCCCGAAGGCTACGACTCGCGCCTGCGTGTGCTCTACATAATATTCTCGTTCGGCACCATCGGCCTGTATGCCTATACAAGCATGTTCCGCCCCGAAAGCGGACATTTCGAATTCGTCCGATACCTGCATTTCCTGGCACTTACCCTTGTCTTCTTCTTGCAGAAAAATATTTTCATGCGGCTGCTGTCCTACACTTTTTTTGACGAAAGAATCCGCCAGTTGTGCTTCAGCAGCTACTACAACATTGTGTCCATCTTAGGCATGGTGCTGTTCCCCTTGCTCGTCATTCGCATCTATGCCATTCCGCCTATCGCTCAGATTGCACAAACCGCAAGCATAATAGCATGCCTTCTGGCGGCTACTGCGGTCATTTTAAAGTTATTTCAGATATTTTACTCCAAATTATTAGATTTTCTTTACATATTGTTGTACCTTTGCACCCTCGAAATTTTACCGCTTGCGGCATTGTTTCTGAGCTATCGAAAGTTGGTGTAATTGTTTAATTTAAAGTTTTTATTACATTGAAACTCAAAAAAATACTGGTGTCTCAACCCAAACCGAGCACAGAAAAGTCACCTTACTACGACATTAGTGACAAGTACAACGTAAAGATTGAATTCCGTCCTTTCATCAAGGTAGACCCCATTTCCGCAAAAGAATTCAGGACCCAACGAATCAACATTCTGGATTATTCCGCGATTATCTTCAACTCGCGCCACGGCATAGACCACTTTTTCCGCCTGTGCGAAGAACTGCGGGTGACCGTGCCGGAAACCATGAAATATTTCTGCATTTCCGAAACGGTTGCGCTGTACCTGCAACGTTACATACAGTACCGCAAACGTAAGGTTTTCTTCTCGGCTACCGGCAAATTGCCCGAATTGATTACGGTATTGAACAAGCATGCCGATGAAAAATATCTTTTCGTTACCTCGGAAGTACAAAACGAAGAAACGCTGAAAGCCCTTGAAGGTTCGAAAATCAAATTCGACAAGGCCATCATGTACCGCACGGTGAGCAACGACTTCGCGCCCGACGAACCGTTCGACTACGACATGCTGCTGTTTTTCAGCCCGGCGGGCATCGACTCGTTGCTGAAGAACTTCCCCGATTTTGACCAGAAGGAAATACAAATCGGCACATTCGGCCCGACCACGGCACAAGCCGTGCGCGACGCAGGCCTGCGTCTTGACCTCGAAGCCCCGAAACCGGGCGTTCCATCCATGACCATGGCACTGGACAACTTCCTGAAAGAAAACTGCAAGAAAGCAAAAAAATAAGCCTTTCTTCCAAAAAACAACATACCATCCCAAAAGTATCGGACATTTTCCTTACTTTTGGGATATTTTTTTCATCGACATGACGCAACATTCATTCGCCAAACCGGAACATTTGTATGGAAAGAAAGCCATCGGACGCCTGTTCGCCGAAGGGACATCATTCATCGTCTATCCGCTGCGGGTGACTTGCCTGCTCATGCCGGGAAATCCGGTTGAACCGTCGGTTCGGGTCATGGTAAGCGTGCCCAAGAAACGCTTCAAACGGGCGGTAAAGAGAAACCGGCTCAAACGGCGCATGCGCGAAGCCTACAGGCAGAACAAGCAAACGCTGTACGACCGCCTGCATACCAATGGACACGGGGCTTACATTGCCTTCCAATACATATCCGACGAGGAGCTGGAATATGCCTACATAGAGAAGAAAATGATCAAAGCCCTCCAACTCATACAGGAAAAAGCAGAAACGGCATGAAAAGGGTCATCGAATTCATAGTGCTGCTGCCGATATACATCTATCGCATCTGCATTTCACCGTTCATACCTCCCCGTTGCCGTTACACGCCAACCTGTTCGCAATATGCCATTGAAGCCATCAAGAAACACGGAGTGCTGAAAGGCGGATGGCTCGCCGTGAAACGCATTGCCCGCTGCCACCCGTGGGGCGGAAGCGGCTACGACCCGGTGCCGTAAAACGGAAATTTCAAACAACCTTCTAACGACAAGTATAGATATGCGCCGTATCCTGCTTTTCCCCTTTGCCCTGCTGTATGGGCTGATTACCGGAATAAGGAATTTCCTGTTCGACAAAGGAGTGCTGCGCTCCACCGAAGTGGACGTGCCGACTATCTGCATCGGCAACCTGACCGTGGGGGGCACCGGAAAGACCCCGCACACCGAATACGTGCTGTCGGCATTACAACAACAGGGACGGATAGCCGTACTCAGCCGCGGCTACAAACGGCTCACCAAGGGATTCCAACTGGCCGGACAGGAAACGGATGCCGCCACCATAGGCGACGAACCCTATCAGATACACCGCAAATATCCGAATGTGGTTGTTGCCGTGGACGAACAGCGGGTACATGGAGTGCATGAACTCACGGTGCGATTTCCCGACTTGAAAGCGGTCGTTCTGGACGATGCTTTCCAACACCGGCACATCCGGCCGGGGCTCTCCATCCTGCTGACAGACTATGCCCGTCTCTACACACGCGATTTCCTGCTGCCGGCAGGACGCCTGCGCGAACGACGGAAAGGCAGCCGTCGTGCCGACCTCATTGTGGTGAGCAAATGCCCTCCCGACCTTACGGCTGACGAAATGAACCGGATACGCACGGAAATAGCCCCGCACATCGGGCAACAGGTTTTCTTCTCGTCACTGCGCTATAAACCGCTGCAAGCCGTGTTCCCGGGTGCAAACGCGACCTTCACTCCTTCGGGCGACACCGGCATATTGCTCGTGGCTGGCATTGTGTCGCCACAAGCCATTGTCGGACATCTGCGCCCGCACGCGGCATGTGTCGAGACCCTCTTCTTCCCCGACCACCACAGATTTACACCCCATGACTTCGAAACCATACAGAAAAAATTCGTCGCCATGAACTTTCGTGAAAAGATAATTGTTGTTACAGAAAAGGACGCGGCAAGGCTGCTTTCTGCCAATTATCCCGACGCACTGAAAAAGGTGACCTATGCATTGCCCGTTGAAGTGTTTTTTCTAAACAACGAAGACATTGTATTCACTCAAAAGATAAACTATTATGTTAAAGAAAATTCAGGAAACGGCTGACTTCCTGCGGAAGAAAATGCCGACACAACCCCGGATAGGCATTATTCTGGGAACCGGACTGGGAAACCTGGTAACCGAACTGACCTACAAGACGGAAATACCCTACGAAACCATCCCCAACTTCCCAGTTTCCACCGTTGAAGGACACAGTGGCAAACTGATTGTCGGAAAACTGGGCGGCATCGATGTACTTGCCATGCAGGGACGCTTTCATTACTACGAAGGGTATGACATGAAACAGGTGACATTTCCGGTACGGGTCATGAAAGAACTGGGCATTGAATACCTGCTGGTTTCGAACGCTTCGGGCGGCATGAATCCCGATTTCGAAATAGGCGACCTCATGATTATACGCGATCACATCAACCTGTTCCCGGAACATCCGTTGCGCGGAAAGAACGACCCGGCCATGGGGCCACGTTTCCCCGACATGAGCGAAGCCTACTCGAAAGACCTTATCGCCAAGGCAAAAGACATTGCCGCCACACACAAAATCCGTGTCGTTGAAGGTGTCTATGTGGGCACAAGCGGTCCTACATTTGAAACTCCATCCGAATACAAATACTTCCGCATCATCGGCGGAGATGCCGTTGGCATGAGCACCGTGCCCGAAGTCATTGTCGCCAACCATGCCGACATGAAGGTATTCGGCATATCCATCATTACAGACCTCGGCGTAGAGGGAAAAATAGTTGAAGTGTCGCACGAAGAAGTGCAGAAAATAGGGAATGATGCGCAACCGCTCATGACCCTTATCATGAAAGAACTGGTAAAAAGCATCTGACACACCGGTTGAGAAAACAAAAGACGGGGTTGTGATTCACAACCCCGTCTTTTGTTTCATGCACTTTTATTTACTCTTTCAGCTATTATTTTGATGCTTTCTTCTTCAGCAGCACTTCATCTATGGCCTGCTTGAACGATTCTTTAGGCATGGCACCCTGAGCCATTTGCGGAGCCTCTCCCATGGGGCAGAACAGCAAGGTCGGAATGCTGCGAATGCCGAATGCTGCCGCCAGTTCCTGTTCTTTTTCCGTGTCTATCTTGTAAATGTAAATTTCGCCCGCATATTCCTGCGCCAGTTCCTCCAGAACCGGAGCTATCATTTTGCACGGCCCGCACCACGATGCATAGAAATCGATGATACAAGGTTTGTCACCCAAATACTTCCATTCGGTTGGATTGGCTTCATAGTTTGCCACTTTGGTCAGAAATTCTGCCTTTGTCAAGTGTATTGTTCCCATAACTTTTTCTTCTTTTTTATTGTTTTGTTTTGTTTCTTTGTTTTCTCCGGCACAAGCACCGAAAGTGATTAATACGAGTAATACGTTTGCCAAGAATAACTTTCTCATAATTTTTATTTTAGTCCGTTTAATTGTTTTACCTGTAAAATGCCGTTTTAAAAGCAATTGCAACTTTCAATGCAATGGATAATCTGTACAATCTGCTTGTTGCGCAAGGAATAATAGCAGCTTTTTCCCTCTTTCCGTGCATTCAGAATTCCCTTGGCGCGCATATCCGTCAAATGGTGCGACAACAACGACTGCTCGCAATGCAGACTTTCCACCATTTGGCTCACGCTCATTTCCTCCTGCCGCGAAAGCAACGAAATGATACACAAGCGTGTCTCGTGCGATATGGCACGAAGCGTATAAGCCGCTTTCTCCATTTTCATCAACTCCATCATTTAGTCCGTTTGTCAATTACAACGCAAATATATGAATACATGTTCATATATTCATATTCATTTTTGTTTTTTTAAGATTTCATGCTATGGCAGCCGATACACAAGCGTTATTTTTGTCGCAACATTTAACCCAAACCGCTCATCTGGTTTATAAAATACACATTCTATGGCATTACAACAAGGAGACAGAATACCCGAAGTACTGGGTAAGGACCAAAACGGCAATGAAGTGCGCTGGTCCGACTTTGCAGGAAAGAAGCTGGTATTATACTTCTATCCGAAGGACAACACCTCCGGCTGCACGGCAGAAGCCTGCAGTTTCCGGGACGAATACGAAGTACTGAAGAAACAAGGTTGGGAAGTTCTGGGAGTAAGTACCGACAGCGAAACTTCGCATCAGAAATTCATAGCAAAACAGGAACTACCGTTCAACCTGATAGCCGACACCGACACACGCCTGTCGGAACAGTTCGGCACATGGGGAGAGAAAAAACTATATGGGAAAACCTACATGGGCATGTTGCGCACCACGTTCCTGATTAACGAAGAAGGCATTATCACTCGCGTGTTTCCGCCCAAGGAGATAAAGACAAAAGAACACGCCCTACAGGTATTGCAAGCCATCGGGACAAACTGAAAAAACAATTCGGGCCACAGAAAAGCCCATACAGGAAATACCGCTACAACAATCTGCCGATTCAGGCATCAAGCTTTGCCTGGCCGGCATCTGCTTTCTGACAACCCTGCGGCACAAGAAACGCCAGCCATTCGCGCGGCACATACACGTTGGGCAAGTCCAATACAGCAGCAAACAAGGGCGCCATTTCCCTATCGGCAAACCCGGCAATGCCACATCCCACCCGTGTAAGCAGGAAACGGTTTTCCGGATGACAGCGCGCATATTCAACAAAATCATCCACATAGGGTTTGATGACGTCCAAACCACCGTGCATGGTCGGGATGGCATAACATTGTCCTTGCCGGCCCACACCTCGTCCCCACACCGCACCGAACCTTTCATAGGCCATACGGGCAGCACCCCCGCCGTGCATGCCTTCGAGGTTGCTGCCAAAAACAAAAACCTCGTCCTCCGACAGCGTTTCAATCCATTCGGGAATTATACGTCCTTCCAAACTATCCATCATCCTTTTTTTATCAGGCAGGTTCTATGAATCACCGACATAAGGTTTTCCGCCACGTCATTTTGCAAACCGGGCCACATGACGCCGGTCGGCCGCATACACCGCCAGCACATACATGCCCGAGGCAAGACGGTCAATGGAGATGGTCTTGTCCGAAGCCAATGTGCCCGACTGCATCTTCATGCCGTTGACGCCGTATATTTCATAATGCACCTCCTCATCCGAGCGGGTGCTGACCTCTACCAGCAACAGATTGCCTTGTCGCGTCACCGTGAAATCACGATAGTCCACACTGGGTTCCCACTGCACCCCTTTCTTGTCGCCCCAAATGAATTCGGCCAGCTCGGGATAATCCACAAACGGGTTTCGGTTGCCTTGAATGGCATACACATTGTCATTGCGGTCGGTCTCCTTTTTGCTTACCGGATCTTCCCTGTGCCATTCCATCAACAGGTTCACGGCATATTTGCTGAAGGTAGGATAGGTCGTGTTGGAGAGCATACTCGTAACCCCGAGAGCCGTCCAGCGGGTAGCGTAATCCTCATAACAGGTGACCATATACATATAGCAACGGGCAAAATCGCCTTTGTACTCATCTGCAGGCTCAAACACGATATCCGAGTAACCGGGATATGTATTTTTCCCCACTTTGGAAATGCCGTTGTTGAACCTTTCCCCACCCGTTTCACCCAAAGGATAATTGCTCTTGGCCGAGTTGGCCTTGGCATCGGATGGATACAGATTGTGATAATCGCAGCCAATGGCTTCCTTGTTCTCGCTTCCGCCCGATATGCCGAACCAGCTTTTGGGCAGATTATGTTCGCGGTTCATGCCGCTGCCGCTCCATCTTGTATGCCGGGGTTCGGCATACATGTCCCAAATATACCCTTCGGGCGTCAAATCATACCTTTCAAAAAAATCGTAAGCAACCGCACTGTAATTCAATTTCTTGTGAACTTTCACAATTTCATGCAAGGCGGTTTTCAGTTCCGCATCGGCTTTTCCGCCGGCCGGTTCGTAATAGGCGGCAACATCCGCACTCTGTGCAACAAGCACAAGACTTGCACACAAAAACAACTGAACAAAAAACGTTCTGATGCGAACAAAGCGGAACAATTTCATACGATTTCCTGCTATCGAATGTCAGTCAATAAAGCTTCCTTATAATTTCCATTCAAATCCGTCTTTCGTGTCCTTGATATCGAACCCGAGTGCGGTAAGTTCATTGCGTATCTTGTCGCTGGTAGCCCAGTCTTTATTGCGTTTGGCATCCATGCGGATGTTCAGCAGCAGGTCAACCGCCTTCTTGTAGGCTTCCAGGCCCGATGCCGAGCTTTCGCCGGTCTGCAAGCCGAGCACCTCTTCCACAAACAGTCTGAACACCGACTGCAGTTCGTCCAGGTCGGCCTGCGAAATGGTTTCCTTGCCATCGTGCACCAGGTTAATGGCTTTCAGGGCCTCAAACAAATGGGAAATAACGACAGGCGTGTTCAGGTCATCGCACATGGCTTCTTCACACTTTTCGCGCAGACCGGCCGTTTCCACCGTCGACTGCTTGCCGGCATGCAGTTTCTGCAAGCGGGCATAACCTTCGAGCAGGCGTTCCAATCCCTTTTCCGAAGCCTGCAAAGCCTCGTTGCTGAAGTCGACCGTGCTGCGATAGTGGGCCTGCAAAATGAAGAAACGTATGGTCATCGGACTGTAGGCCTGCGCCAGTAACTTGTGGTTGCCGGTGAAGAACTCGTCGAGCGTGATGAAGTTGCCCAACGATTTGCCCATTTTCTGTCCGTTGATGGTAATCATGTTGTTGTGCATCCAGTACTTCACCGAGTCGTGGCCCAAGCCCGCACACGACTGCGCTATCTCAGCCTCGTGATGCGGGAATATCAGGTCCATGCCTCCCCCGTGAATGTCAAACTCTTCTCCCAGGTATTTCGTGCCCATGGCCGAACATTCCAGATGCCATCCGGGGAAACCCACGCTCCACGGCGAATTCCAGCGCATGATGTGCTCGGGAGCCGCCTTTTTCCACAAGGCGAAATCGGCGCCGCGACGTTTTTCCGACTGGCCGTCCAACTCGCGTGTATTTTCGAGCATGTCATCGATGTTGCGTCCCGACAGCACCCCGTAATGATGGTCCTTGCTGTATTTTTCCACATCAAAATACACCGAACCTTCGCTTTCATAGGCATAACCTGCGTCGAGTATCTTCTGCACGAACTCTATCTGTTCGATGATATGTCCCGAAGCATGCGGTTCGATGCTCGGTGAAAGCACATTCAAGGCTTCCATGGCCTTGTGATAACGGTTCAGATAATACTGCACCACTTCCATGGGCTCCAACTGTTCCAGACGGGCTTTCTTGGCCACCTTGTCTTCCCCTTCGTCCGCATCGTTTTCCAAATGTCCCACATCGGTGATGTTACGCACATAGCGCACCTTATAGCCCAGGTGGGTAAGGTAACGGAAAAGGATGTCAAAAGTAATGGCCGGACGTGCATGTCCCAAATGAGCATCGCCATAGACCGTCGGCCCGCACACATACATGCCTACGTGGGGAGCGTGCAAGGGTACAAAACGTTCTTTCCTGCGATGGAGCGTATTGTATATCAGCAGTTCATTTTCCATTTTCGTTTTTCTTTATATGTTACGGTCTGTTCAACCTTCTAAAAGTTTCTTTGCTTTTTCAAGAAGTCATACGCCTCTTTCACCGAACGGAACTTTTCTTCTCCCGCTTTTTTCACATCCTCGCCCAGTCCGGTCAGTTTGTCGGGATGGTACTTCATGGCCATCTTGCGATAGGCTTTCTTTATTTCCTCGTCCGTGGCCGTCGGTTCAATGCCCAAAGTCTTGTAAGCCCAGTTCGTATCCTGCTGTTTGGTGTAAGGGGCACGCAGGGAGTCGAAATCGACGGACGTAATCCGGAACATGCCGGCAATCCGTTGCAACAGATTGAATTCCGAAGCGGTCACCTCACCGTCCGCATAAGCTATCTGGAACAGCAGATGCATCAGTTCCAACTTGGAGGAGTAATTCATGTTACGGCTGATTTGCATGGCCACCTCCACCTCGTTGATGGGCTGGTTCAGCAGATTTTTCAGAATGGCCAGCGCGTCCAGGGTTCCCTGTTCACCGAAGTTGGCCAGCAGAAAACGCTTCACTACGTTCAGTTCCGACTTTTTAGGCGACCCATCCACCTTCATCACACAAGCTATCAACACCAGCAGACTCATCTTGAAGTCACCCTCGGCCGTCGTGCTGCCGGTGCGGTAGGTCCGTCCTCTATCCGTCGCAGGCGGCACCTCGTCGCTATCGAGCAACGAACCCAAGGCAAATCCTATCAAGGCTCCAATGGGGCCTCCTACAGCCCAGCCCAGGCCACCGCCTATCCATTTGGCAAATTTTCCCATATACAAATAAATGCCGCCACAACAGCATGCCACTCATTGCACCCGTTTCAAAACGGCCTGTTTTTACATTGTTTTTCCTTTTCATACACACGTGCGAGCTGCACATGCTACTATGAAGTGACAAAAATACATATTTTTAGATTATTATCGGGCAAACCGCTCCAAATTTTAAATCATCTCCGCAACGACCATCATGGAGGACAGGTCAAAAACCGACACTCAAAGCAACGCCTACCACGGCACTTCCAGCACAATATTACAGTACTCACGAAACACTTCCTGCGCAATACTTCAATACCGTCATGGTACTTCCCGTACAATACTCCAGTACCATCCGCATAGTACCCCAGTATTTTCCGCATAGTACTCCGGTACTTCCCGCATAATACTCCAGTACTTCCCGCATAGTACTCTTATTCACCAATCAGAGAACAGGTAAACTTCAATCGGTCATTGGATTTGGCTTAATAAAAATGAGGAGGATGCCATGCACCCTCCTCAACATGCAGTCAGCAGACCGGCTGGCTGTCATTTCTTATTTGTACTCAGACCACGACTTGATGCCCAGGTCGTCAACCGACATGGTGCAGAACGCATTGATGAAGGCACTGGCCAGACGGGCGTTGGTAATGAGCGGAATGTTGAGGTCGATAGCTGCACGGCGAATCTTGTAACCGTTGCTCAATTCGCCTGCCGTCAGGTTCTTGGGTATGTTCACCACCATGTCAATCTCCTTGCTGCGAAGCATGTCGAGTGCCTGGGGCTGCCCTTCTTCACTGGGCCAGTAGACGCGGGTGTTCTCCACACCGTTCTCGGCAAGAAACTTCGATGTGCCGCCCGTAGCGAAAAGCTTGTAGCCTTTGCGCTGAAGCTGGCGGGCCGCCGGCAACATGTCCACCTTCTGCTTGGTAGAGCCGGTGGAGAGCAGTACGTTTTTCTGCGGAATGCGATAACCCACCGAGAGCATAGCCTTGAGCACGGCACACGAGGTGTCGTCGCCTATGCAGCCCACTTCGCCCGTAGAGGCCATGTCGACACCCAGCACCGGGTCGGCCTTCTGAAGGCGGTTGAACGAGAACTGCGAAGCCTTGATGCCTACATAGTCCAGGTCGAACAGGTTCTTGTCGGGCTTTTCCACCGGAATGCCCAGCATGACCTTCGTGGCCAGTTCGATAAAATTCAGCTTCAACACCTTGCTGACAAAGGGGAAACTGCGCGAGGCACGCAGATTGCACTCAATGACCTTGATGTCATTTTCGCGTGCCAGGAACTGTATGTTGAAGGGACCGGATATGTTGAGTTCCTTGGCTATCTGCCGGCTGATGCGCTTGATGCGGCGCACCGTTTCCACATACAGTTTCTGCGGAGGGAACTGAATGGTCGCATCGCCCGAGTGCACACCTGCAAATTCGATGTGTTCGGAAATGGCGTAAGCCACAATTTCGCCCTGCTGTGCCACCGCATCCATTTCCACCTCCTTGGCATGTTCGATGAACTGGCTCACCACCACCGGGTGCTTCTTGCTGACGTTGGCCGCCAGCTGAAGGAAACGCTCCAGTTCTTCCTGGTTGGAGCAGACGTTCATGGCCGCACCGCTCAGCACATACGACGGGCGAACCAGCACGGGGAATCCCACTTTCCAGATAAAGGCATTGATATCGTCCATCGAGGTCAGCGCGCTCCATTCGGGCTGGTCCACACCAATGCGGTCGAGCATGGCGGAGAACTTGTCGCGGTCTTCGGCATTGTCAATGCTTTGGGCGGAAGTTCCAAGAATGCGGACTTGCTGTGCATCGAGACGCAGGGCCAGGTTATTGGGAATCTGCCCGCCGGTAGACACAATGACCCCGTGCGGATTTTCCAGGTCAAGAATGTCCATGACACGCTCGAAGGTCAGTTCGTCGAAGTAGAGACGGTCGCACATGTCATAGTCGGTAGACACGGTTTCGGGGTTGTAGTTTATCATCACGCTGCGGTAGCCTTCCTTGCGGATGGTGTTCAACGCCTGCACACCGCACCAGTCGAACTCGACGGAAGACCCTATGCGATAGGCTCCCGAACCCAACACCACAATGCTGCGGCGGTCGCCCAAATAATGTACATCGTTGGCCACACCGCTATATGTGAGGTACAGATAATTGGTCTGTGCCGGATATTCGGCCGCCAACGTATCTATCTGCTTCACCACCGGAACGATGCCCTTTTGTTTCCTGTGCCGGCGCAAGGCGACAATGGCATCCTCCATGTCGCCCTCCATGCCTATGGCACGGGCCACCTGAAAATCGGAAAATCCCTGTCGTTTGGCTTTGTAAAGCAGGGAATCGGGCAGGTCGGACAACTGTTTGTGGTTGCCGCCCCAGTCGTGCAGTTCCTTCGAAGTGCGCATGATATTCATCAACTTCTCCAGAAACCAGCGGTCTATCTTGGTAAGTTCATGTACCTGGTCTACGGTATAACCGGCATGGAAAGCCTTTGATATGACAAAAATACGCTTGTCGGTCGGCTCACGCAATGCCTTGTCTATGTCGGGGATGACCAGTTCCCTGTTTTCCACGAAGCCGTGCATGCCCTGACCTATCATGCGCAACCCCTTCTGGATGGCTTCCTCGAAAGTACGTCCTATGGCCATGACCTCGCCTACCGACTTCATGGAAGAGCCCAGTTCCTTGTCCACACCGTGGAATTTTCCAAGATCCCAACGGGGTATTTTGCAGACTACGTAGTCCAACGCCGGTTCAAAAAACGCGCTGGTCGTCCGCGTAACCGAATTTTTCAAATCGAACAATCCGTAGCCCAATCCCAGTTTGGCCGCCACGAAAGCCAGCGGATAGCCCGTTGCCTTGGAAGCAAGGGCCGATGAACGCGAAAGACGGGCATTCACCTCAATGACACGGTAGTCCTCGCTTTGCGGGTCGTAGGCATACTGCACGTTGCATTCGCCCACAATGCCTATGTGGCGGATGATGCGGATGGCCAGTTCACGCAATTTGTGATAATCCGTATTTGACAGCGTCTGACTGGGAGCGATGACAATGCTTTCGCCGGTATGAATGCCGAGCGGGTCGAAATTCTCCATGTTGCAGACGGTTATACAATTGTCGAAACGGTCGCGCACCACTTCATACTCCACCTCTTTCCAGCCCCGAAGACTTTTTTCCACGAGCACCTGCGGAGAAAAGGAGAAAGCCTTTTCCACCAGCACATTCAGTTCTTCCTCGTTGTCGCAAAAGCCGGAACCAAGTCCGCCCAACGCATAGGCCGCACGGACAATGACCGGATAGCCCAACTCGGCGGCCGCACGGCGTGCATCGGCGGCATTTTCCACAGCCTCGCTCTTGATGGTCTTCACATCAATCTCGTTCAGCTTTTCAACAAACAGTTCACGGTCCTCGGTGTCGATGATGGCCTGTACGGGAGTTCCCAACACCTGCACATTGTATTTTTCGAGCACCCCATCCTTGTAAAGTGCCACCCCGCAGTTCAAAGCAGTCTGTCCGCCAAAAGCAAGCATAATGCCATCGGGACGTTCCTTTTCGATGACCTTTTCCACGAAATAGGGCGTTACGGGAAGGAAATAAATCTGGTCGGCCACACCCTCCGAAGTCTGTACCGTAGCAATATTCGGATTGATGAGCACCGTGTAAATGCCTTCTTCCTTGAGAGCTTTCAGAGCCTGCGAACCGGAATAGTCAAACTCGCCGGCCTCGCCAATCTTCAGTGCGCCGCTACCCAGCAGCAGGACTTTCTTTATCTTGTTATCGTTCATTGTTGTCTGAATTTTCTGTGGTGGAATTACTTAAGTAGTTTTATAAATTCATCGAAGAGAAATTCCGTATCGGTAGGTCCCGAAGCGGCTTCGGGATGGAACTGGGCGGAAAACCAGGGGTTGCGCTTGTGGCGGATTCCCTCGTTCGAACCGTCGTTCATGTTGATAAAGAGCGGTTCCCAATCTTCACCCAGCGTGTTGTTGTCCACCGCATAACCATGGTTCTGGCTGGTGATGAAGCAACGGTCGGTTCCCACCATGCGCACCGGCTGGTTATGACTGCGGTGACCATATTTCAATTTATAAATCTTGGCACCTCCAGCTTTGGACAACAACTGGTTGCCCATGCAAATGCCGAAAATGGGGAGTTGCTCATTGTCCATGGCCTTGCGGATGTTCTGAACGGCGGCATCGCACGTATCCGGGTCGCCCGGACCGTTGGAAATGAACAGCCCATCAAACTCCAATGTGTTGAAATCATAATTCCAGGGCACACGAATGACCTCCACACCACGGCGCAACAGACACCGTATGATATTGGTCTTCACACCGCAGTCGACCAACACCACTTTCTTCCCTGCCCCTTCGTTGTAGCGAACAACCTCCTTGCACGAAACCTTGTCCACATAATTCACACCGGCATACACGGCCTCAGGAATATTGTCGGGCTCATCATCAAACACAATCTTGCCCATCATCACACCGTGCTCGCGCAACACCTTGGTCAACTCGCGCGTGTCAATGCCGGTAATGCCGGGCACCTGCTCCCTTTTCAACCACTCACCCAAACTTTCCACCGCATTCCAGTGACTGTAGTTCTCCGAGTAGTCACTCACAATGATGGCCTCGGCATGTATCTTTTCGCTTTCCATGAAGGTAGGCAGCCCGTTGGCCTCGATGCTAAAGGGCGGCACGCCATAATTGCCTACCAACGGGTAGGTCAATGTCATCAACTGCCCTGCATAGGAGGGGTCGGTCAGGCTTTCGGGATAACCCGTCATGGCCGTATTGAAAACCACCTCACCCGCCACGGGCTTCTCATAACCGAACGACTGACCGTGGAATACGGTTCCATCGTCGAGAATAAGGGTTACGTTTCTCATTGTTTGTTCGTATCGTTATTGTTACTGTTGTTCTTTTTGTTCCATATATTTAGAACCATAAACCTGTTCTATGTAGTCGATAAACGCCCGGTTCAGCAGTTTCACTCCGCCCGGCGTGGGATAATCGCCGCTGAAATACCAGTCGCCCGAATAATCGGGACAAGCCTCGTGCAAGCCCTGCAAGGGCTGGTAAACAATCTGTACTTGCGCTCTTGTACCGGCCGGAGTCAACAGTTCGACGATTTTCGCCGAAATTTCCTCATCGGTAAAAGGCGCGTAAATCTCTTTCACGTAGTTCTCCATTTGCTCTTTGGGGAGAGCAGCCTGGTTTTTGCAACGCTGGTACACGGAAGCAATCACACTTTCCATCTCCCGCTCTTTCAACAGTTCAATGGCCGCCTTGAAGGCAATGAATTCGCTCATGCGTGCCATGTCAATACCATAGTAATCGGGATAACGCACCTGGGGCGAAGAACTGACAATGACTATCTTCTTCGGATGGAGGCGGTCGAGTATGCCGATAATGCTTTGCTTCAAGGTTGTTCCACGCACAATGCTGTCATCGATAATCACCAGATTATCCTCGTCCGGCACCAGACTTCCATAGGTAATGTCATAAACATGTGCCGCCAAATCATTGCGTGTGTTCCCTTCTGCTATGAATGTGCGCAGTTTAATGTCCTTGATGGCCACCTTCTCGCTCCGGATGCGGCGCGACAGAATATGTTCCAGTTCGGCATGAGTGGGATTGTGCCCCAAAGCGGCAATCTGCTGTACCTTCTCCTTGTTCAGATAATCGTCCAGTCCCTGAAGCATGCCATAGAATGCCACCTCGGCCGTATTGGGAATGAAAGAAAACACCGTATGGTCTACATCATGGCCGACGGCCTGAAGAATGCTCGGAACCAGTTTTTCTCCCAACAGCTTGCGTTCCTTGTAAATATCCATGTCGCTGCCCCGACTGAAGTAAATACGTTCGAAAGAACAGGAACGTCGCACACGGGGTTTGTTAATCTGTGCTGTACGCAGCGAACCGGTCTTGTTTATGAGTACAGCCTCGCCGGGTTGAAGTTCCCTTATACTTGCAGCCGGCACGTTGAACACGGTCTGTATCACAGGACGCTCACTGGCCAGCACAACGACTTCATCATCCCGATACCAGAAAGCAGGACGTATACCCCAAGGATCGCGCAAGGCAAAACTTTCACCACTGCCCGTCAGCCCGCACATCACATATCCACCATCCCACTCCTTGCTCGATGTGCGGAGCACATTGGCCAAGTCCATGTGATCTTCTATGTAACGGGTGATATCCATGCCTGTCAGTCCTTCGGCCTCAGCCAGGTTGAAAAGACGTTCCACCTCACGGTCCAGCCGGTGCCCCACCTGTTCAAGCACAATGTAAGTATCGGCATACTGGCGCGGATGCTGCCCGATAGCCGTGATGCGGGCAAAAATTTCATCTACATTGGTCAGATTGAAATTGCCGCACAAAGCCAGATTCTTGGCCCTCCAGTTGTTGCGGCGAAGAAAAGGATGCACGTATGAAAGACCTGACTTGCCGGTAGTGGAATAACGCAAATGGCCCATATAGATTTCACCGGCAAAAGGAAGCACCTTTTCCGCATAATCCGCATCGGCCAATTGCCCGGCCGTGAGATCTTTAAAATGGTTTTGGACGGTAGAAAATATTTCGGTAATGGCACCCGAACCCAACGCACGCTCGCGAAACATATATTCCTCACCCGGATTCGCCGCCAGCTTGACACAAGCCAGTCCGGCTCCCTCCTGACCGCGGTTATGCTGTTTCTCCATCAACAGATAGAGTTTGTTGAGCCCATACATCCACGTGCCATACTTCTTCTGATAGTAATCAAGCGGCTTGAGAAGGCGTATCATTGCCACACCGCATTCATGTTTAAGTGGCTCCATATGTCACTTTTATGTAATTGCCGGTTTGATCAAGAAGAAGGATTGAACGATGCTCGCACCATCAGTCTGCAGGACCAACGAAGCCCACCCACATCCACTTCTACAAAACCGCTGCAAATATCGTCATTTTTACTTATATCTGCATCGTTTCAAAACATTGGCCGCACAACTTTTCCTCAACAAGGCATTGCATTCCCCGCATATTCTTGAGTTGAGTTCCACAAACTTCCTCTTCATGGGAACCCATACATTGCAAAAGTGCTTTTGCATGCTTTACTCATGAAAAGCAGAACCCGTCCATCTGAAAAGTAACAAATTACAGACAAGCCAATGCTCAGACCCCACATTGAAACCATTTGCGACCCGATTACATCGGAAAAAAGAACGTTTTCCATTCATACATTTCAATACAAAGCACTGTTCCAACAGAATAAAGTTTTCGTTTCACTGCTGTGAGCGAACAAAATGTACGGCAGAAACTTAACGACTTTATGCCTCAAAGAACACGACCCCATGCCGAAAAACAGCATGAAACAATCCACAACCACCGAGAAGATTTTTCTGTCAACAGAGCTCCAACTCTCCCTTGCTACCATTTTCTACAACAAGCGAAAAACTTTTTGCCAACAGCAGGTACTGAAATTTATTTTGGCACAAAAATACAAATAATTCATTCAAAATGTCATATTTTCATTTATAATCATTGTCTAAATGACACAAAACAAAAAGATAAAAAAGCAACAATTCAGTTAATTTTATTTTTCAAACAAACAAAGAATAACAAATCGTTCGGAAAATAAACAAAAACAGAACAAACAAGAAGAGAACAAATAGAATTTTAAACAAATCGAAAGAAAACAATCCACAGCAAATATTTTAACAAAAAACAAATCGCTTTATTTAAATCCAAATAGAAAGACAAATCGTACATTTGCATTCAATATGATATCAAAAACTACTGTTTTAAATAAAAAAGACATAAATAATGAAAAATAAAAAACATTTAAACACAAAAACCGATAACCGACAATGCGGATTGTATCAACAGGCTTACGAGCACGATGCATGTGGAGTGGGAATGATAGTCAACCTAAACGGTAGTAAATCGCATGAGTTGGTAGACTCTGCCCTAAAAATTCTTGAGAACATGAAGCATCGAGGAGCCGAAGGCGCAGACAACAAAACAGGCGATGGAGCCGGCATCATGATACAAATACCACACGAGTTTATTTTATTACAAGGCATTCCCGTTCCAGAAAAAGGAAAATATGGAACAGGACTCATATTTTTGCCCAAGTCCTCCAAAGAACAAAAAAACATTCTAAGCATTGTCATTGAAGAGGTAGAACGGGCCGGGCTTACTTTAATGCATCTACGCAGCGTTCCTGTAAATCCTGAAATTTTAGGGGAAAATGCCCGTGACACAGAGCCAGACATCAAACAAATGTTTATTACCGGCAACGAACACATAGAAAATTTAGAACGCACACTTTATATTATCCGCAAAAAAATTGAGCGACGCATACAACACAAGGACTTCTACATCGTATCATTGTCAAGCCGCACAATCATCTACAAAGGCATGCTTTCGTCCACACAGCTAAGAGGTTATTTTTGCGACCTGACACAGCCCTATTTCACCAGCGGACTGGCCATTGTACACTCCCGATTCAGTACAAACACATTCCCCACATGGAGTCTGGCACAACCGTTCCGCCTGTTAGCCCATAACGGAGAAATCAACACAATACGTGGCAACCGAGGCTGGATGGAAGCAAGAGAGAGCGTGCTGTCTACCCCCATTTTGGGCAACGTGAAGGACATCCGCCCCATCATCCAACCCAACATGAGCGACTCCGCTTCACTTGACAATGTCTTGGAGTTCTTTTGCATGTCAGGACTAAGTCTTCCCCATGCCATGGCAATGCTTGTACCCGAATCATTCAACGACAAAAACCCAATCAGTGAAGATTTGAAGGCATTCTATGAATATCACTCCATTTTAATGGAGCCATGGGATGGCCCGGCAGCCCTTCTTTTCAGCGATGGCCGATATGCCGGCGGAATGCTTGACCGGAATGGACTGCGTCCGGCACGATACCTCATCACACACGATGGAACGATGGTCGTAGCCAGCGAAGCCGGAGTTATTGATTTCAATGCAGAGAGCATCAAAGAAAAAGGTCGCTTGCAACCCGGGAAAATATTTATGGTCGACACCGAAAAAGGACACATTTATTATGACAACGAATTGAAGGGACCGTTGGCCTCGGCCAAACCTTACCGTCAATGGCTGTCGGCCAATCGCATCGAACTGGACGCATTGAAAAGCGGACGAAAAATCGACAACGGCATTGGAGAATACGATCTGCATTTGCGAGCTTTCGGTTTCACCCGCGAAGACATCGAACGCATTATCATACCCATGTGCAACAATGGAGCCGAGCCCACCGGCTCAATGGGCAACGACACACCACTGGCTGTATTGAGCGACAAACCCCAACTGTTGTTCAACTACTTCAAGCAGCAGTTCGCACAAGTCACCAACCCACCCATCGACCCTATTCGCGAGGAACTGGTGATGTCACTCGCCGAATATATAGGAGCCGTCGGCATGAACATACTGACACCGGACGAATCACACTGCAAAATGGTGAGACTCCCCCACCCGATACTCACCAACGGTCAGTTGGATATTCTCTGCAACATACGATACAAAGGATTCAACACCGTAAAATTACCCATGCTTTTCGACTGCTCCCGTGGGAAAGCCGGCCTTCAGGAGGCCCTGAAAGAACTTTGTGAGGCTGCAGAACAAGCTGTCAAAAACGGCAGCAACTATATCATACTCTCCGATAGAGAACTTGATTCGCAACGAGCGGCCATTCCGTCCTTATTGGCTATCAGTGCGGTCCACCATCATCTCATCAGCGTACAAAAACGCGTTCAAACGGCACTGATAGTCGAGAGCGGTGAGATACGCGAGGTCATGCACGCGGCCCTGCTCCTGGGTTATGGAGCAAGTGCCATCTGCCCGTACATGAGCTATGCTATCATAGACAGTCTGGTAAAGGAACATGAAATACAAATGAATTATGATACGGCCGAGAAAAACTACATCAAAGCCATCTGCAAAGGGCTCTACAAAATCATGAGCAAAATGGGTATCAGCACCATCCGCTCTTACCGGGGCGCAAAAATTTTCGAACCCATAGGCATAGGAGAAGAATTGCTCAGAACTTATTTCGGAACGTCTATTTCCACCATAGGGGGTATCCGTCTGGAAGAGATAGCCAAAGACTACATTACATTCCACGACAACGGTTTCAACTTCACGTCAGCTGAGCCTATTCTGCCACATACAGGACAAATGTCTTACCGGAAAGACGGAGAACTACATTCTTGGAATCCAGACACCATCAGCCTGCTGCAACTGGCCACCCGTACCGGCAGCTACAAGAAGTTCAAGGAGTTCACCCAAAAGGCCAACCGGAAAGAAAGCCCAATCTTCCTGCGCGACTTTTTCGAGTTCCGGCGCAACCCTATCGATATCCGACAGGTGGAACCCGTAGAAAGCATAGTAAAACATTTTGTAACCGGGGCCATCTCGTTCGGAGCCATCAGCAAGGAGGCACACGAGGCATTGGCTTTGGCCATGAACCAACTCGGAACACGAAGCAACACAGGAGAAGGAGGAGAGGCCAGCGAACGATTTCATGCATCGGCGGATGGTATCAGTCTGTCCAGCAAGACCAAGCAGGTAGCCTCAGGACGTTTCGGTGTGACGGCCGAATATCTGGTTCATGCAGAAGAAATACAAATAAAAGTGGCCCAAGGAGCAAAACCGGGCGAAGGCGGACAACTGCCAGGATACAAGGTCGACGAAATCATTGCACGCACACGCCACTCCATTCCCGGCATTTCACTCATTTCGCCCCCTCCACATCATGACATTTACTCCATCGAAGATCTGGCACAACTCATCTTTGATTTGAAAAACGTAAACCCGCAGGCTGCCATTAGCGTCAAGTTAGTTGCCGAAAGCGGTGTCGGAACCATTGCCGCAGGTGTAGCCAAGGCCAAAGCCGACCTCATCGTCATATCGGGTGCCGAAGGAGGAACCGGAGCCTCTCCAATTTCATCCATCCGCCATGCCGGCATCCCACCCGAAATAGGACTAAGCGAGACACAACAGACCCTCGTGCTCAACAACCTGCGCGGACAAGTCCGCATTCAAACCGACGGGCAACTGAAAACGGGCCGGGATATCATCTCTATGGCCCTACTTGGAGCCGAAGAGTTTGCATTCGGCACCGCAGCCCTCATCGTCTTGGGTTGCGTCATGATGCGCAAATGCCACTCCAACACCTGCCCAGTAGGGGTAGCCACACAAGACCCCAAACTGCGCGAACATTTCCGGGGACATTATAAGTATGTAGTCAACTACTTCCGCTTCCTGGCCGAAGAAGTGAGAGAATACCTGGCCGAAATGGGATTTACCCGCATAGAAGATATCGTAGGACGCACGGATCTCATCGAGCTGCGTCCGGCAAAAGGGACGAAAGCCGAATTGCTCGACTTCAGCCGTCTGCTCAAGCACTTTGACAGCCAAACCGTCCTACACCACCACGCAGACCAGCAACACGATGTGACACGCGTAAAAGACGTTGACATCATAGAAGCTGCTGCTCCTGCTCTGGAACACGGACGTGAGGTTTCTTTAGAATACGCCATAAACAATACCGACCGTTCAGTAGGCACCATGCTTTCCGGAGCTGTTGCTGCAAAATACGGGAATCCCGGATTACCTCAAAACACCATTTGTGTGAAATTCAAAGGCTCGGCCGGACAAAGTTTCGGCGCTTTTCTGGCACACGGCATCAGTTTCAAACTGGAAGGTGAAGCCAACGACTATCTGGGCAAAGGACTGAGCGGAGGACATATAGCCGTATTACCTCCCGTGCGCAGCAATTTCGCCGCCGAGAAAAACACCATTGCAGGCAACACCCTACTCTACGGAGCAACCAGCGGCGAGGTATACATCAATGGACGGGTCGGTGAGCGGTTTGCCGTACGGAATTCAGGAGCCATTGCCGTTGTCGAGGGAGCAGGAGACCACTGCTGCGAATACATGACCGGCGGACGGGTCGTGGTATTGGGCGAGACAGGACGCAACTTTGCCGCCGGCATGAGCGGAGGTGTAGCCTACGTATGGGACCAAAAAGGGACTTTTGATTCGGCATGCAACATGGACATGGTGGAACTGTCACTGCTTGAAGACGCCACCGCACGCAAGGAGTTGCACGAACTTGTCCGGCAACATTATCTCTACACCGGTTCTGCACTGGCCCGCACCATGCTCGACAACTGGACCCGCTATGTAGAAGAATTCATTCAAGTAACTCCTATCGAGTACAAGAAAGTGTTGGCCGAGGAACAAATGCGCAAATTACAACAAAAAATTGAAGAAGTACAAAGAGATTATTAAAACGAAGAACAACCAGATACAGCGATAAGGAAACACCTCAAGCATTTGTCAGTTTCTGATTGTTTACTATACATTTAACACATGGGAGATTTAAAAGCATTTCTAAGCATCCCGAGACAAGAAGCGGGATACAGACCTATACATGAAAGAATCAACGATTATAGCGAAGTTGAACAAACGCTGAACAGCGGCGAACGCAAGCTTCAGGCCAGCCGATGCATGGACTGCGGCGTACCGTTTTGCCATTGGGCCTGTCCGTTAGGCAACCGTCCACCCGAATTTCAAGACGCACTCTGGAAAGGAGAGTGGCGCAAGGCCTATGACATTCTGAGCCTCACGAACGACTTTCCCGAATTCACCGGGCGCATCTGTCCGGCTTTGTGCGAAAAAGCGTGCGTACTGAAACTGACGTTCGACTCACCCGTCACCATCCGAGAAAACGAAGCCGCCATCATCGAAGCCGCCTTTCGGGAAGGCTATATAACTCCCAAGAAATATGAACGCAACGGAAAGCGCGTTGCAGTCATAGGTTCTGGCCCTGCCGGATTGGCTGCGGCCAATCAACTGAACCGCCGGGGATACGATGTGACCATCTTCGAACGAGAAGAACAGGCCGGAGGGTTGCTGCGATACGGCATACCCAATTTCAAATTGGGCAAGAACATCATCGATCGCCGTCTGCACATCATGCAAGAAGAAGGCATCCACTTCGTGCTGAACTCGGAAATAGAGTTGGAACACCTGCCCGACGGTTTCGATGCCTATGCCATATGCACCGGCACACCACAAGCACGTGACCTGTCCATCCCCGGCCGCATACTCAAAGGCATTCATTTCGCCATGGAAATGTTGTCACAACAGAACCGTGTTCTGGCTGGACATTCTTTCAAAGAAGAAGAACGTATCACCGCCAAAGGGAAAAACGTGCTGGTTATTGGAGGAGGCGACACGGGCAGCGACTGTATAGGTACAGCCCACCGTCAGGGAGCCGCAAGCATAACCCAAATAGAAATCATGCCAAAACCACCCGTAGGCTGCAACCCCGCTACCCCCTGGCCGCAATGGCCTTTGGTACTCAAAACCAGTTCCAGCCACGAAGAAGGCTGCATCCGCCGATGGAGCCTGAACTCGAACAGGTTCATCGGAGAAAAAGGCCGGGTTACCGGGGTCGAAGTGGAAGAGGTGGAATGGCTGCCGGCAAACGAAAACGAACGCCCTATCATGAAGCCGACCGGCCGGAAAGAAGTGATCAAGGCCGATCTTGTTCTGCTAGCCATGGGATTCCTGCGTCCCCAATTGCCACAACTGCCATCCAATGCCGTTGTGGCGGGCGATGCCGCCACAGGTCCGAGCCTTGTCGTAAAATGCATCGCCGCCGGACGACAGGCAGCCGAAAGTATAGAAAAAATGCTTGCCAAACAATCCGTCAGACCCTAACCCTAAAAAACAGAACATTATGTGTGGAATAGCCTGCATTTTCAACATCAAGCTGCAAACGCCCGAATGGAGACAAAAAGCACTCACCATGGCCAAACGTCTCCGTCATCGAGGTCCCGACTGGAGTGGCATTTATTGTGGCGCATCTGCTATCCTGGCCCACGAACGTCTCTCCATCGTCGACCCACAAAGCGGCGGACAGCCCCTTTTTTCTCCGGACAGACAACAGATACTGGCCGTCAACGGCGAAATATACAACCATCGGGACATCCGGAAAGAATTTGATGGATTATATAACTTTCAGACCGGCAGCGATTGTGAGGTCATTCTTCCCCTGTACCGCCGTTACGGCATCGACTTCATCGAACGCTTAAGCGGAATCTTCGCCTTTGCGCTATACGATGAGGAACGCAACGAATTTCTCATTGCACGCGATGCCATCGGTGTCATTCCTCTCTACATCGGACACGATGCCGATGGAACCGTCTATTGCGCCAGCGAACTCAAGGCTCTTGAAGGTCTGTGCGATGAATACGAGCCCTTCTTGCCCGGACACTACTACTGGAGCCGGGAAGGCAAGATGCAGACTTGGTACAAGCGGGAATGGACGACATACGACGCCGTAAAAGACCGTTATGCCGAGTTTACACCCCATGAAGCTCGTCAAGCACAAACAATCGCCATCCGAACCGCCCTCGAAGCAGCCGTGCGCAGACAACTCATGAGCGACGTACCCTATGGCGTGTTACTTTCCGGAGGCCTGGACTCCTCCATCATTTCGGCGATAGCCAAACTCCACGCAGGAAAACGCATTGAAACAGACGAACAACAAACTGCATGGTGGCCACAACTGCACTCCTTCGCCGTAGGCCTGAAAGGAGCTCCTGATTTGGAGAAAGCCCGACTGGTGGCCGAGCATATCGGCACCGTGCACCACGAAATAAACTATACTATTCAAGAAGGGCTCGATGCCATACGCGATGTCATTTACTACATCGAAACTTACGATGTAACCACCGTACGCGCATCTACCCCTATGTACCTGCTGGCCCGTGTCATCAAGTCCATGGGCATCAAAATGGTACTTAGCGGCGAAGGTGCCGACGAGATATTCGGCGGATACCTTTATTTTCACAAAGCACCTGACGCCCGTGCCTTTCACGAAGAAACCGTGCGCAAGTTGTTCAAGCTGTACCTGTACGACTGCCTGCGAGCCAACAAAAGTCTGTCGGCCTGGGGAGTCGAAGGACGTGTGCCTTTTCTTGACAAGGAATTCCTGGATGTAGCCATGCGCCTGAACCCGACCGTCAAGACCTGCCCCGGCAAGGAGATTGAGAAACGCATCGTTCGGGAAGCCTTTGCCGACCTGTTGCCCAATGCGGTTGCCTGGCGTCAGAAAGAACAGTTTTCCGATGGCGTAGGCTACTCATGGATTGACACATTGAAGGAGGTGACCGCTGCGGCTGTCAGCGATGACCAAATGGCTCATGCAGCAGAACGCTTTCCTATCAACCCGCCGCAAAACAAGGAAGAGTATTACTACCGCAGCATTTTTGAAGAACATTTCCCCAGCAGTTCCGCAGCCCGCAGCGTGCCCAGCATTCCCAGTGTGGCCTGCTCTACGGCCGAGGCTCTGGCGTGGGATGCCGCCTTCAAGAACATGAACGAACCCAGCGGACGTGCCGTATCGGGGATACACGAAACAGCCTATTCTTCCTCACAAACCCCATCCTAAATGCATGAGGGAGGATGTTGACAGCCCGTCATCCTCCCTCATCCTTCTTTTTTTTCATCCCGTTTCCTTCTATCGCAGGAATATCTCCAACCTGCCTTTACTGTCCATTGGGATGCTTATCCCCGGTTATGCAACCCCTCCTTGCGGAAATGGCAACAACCGCACGCTCAAAAAAAAACGTTTGTCCCGTCTTCATGCCGCTTTATCTGCCAGTGGATTCGTACAGACATGCCGGTGTGTTTCCCCTTTTTACAGGAATATACGCAAGTTCGGGATAAAGGTTTTGTGCCGCCAGCAGCACGATGTTTTCTTTTTATGCCTTCAAAGTTATCTTTTCACCTATGTGAAAAGAACGTCCCACATATGTGGGACACGTGTTTCATATACGTGGGACACGTGTCCCACGGCCGTGGGACGATAACTTTGAAAGCATAAACACACAACATCATGAAGATGGGCCGATGACATTTCACTATTCCCTGAACTTGTTTCCTGCCAGATATCAGACTTCAAGTGAATTTTCTCAGCCAGCATTCACATGAATGCATCACCATACTGCCGGTATTTATCGTTATACGGCCCATATCCAACGAAATGTTTTTATTCTTATACCATACTCATGTAGGAATATTCCCACATGGAATGGCATTGTTATACACACGGATGAAAAAAAGAGGTGCTTAAACCCCAAACGGATTTCAATATATATATATATTCAATCTATCATTTTCTTAACGATATTTATTTTAAATTAAAACTTTGAACGGCAAATATATTACAAATAGAATAATTTTATTTTTATTTATAGAAAAAAGGAAGCCAACAGATAGATATACAATCAAATTGCCATATATTTGCATTGTAAAAAACCAAAAAGAAATAATTATACCAATAAACAAAACAAAATGACAACAATCAGGTTTTCCAAAATGCACGGTGCCGGCAACGACTACATTTATGTAGACACGACTCGCTATCCCATAGAACATCCGGCAAAGGCAGCCATCGCCTGGAGTGCCCCGCACACCGGCATCGGCAGCGATGGATTGGTGCTGATTGGAAAATCGAATGTAGCCGACTTCAGCATGCGCATTTTCAACGCCGACGGTTCCGAAGCCCGTATGTGCGGCAATGCCAGCCGCTGTATCGGCAAATATGTGTATGACTACAAACTGACAGGGAAAACAGAAATAAGCATTGAGACCTTATCGGGCATCAAAAACCTGAGACTGAACCTCGTTGACGACAAGGTGGAGACAGTGACAGTCGACATGGGCGCACCCTGCGACATTCATCCGGTACGGTTGGACGAAAGATACGGATACACCGAGGGCACAGCCGTTTCCATGGGCAACCCCCATCTTGTGATCTTTGTCGACGATGTTTCAAAGGTGGACCTGGAGCAGGTTGGTCCGTTACTGGAACACCACCCTCTTTTCCCCGACCGAACCAATGTGGAATTTGCCCAAATACTCCCCGACAACACCATACGCATGCGGGTTTGGGAACGCGGTTCCGGCATTACGCAGGCTTGCGGCACCGGAGCCTGTGCCACAGCAGTCGCCGCAGCAAATACCGGACGGTGCGGAAGCCGTTTGACTGTCATCATGGATGGCGGCACTTTGCAGATAGCATGGAACGATGCCGACGGACACATTTACATGACCGGACCGGCCGTTCACGTTTTCGACGGAGAAATAGATTTAACCAAAGACAACATAGCATAACATTACTTCAAACAAAAAATATGGCACTCGTAAACGAACATTTTCTAAAATTACCCGGCAGCTATCTGTTCTCGGATATTGCCAAGAAAATAAACACCTTCCGGGTCACCCATCCAAAGCAGGGACTCATCCGCCTGGGCATTGGTGATGTCACACTCCCGCTACCTTCTGCATGCATCAACGCCATGCACAAAGCAGTGGACGAAATGGCCCGTGAAGAGAGCTTTCACGGTTACGGTCCGGAACAAGGATATTCCTTTCTCATTGAGGCCATACTGAAGCACGATTTTGCAAGCAGGGGAATACAACTTTCCTCCTCTGAAATATTCATCAATGATGGGGCCAAAAGCGACACTGGCAACATAGGCGAACTGCTGCGCTGGGACAACAGCATGGGTATCACCGACCCCGTATATCCGGTATACGTGGACAGCAACATCATGTGCGGCCGCTCCGGCGAGTTGGGACCAGACGGTGCATGGAGCAATGTCACCTACCTGCCCTGCACGGAAGCAAACGGATTCATACCCGCATTGCCACAACACCGGGTGGACCTTCTCTACTTGTGCTACCCCAACAACCCTACCGGCACCACACTGAGCAAAAGCGAACTGAAGAAATGGGTCGATTACGCCCTGGACAACGACACGCTCATCGTTTTCGACGCCGCTTACGAGGCCTATATCCGTGAAGATGACGTGCCTCATTCCATCTATGAAATAAAGGGAGCCAAGAAGTGCGCCATCGAAATACGCAGTTTCTCGAAAACCGCAGGCTTTACCGGACTGCGCTGTGGCTATACCGTAGTTCCGAAAGAACTGACGGCAGCCACCTTTACCGGTGACCGCATAGCCCTGAACAAATTGTGGAACCGACGTCAGTGTACCAAATTCAACGGCACCAGCTACATTTCACAGCGCGCCGCCGAAGCCATATACACTCCCGAAGGCAAACAACAGGTAAAAGCAAACATTGACTATTACATGCAGAATGCCACAACCATGAGAAAAGAACTCACGGCAGCCGGTCTGAAAGTATATGGAGGCGTCAATGCACCTTACCTGTGGCTGAAAACACCGAACGGCATCAGTTCGTGGCGTTTCTTCGAACAAATGCTTTACGAAGCCAATGTGGTGGGAACACCTGGAGTGGGATTCGGCCCCAGCGGGGAAGGATTCATTCGTCTGACCGCTTTCGGCAAGCACGAAGACTGCCAGGAGGCCATGAGGCGCATACGCAAATGGATCGGATAACTCCAAATACTATTTGTCACAACTTTCAAAACCTACAAAAAGCGAACATTATGTCAAAACTAAGATTCAGAGTGGTGGAAACGGCTTTCAGCAAAAAGCCGGTTCACGTAGAAAGCCCGAAAGAACGTCCGTCGGAATACTTCGCCAAGTATGTGTTCAACAAGGAAAAAATGTTCAGATACCTGCCGGGGAAAGTCTACGACAAACTGATTGACTCCATCGAAAACGGAGCTCCGTTGGACCGGAACGTTGCCAACGAAGTTGCCGAAGGCATGAAGAAATGGGCCGTTGAAATGGGGGCAACCCACTACACCCACTGGTTCCATCCCCTGACCGAAGGCACTGCCGAGAAACATGATGCCTTCGTAGAGCACGATGGCAAAGGCGGGATGATGGAAGAATTCACAGGAAAACTACTCGTACAACAAGAGCCCGATGCTTCCAGCTTTCCCAACGGAGGCATACGCAACACATTCGAAGCACGCGGCTACTCGGCCTGGGACCCTTCTTCACCGGCCTTTATCGTCGATGACACCTTGTGCATCCCAACCATCTTCATTGCCTATACGGGCGAATCGCTCGACTACAAGGCCCCATTGCTCAAGGCCCTGCGTGCTGTTGACAAGGCGGCAACCGACGTATGCCGCTATTTCGACCCCAATGTGAAAAAAGTAAACGCCTACCTGGGATGGGAACAAGAATATTTTCTGGTAGATGAAGGCCTCTATGCCGCACGACCTGACCTGTTGCTGACCGGTCGCACGCTCATGGGACACGAGGCTTCAAAAAACCAGCAGCTGGAAGACCACTATTTCGGAGCCATACCTGCCCGCGTGGCCGCCTTCATGAAAGATCTGGAAATTGAAGCACTGAAACTGGGCATACCCGTCAAGACCCGTCATAACGAAGTCGCCCCCAACCAATTTGAACTGGCGCCCATTTACGAAGAATGCAACCTGGCGGTAGACCACAACATGCTTATCATGGCTCTGATGCGCAAGATTGCCCGCAACCACGGTTTCCGCGTGCTGCTTCACGAAAAGCCATTCAAAGGGGTCAACGGAAGCGGCAAGCACAACAACTGGTCGCTGGGCACCGACACCGGTGTCATGCTCATGGCTCCCGGCAAGACCGCTGAAGAAAACCTGCGGTTCATCACTTTTATCGTAAACACGCTGATGGCCGTATACCGGCACAACGGTCTGCTGAAAGCCAGCATTTCGAGTGCTACCAACGCCCATCGTCTGGGAGCCAACGAAGCACCTCCTGCCATCATATCTTCGTTCCTCGGCAAGCAACTTTCACAAGTGCTGAAGCATATAGAAGAGAGTGATGATCTCGGCAACCTGAGCGGGAAACAAGGCATGAAACTGGATATTCCGCAAATACCCGAGTTGCTCATCGACAACACCGACCGCAACCGCACCAGTCCCTTCGCCTTTACCGGCAACCGGTTCGAGTTCCGCGCTGTCGGTTCGGAAGCCAACTGTGCCAGTGCCATGATTGCCCTCAACGCCGCATTGGCCGAACAACTTGCCGACTTCAAGCGCGATGTTGATGCCCTCATGGCACAAGGCGAAGAAAAAATGTCGGCCATTCTCAGTGTCATCCGACGCGACATCAAGACATGCAAACCCATACACTTTGATGGAAACGGCTACAGTGAAGAATGGAAAGCAGAAGCCGCCAAACGGGGACTGGATTGCGAAACAAGCGTACCGGTTATTTTCGACAATTATCTGACCGAAGACAGTATCGCCATGTTCGAAAAAACCGGTGTCATGACCCGCAAGGAACTTGAAGCACGCAATGAAGTGAAATGGGAAATGTACACGAAGAAAATCCAAATTGAGGCACGCGTCCTGGGAGATCTGGCCATGAACCACATCATTCCGATTGCCACTCAATATCAAACCGGACTGATTGACAACGTGTACAAGTTGAGGTCACTTTTCCCCGCCGAAAAAGCAGCTGCATTGTCGGCCAAAAACATGGAACTCATCGAAGAGATTGCCAAACGGACCGCTTTCATCAAAGAGCACGTCGACGAAATGGTAGCAGGACGCAAAGTAGCCAACAAACTGGATGACGAACGAGCCAAAGCTGTCGCCTACCATGACTGCATAGTGCCTATGATGGAAGAAATACGCTATCACATTGACAAGCTCGAACTGATTGTCGACAACCAAATGTGGACCTTGCCCAAATACAGGGAACTGCTGTTTATCCGATAGACAGCACCCCTACGCACAAACCTACAAACAGGAAGGGGAGAAACCGGGACTCACAATCCCGATTTCTCCCCTTTTACGTATGCGACAGGAAAGAATGGCGAAAGACTGCGTCTTTTCACCCCCTTACTTGAAATTTATCTTCTTCACCTTGTAGCCCATAGCGAGCAACAGTTCCGACACTTTCACACGCACATCGCCTTGTATCAGCATCTCGCCACCGCGTGCCGAACCTCCGGCACCACATTTCACCTTCAATGTCTTTGCCAGTTCCTTCAATTCCTCATCCGGACCTTCAAAGCCCGTTATCAGCGTGGCAGGCTTGCCGTTGCGCTTATCCAGCTCCACCCGCAGCGTCTGCTTCTTGTCCGAGGCCGGGACATCAGCCTGCCCATCCGGTTCAAGCGCATCATCATCCGCCTTCGGCACCGCCGCATACAAGGCACCCAATTTGTCTTTCCAGTCTTCCATCCGAATCTGCTGAAATCAAAAGTTCGGCAACAGATATTTGTCTCTCGACTGGAATATCTTGTCAACCCGGTTTATTTCAAGGAATGTGGTACCGAATCCTGCGCCAAAACTGCCGCTCAAGTAGCATACCGAGTCTGTTTCGGCCAACAACCCGCAGTGCATCAGCACCTGCAAACCATGCAAGAAGTATTCCTGCGTATTGGCCAGTTCGTTCTGATAAACCGGGAACACTCCGTAGGACAAAGCCAGTTCGCGGGTGGTCCGTTCGTGATAGCACAAAGCCAGCACCGGGTTCGTTCCACGATAGGCCGCCAGATAACGGGCAGTCTTCCCGCTGTACGAATCGGTTATCAACGCCTTCGTATGCAACTTGTCACCGGCATCCACCGCTGCAGCCGCCAGGAACGACGTCACATCATCCACCGACATGGGAATAGGAATGTCGTTTTCGGCCATTTTTGTCAGTTCCGCCTCCTTGGCCACCTTGGCCATCGTACGCACAGCCTCCACCGGATATTTTCCGTAAGCCGTCTCGCCACTCAACATAAGCGCATCGGTACGGTAATAAATGGCATTGGCAATGTCGGTCACTTCCGCACGCGTAGGACGCGGATTGTTGATCATCGAATGCAACATTTGCGTAGCCACGATAACCGGCTTCTTCGCCATGACACATTTGCGTATCAGCTTGCGCTGAATACCGGGTATTTTTTCCTGCGGCACTTCAATGCCCAAGTCTCCACGCGCAATCATCACACCATAGCAATGTTCCAATATCTCATCGATATTGTCAACACCTTCCTGGTTTTCTATCTTCGCTATGATTTTTATCGGGCTGTTATGTTCGTCCAGAATTTTCTGAATGTCCTGCAGGTCTTCCTTGTTGCGCACAAACGAATGGGCAATAAAGTCCAGGTTCTGTTCTATGGCGAACAATATGTTCTGCCGGTCACGTTCTGTGATGGACGGCAGGTTAATGCGCACGCCCGGCACGTTCACACTTTTACGCGAGCCCAGTTCCCCATCATTCATGGCACGGCACAACAGGCAGTCGGCCGTCTTTTCTTCCACCTTCAGGTCAATATCCCCATCATCAATCAGAATGTCGTCGCCCACATGCAGGTCGCGCACGAAAAACGGATAACTCACCGCAATGCATTCTTTGGTGGACACCATGTCGGGATTGCCGGTCAGACGTATCAGGTCGCCTGTCTTGATCAGGATTTTATCACCTTGCGCCACGGTCGTACGCACTTCCGGACCCTTCGTGTCAATGAGCAGCGCAATCTTGTTGCTCACGGCACGCACATTGTTTATAATTTTAAGAAACCCATCCCGCTGCAAGTGCGCTGAGTTCATGCGCACCACGTTCATACCTTCCTTGTAAAGCTGACGGATGAAATCGACATCACATCGCTTGTCGCTTATCGTCGCGACAATTTTTGTATATTTTGACATAACAATATATTATTCAGCAATCAAAAAAATGCCTTTGTTAACCGACAATCACTCATGCTTCATTCTTTCCCGGCCTGAAGCAGGGCCTCTACCGCCAAACGGTACGAATCGAGTCCGAAACCGGCTATACATCCCGCACAAGCCGCGGCCAGAAACGAATGCTGCCGATAGGCCTCGCGTGCATACACGTTTGAGATGTGCACTTCAACCACCGGCGCCGTCACGGCACGAATGGCATCACCTATCGCAATGGAAGTGTGGGTATAGGCACCGGCATTCAGCACAATGCCATCGCAGGCGAAACCGGCTTCCTGAATCTTGTCAATCAGTACCCCTTCCACGTTCGACTGGAAATACTCCAGTTCGGCCCGTCCGGCATACATCTGCCGCAATTCAAGAAAAAAGTCCTCGAATCCACGCTCGCCATACACCGAGGGTTCCCGCCGTCCCAACAAATTCAAGTTAGGCCCGTTCAGTATAAGAATCTTCTTCATACGCGTCTGCATTCTGTCGTTTATTCTGCCCCGGAGCACACCTGCCGCAAAAAACCGACAAGCAAACATTCCGGAAACATTCGGCTGCAAAAATACAACATTTGACAATTCTATACAAGTGTACACGCCCCGTTCTGCACATCCACATTCAAAATGAGCAGGAATTGCAAACCATAAAAGACCGGATATTTTTCATAACTTTGTCCGGGGTCATTCACGTCAAGTTCTACATGGAAAAGTCTCATGAAAAATTGACGCAGTCCGGTGCAAGTTCCCGACAAAAAAAAGGATTTTTTGTGAGTTCAAGCCCACGATGTCGCACGTTTATGCCTTTGAAGTTATCGTCTCACATATATGAAACACTTGTACCACAGCTGTGGGACTAATGTTTCACAGCTGTGAGACTAATGTCCCACTGCTGTGGGACGACAACTTCATGTCATTTAACGAATAAGGTTGACTTAAAATATCTTAATGCATAAAAGAGGTTGACTCAGATTTGACTTATGTTTATATTGGGTTGACTCGTTTGTCAACTATTCACTTGTCGGGTTGACTTTTCTGTTTGTCCGTACA
>CASEAJ010000123.1 GCA_949285425.1 uncultured Porphyromonadaceae bacterium
AAGAAATGGACACAGCCTATTCATAACTGGGGGTTGATTATGAACCAATTTATGCTTATTTTTGAAAACAGAATCCAGATATAAGAATAAACTTACAGCTGAATCCTGTTTCCATTTACACAAAATTTTGGACAGTGTCTTATAAAACGCCTCGTGGATACCATCCGCGTTCGCTTAATTCCAATCAGGGATGGAACAAAACATCTGCTCTCTCGTTTATCAATATGCCTTTGCTTTCGTATAGTGATGAAATACGCAGTGCCGTGCTTATGATTCATGGAGAAAAGGCACATTCACGTTACTTCAGTGAGGATGCGTTTCGCAAACTGAAAGGAGACAATAAAAAATTGCTGATCATTCCCGGAGCGACTCATGTTGATTTATATGACAATCCTGCATTCATTCCGTTTGACCGCATAGAAAGCTTTTTCCAGCAATATCTCTGATATGCTTGTCGGCTTTACGAGCCGGCCTGCAGGTATTGTATTTCATCCAGCATAAGTTGTATCTCATCTGCACTGATGCCATTGTCTTTCAAATGACCGGCGTCCTGCAGCATGGCTTCCTGAAAAGAATCCCAATGGTCGGATTGCAGTTCCAGACTTTTGCGGTAATGAGCCAATGCGGTTTTTCGGTCTTTGTCACACCATGCCAGGTGTCCGGCGTTCATGCAATCTTGTGCTGTGTGGGACGCATTGTTGAGCACCTTCAGCATGTAATGGTTGGCTTGTGTCAGGTTGCCGGCAAGGAATGAAGCCCACGCAATAGCACGTTGCACTTTGATGTCGTCTTCCTGCTCTGCATCGAGTTTGAAGTACAGGTTTAAGGCTTCTTTGGTTTTCCCGGATAGCAGATAGCAATTGGCTATCTGCATCTGTGTGGAGCGTTCTCCCGGATTCAGAAAATCTGCATGTCGGTAAAACTCCACTGCCTTTTCGTATTGTTCCAGCAGCCGGTAGCACAAGGCTATTTTTTTGACAGTCCAAAGGTCATCGGGCTGTATGACATCTGCCTTGAGATAGGCTTGTAGGGCTTTTTCAAGTTGCGAAGTCTTTTGATAGGCATATCCGGTCTTCTGGCAAAGGGCCGCAGTTGGCTTTTGTTCGTCTGATATTTGATTGAACAGTTCCAATGCCTGTGGGTACAGTTTTTTTGAAAAGTAGTATTCGGCAATGTCGGTTTTGAACCGGCAGTCGGCCGACAGAATGTCGAACAGTTGCGTCTTGTGTAGCAGCAGGGCCGATTCGAACATGTCTGTGAAGTCTTTTTTTTGCGGATATAACTTGAAGAACCGGAACAGATCCTGTATGTATTGTTTCGACAGGTTCTTTGAACTTGTTTCTGGGGTGAGCAGGTTTTCTTCTTTCTTCATTTCGTCAAATTGTTCTGACTCCATTTTGAACGATTGTTTCAACATGTTGCGTTGCGTGGAGGGCATTTGCAGGATGCTGAGGCAGAAGGAATACAGGTCGGAGTTGCACATGACCTGACTGCCGACGAACGAGTTCAGCATGTTCCGGTCGTTGTCGGAAAACAGTTCATATACGGAACTGTGTGTTGCGCTGAAGGGCAGGAACCAGTTTGACAGTTCGTTGAAGAAGGGGAATGTCTTCAGCATGGAGAAGGTGCTCATGTACACATCGGCCCCTTCCAGTTGCAGCTCGCTCAGTTCTTTCAGTTTGTCGGCCACACCGCTTTCTTCAATTATTTCCTGCCATTGCGGGTTGGTTTCTTCCCAGTCGTCCGAGTTGATCAGATTTTCCACATCGGCTTTACTGTTCAGCTTAGGACTGATTTTGGCTATTTCGGGAAGAATTTCCTCCTGTAATTTCCGGGATATTTTTTCCGTTTCGGTAGTCCCTATGATTTGCATGATAATGTTCCGGAAATTTTCCAGCGTGTGTTCATCGTCGGCCAGCAAGACCAGCCGGTTTCTGATCATGGGGAAATAGCTGAGGAATCGGTTGTATTTGGTCAGTATGAAGCACAGCCCGACCAGTGCGCGTTGTTTTATGGCCGGATTTTGGGATGTGCAGCAGTCGAACAGCAGCATGAGCTTCTCTTCATCGAACATGCGCCACAGGTTCAGGGTCAAGGCCGAGACAATGAGCGGTTTTTCAAGTTCCCCCTGATAGTTGGGAGAGGTGATGTGTTGGAAAACCGCCTTGTCGCTTTGGGTGAACTGGGTGCTGAGCCAGTATATGCCGAACAGTTCGGGCAACAGGCTTTCGTATGCTGTTTCTAACCGCTTGAATTCTTCACGATGCTGTTCCGCCTGGGTCGGTAACATTTCCAGCTGTCCGTGCAGTTCCTTCAGGCTGGCGAACAATTGTTGCGAATCGGCGTATTTGCGTGTATGTGGAAAGTATCGTTTCCGTGTATACTCGAATAGGGTCGAGTTTTGTATGTACAGATTTTCCTTGATTTCTTCGGCCAGCGAGAATGATTTGCCCACCAGTTTGTTGTATATGGTCAGCCGTTCCGGGTCTTCCACTCCGTCTATGTAGTATTGTAGCATGTAGCGGTAGTTCAGCTGCAACATGTCAAGCTGTTCGCGCAGTCCCCAGTTCTGCAATTCATCGGAGAGGGTGCCTATGTGGTCGAAGGCTTGTTTCAACCGGCCGAGCAATAACGACCGGAGGGCGGACTGATAAGTGGCCTGAATCTGTTTTATATCCATTGGAGTCGGTATTGGTCATGCAAAGATTATTCGGACAGTTCAACGGGAAGATGGACCGCCGGTGAAATCTCAGCCGGTTCTCTTCCTAGCAGACAGAGAAAAAGGAAGCATGGGCTTCAACCCAGTTTGCTGATTTTTTTCAGTTTGTCTTCGTCTATGATTTTCAGTTTGCGTCCGTCCATAGCTATGATATGCTCGTTGGCAAAGCTTGACAGCGTCCGTATGGCATTCGAGGTGGTCATGTTCGACAGGTTGGCCAGGTCTTCCCGGGAAAGGTAGATGTTGATGGTGGCTTCATCTTCTTCCAGTCCGTAGTTTTTCTTGAGGAAAAGCAGGGTTTCGGCAAGCCGTCCGCGGATGTGTTTCTGTGAAAGGTTGATGGTGCGCGAGTCCGAATCGGCCAGGTCGGTAGCCAGCTCTTCCAGGAAACGGAAGCAGAACGCGTTGTTGTGGCGTAGCACGGAAGTGAATACAGAGCCTTTCAACTGATAGATGACCGTCGGTTCGAGTGCGGCTACGGTGGTGTTGTAAGTGCCGTTGGCAATAATGCCCCGATAGCTGAACGGGTTACCCACTTTCAGCATGCGGATAATTTGTACCTGGTTGCTTACGCCTTCCTTGTACACTTTGGCTTTTCCGGATGCAAGTACCATCATATGGGTAGGTTCATCGCCTTCACAGTGGATGATTTCCCCTTTCTTGTAGTATTGGGTCACAATGTTGCTTTTGATGAATCTTCTTTCATCCGGATTGAGCGTGTCCCAGCCGGGAAAAATTTCCTCTACCGGTTTCAAGTCGCTGTTTGACTTTTTTACCATGAGCTTATGCTTTTGTCAAAAATTGTTATGTAACAATGTTTTAAAACACAAAGTTACGGCTTTTTTCTGAAAACGGCAAAAAGCAGGAACGGAAAAACGGCAAAAAATGACGGCTTCTATGGCAGAAGCAAAGTCAGGACGCCTTAATGGCCGATTGGGTTTTAGTGGGCTTCCAGCCAGTTGTGTCCTACACCGCAGTCGGCAATGAGAGGCACGTGCAGTGCAATGGCGTGTTCCATTTCGCCGACAACCATGTCGCGCACCCGTTCTGCCTCTTCCACAGGCACGGTGAAGTTCAGTTCGTCGTGCACCTGCATGATCATCTTGGCCCGTACACCTTCCCGTTCGAAGCGTTCCTGAATGCGTATCATGGCTATTTTGATAATGTCGGCCGCCGTGCCCTGTATCGGTGCATTGATGGCGTTTCGTTCGGCATAGCCACGTACCACGCTGTTTTGCGAGTTGATGTCGGGCAAGAACCTTTTTCGTCCGAACAGGGTTTCCACGTATCCTTTTTCCTTGGCTTGTGCTATGGCGTTGTCCATGTAGCGTTTTACGTCCGGATAAGTGGCGAAATATCCTTCAATCAGTTCTTTGGCTTCCGTACGCGGTATGTTCAGCCGTTCGGCAAGCCCGAAGGCCGATATGCCGTATATGATGCCGAAGTTGGCGGTTTTAGCCTTGCGCCGCATGTCCGAGGTTACCTCTTCGAGTGGGATTTTGTATATTTTGGCGGCTGTGGCAGTGTGTATGTCGTGTCCGCTGTTGAAGGCTTCGAGCATGTTGCTGTCGCCGCTCAGATGAGCCATGATGCGCAGTTCTATCTGTGAGTAGTCGGCGCTCATGAACGTGTCGCCTTCATCGGGAATGAAGGCCTTGCGGATTTCCTTGCCTTGCGAATCGCGTATCGGGATGTTCTGCAGGTTCGGATTGCTCGAACTGAGCCGTCCGGTAGCGGTTACCGTCTGGTTGTATGATGTGTGTATTTTGCCTGTTTCCGGGTGGATGAGTTGCGGCAAAGCATCGATATAGGTGCTGAGCAGTTTTTTCAGTCCGCGATATTCCAGTATTTTGCCCACGATGGGGTGTCGTGAGCGCAGTTTCTCCAGCACTTCTTCGGTGGTTGAATATTGTCCGGTTTTGGTCTTGCGCGCTTTTTCGTCTATTTTCAGTTGGCCGAACAGCACATCGCCAACCTGGCGTGCCGAACTGACGTTGAATGTCACGCCCGCCAGTTCGTGTATCTCCTGTTCCAGACGCAGCATTTCGGCTGTCAACACGTCCGAACTCTGTCGCAAGGCTTCGCTGTCAATGCGCACACCGTTTCGCTCCATCGTGGCCAGCACCCGCATGAGGGGCATTTCCATGTCGTAGAAGAGGGTTTCGAGCGAATTGGCTTTCAGTTCCCGTTCCAGCACTTCCTTCAGTCGGAAGGTGATGTCAGCATCTTCGGCCGCATAGTCGCACAACGCTTCGGCGCTTACCTGCCGTATGTTCAGCTGGTGTTTTCCTTTGGTGCCTACCAGGTCTTCGTAGTGTATGGTGCGATATTTAAGGTACACTTCGGCCAGGTAGTCCATGCCGTGTCTCAATTCGGGTTGCAGCAGGTAGTGGGCTATCATGGTGTCGAACAGTCTGCCTTCGAGTCCAATGCCGTACATGGACAGCATGAGCAGGTCGAACTTCATGTTCTGTCCTATCTTTTCAATGCCTTTGTGGGTGAAGAACGGTTCGAATTCACGTACCACTTGTTCGGCCTCCTTCCGGTTCTCGGGCAGGGTCACGAAATAGGCTTCGCCTGCACGGAAACAGAATGACATGCCTACCAGCTCGGCCGAGAATACGTCTATGCCCGTTGTCTCCGTGTCGAAACAGACGGAGGACTGTTGCAACAGTTTGCCGAGCAGTTCGGCACGTTTTTCCGGTGTGTCGGCCAGCAGGTAGGTGTGCGGCACATCAGCTATGGACTGCAGGGCGGTTTCCGTGCCAACCGTTTCGGTTGCCGATGTGTTGTCTTGTCCGTCAGTTTCGTCCATGTCGAACAGTGACATTTGTGCGTCGGGACGTTTTTCCGTCCGGGGGGTGTTGGCGGTTTCGCCGTTGTCGGCCGTCCGGTCGCCCAGCACTTTGGACAGCATGGACCGGAACTCCAGATCCTCAAACAGTTTGCGCAGTGCCGGTTCGTTGACCGGTTCAAGCCGCAGGCTGTTTTCGTCGAGCGTAACCGGCACGTCGGTCTTTATCGTAGCCAGAAAACGTGAGAACTCAATCAGTTCCCGGTTTTCTTCTATTTTCTTTTTCAATGCACCTTTCAGTTCGTGGGTACGTTTCAGCAGTTCGTCAATGCTGCCGAAGTCTTTCAGCAGTTTGGCGGCCGTTTTTTCGCCCACTCCGGGGCAGCCGGGTATGTTGTCGGCTGTGTCGCCCATAAGTCCGAGCAGGTCGATGACCTGGCTTTGGTGGTCAAGACCGAATTTCTGCGTCACTTCGTCTACTCCCATGCGTTCGTAGCCTCCGCTGTGTTTCGGGCGGTACATGAAAATGTGGTCGGAAACCAGTTGTCCGTAGTCCTTGTCGGGGGTTAGCATGAGCACTTCGAAACCAGCCTGCTCAGCCTGTTTGGCCAGGGTGCCTATCACGTCATCGGCTTCGTATCCGGGCACTTCAAGCACCGGTATGTTGTATGCCTCCACAATTTCCTTGATCATGGGTACCGCAGCACGAATGTCTTCGGGGGTCGCTTCGCGCTGGGCCTTGTATTGTTCGTAGGCTTCGTGCCTGAAGGTTTTGCCCCGCGGGTCGAACGCAACGGCCACGTGGGTGGGCTGTTCCCGCCTGAGCACATCTTCAAGGGTGTTTACAAAACCGTAAATGGCCGAGGTGTTCTGGCCTTTCGAATTGATGCGGGGAAATTTTATGAAAGCGTAATATGCCCGGTATATAATGGCGTAGGCATCGATGAGCAATAGTTTTTTCATACGGGTGTCGGGTTTGTGTGTGCTGTGAGGGTGTATCAATGTGTACCTTCTTTCATTGTTTCATAAGGTGTATCAGATTACCCATTATGATACACCGTCGTCTCGATGGGCAAAGTTACGTAAAAAACTTCATGAACCGTAAAAAGGGCGGTGGATAAATGTCGGGGTGAGGCGGTTGCCTGCTGGGCGGAAGGTTTTTCAACTTACGTTGGAAAATGGCTGGAATTATGTTTGATGGTTGGGCTTGATAATAACGAAAGAGTATATGTTGGATTCTGAAAAACCATCCATTTTTATCCATTCATTATTGCGGAAGAGTTTGGCCAAAGCTTCGTCTCGTGTTTCTCCAACTTCAATACCTAAAATCTGAAAACTATCAAGTTTACTGTTATTAGGAGCTACAGTATAGCCTTCATCTGTATAAAATAAATATCTATTCATGTCTATAGAACAAAGTCTAATGATTGTTTCTCCAATTCCATTTCATATTGCTTAATAAGAGCTTCGTAACTTAAAAATGAAACTCGTTTCTTAGCATTTAATTCATGGAAAGCATGAAAACTCATTTTATGTTCAAATTCGCATTTTCGTTTAATATCTGCAACAATAACCATTCTTGCATAAAAGTCTTGTAGATCGTAGAATTTTAATAAAGAATTTTGGATGTCAGTTGAATGTTCTATCTCAAAAAAGGAATCTGGCATATTTCGTTCATTAAACCAAATTGTGTCAATAGTAGAACTGCGTTTTATCAATTGAGGATATGAATAGTGTGGTTGCTCATTGAGTGTGGAAAGTTCCTGTAATTTTTGTCCGTTATAGAATTTTTTATTCTTATCTTGATTAGGTATAAAAGTTTGCATATTATGATACTTTCCTATTATAAGCAAAATACCTTGATAGTAAGTGTGATTGAATTTGTAAACTTCAGCAGAGTCCTTGTTTTTATCCGTTTCGGTTATTATTCCTCTATCTTCAAGTTGCTTTTTGTATTTTTCAAGTCCATACAATCCAGGCTTTATTTTATAAATTCCTTTTGTTTGTTGAACTATACGACGAATACTTGCAAAGGGTGTCTTTGTTTTCCATTCACAATCTTTAATTTTAAAGACTTCTTTGTTTAATTCTCCCAGTGTGGCAACTCCGCCTAATGTCTCTAAAGCTTCTATTACTGCTTCGTATTGTTTCATATAGTAAGTCTGATTGTTAAGGAAAGAAAAGAAGAAACTCAAAAAGTCACAACTTGTTTTTTATATTTCCTTATTTATATCGTTGATTATAGCTTTTGTTATGTTCGGATACTCTTGCAGAATCCAGAATAAAACAGCCCCTCCGCCAACAAATGGCTCAATATAAGTCATATCATTCCTCTGTGATAAATCACGAGGTAGCGTTTTTTTAATATCGTCAAGAAGTTGGGTCTTCCCTCCAACCCATTTGACAAATGGCTTTGCGGAATACGTATCTGATTTCTTCATATATTTCAAAAATATAAGTGGGTTTTATAAATTGCTTTGTCTGTGATTTTGTTTTTCATTTTCAATCGCATAGTCTGCTGTGCTTTTTTTTTTGAAAAACAAGACGGATCACCAGAAACCCCAAAGCGCGTAAAAGCCAATCCACAAAGTATAAATTTATGGATGGAAATTTATGGAACCCACCATCCCTATAGTATCAGAGAAGTTCTCTACACCCATTATGCAAAAGTAGCCATAACAGTCTATTCCCCCAACAAAACGAGACAATAAAACTGATATTTTTTAATTTTCTTTCATCTGCTTTCAAGACTATTTCCCTGTCTGCACTCCTTTGTTTCTTGAAACTTCGGCTCGGGTTTTGCTTTTTGCCAGCATGAATTCTACGACCCACAGTAGTGAGTCGTACAACTCACAGTTATGAGTTATACAACCCACAGTAGTGGGTTATATAACTCACTACCGTGGGTCGTAGAATTTCTCCTTGTGGAACGGGAAACAGATGCGCGCTGAAAACAGAAAAATGAAGGGAGGGTTGGCTTTTACGCGCTTTTGTTTTCATGTAACATGCACCCTTTTTCTGTTTTTATCTCCAATGAGCCGATGGGTGTTGTGTTTATCCGAACGGACGGTTGAGGACATGACGTGTCGGCCGATGGAGTTTACAGGGAAAGGTTGCGTCTGCGGAATGTCAATATGCCGGCGAGGTAAAACAGCAGACCTCCTCCGAACATGAGTATGATTTTCCAGTTGGCTCCCTCTCCGTTGGCCAAAGCTGTATTCTCAAACAGGCTGAAAACAGAAAGGTATCTGAAAACCGCACTTCCGCTGGCCTCGGCGGCCATATTGAAAACATAGAAGAGCAGCGGCAGTCCCAAGCCAATTCCGAGAGACCATTTACTTTCGTTGCAGCAAGCCGATGCCAGGAAGCCGATGCCAGACAACAGGGTCATCAAGGCGGCCAGTCCTCCGTTGAGGCGGATGTAGTTTGCGTCATTCAATAGTCCGGGGAACGAGGAATGGCATAAAATCAAGGAAAACGTGCAGCAGACCCCTATCAGCAGCCATGTGCTTGCAAGGAGAAATACAGCTTGGGTTGCAGCTATGACCGTGCGTGAAAGCGGAGCCGACAGCAGGAAAGCCATGTCTCCTTTGTCCACGTGTTGTGCCATGAGGCGGTTAGCCGTGATGTTGGCATAAATCAAGGGTAGCAGTAGCATGAGCATGCCATACATGTACGAACTCAGGAATGAGGTTAGCGAGCTGTCGGCTGCCATGTCGAAACCGAATGCCCGCATCAGTTCGGGCGACAGTTTCATGCTGGCCAGTTTGATCAGATCTTCGTTGCCGGCGGGGTCGAACATGTTTGTGATGATGCAGAAATACATGACAAGTATGGCCAGTATGATGAAGAACAGCAGGAGATTCTGCTTTATGTCGTATAGGAAAAGATGTCTGTTCATAAAGTTTCGTCTATTTGTAGTATTGCATGAATAAATCTTCCAGTGAGACATTTTCTGAGCGGATGTCGGTCAGTTCAAAATGTGCTATGGCTTGAATGAATTTGTTTATGTCGCTGCTGACCGACACGGTCAGCTGGTTCCCTTCACGGGCCACTGGTGTGCAGGGGCAGTTTTTCAGCAAAGATTCGGCATCGGCCGCTCGGGCAAGAGTCAGCGTGTAACGGCGCTGTTTGCTTCGGTGCAGCGACTCTATGTGTTCGACGGCAACCAAATGTCCTTGTTTTATGATGCCGATTCGGTCGCAAGTACGTTCAACCTCTTCGAAACTGTGCGATGACATGAAAACGGTGGTGCCGCGTTCACGTTCTTCGGCTATCAGTTCGTTGAATTTCCGTTGCATTAAAGGGTCCAGTCCGGACGTGGGCTCATCCAGTATCAATATGCGCGGACGGTGCATGAATGCGGCCACAAGGGCTATTTTCTGTTTCATGCCTTTCGACATGCGCGATATGCGCACTGTCGTGTCGATGTCAAGGTAGCGGATAAGCTCGTCCCTGCGGTAGGTGTCGTGCAGTTGATGCAGTTTGCCCATAAAGGTGAGAAATTCCATGCCGTTCATGCCATCGAAAAAGTTGATTTCGGCAGGCAGGTAACCCAGGTCAGACATGATTTTGGCCCGTTGTTCGAAAGCAGGCAGACCGTTGATGTGGCATTGACCGGCATCGGGGGCAATGAATCCGAGCAACATGCGTATGGTGGTTGTTTTGCCGGCACCGTTCGGTCCCAGAAAACCGAATACTTCGCCTTCGGGAATGTGCAGCGACAGATTGAATACGCCTTTCCCGGCTCCGTAGTCTTTTTGTAGTGAGAGAATATCAATCATGAGGAGTGATTCGTTTGTTTCCGCAGAAGTCATTGGAGTCTGTGGAACTTGTTTTTGTAAAAGAATGAAATCATAATGTTGCAAAGATAGATATAAAATGTTGGCAATTAAGATAAAAAATATATTTTTGCAGAAATGGAAGGCCGTTATGGAATGTACAAACCGTTTGAAGACAAAAGATGTTGTTGTTTCGGTTAGGGACTGCTTGACGTTGAAGCATGGTTCGTGGAAATGGCTTGTAGCCCGAATCGCTCTTTCAGCACTACTTTTGACGATGGGCGGGTTGATTTATATTGCTTACAGAGAGCAGTCATTGCTTCTGTTTCGTTGGTTAGACGCATTGGGACTGAACGAGGAAGTATCGGCATTAAGAAGAATGGCATGTGCGGGTGAAGTGTTCTTTTGGGTAAAATATAATCTGCCGGCCGGTTTGTGGCTTTTGTCCTACATGCTTATGGTTGATGCTGTGTGGACGAGTTCGGAATCGGCGGTGTCATACGTCTTTGTTTACGCTTTACCGTTCTTGGCGCTTTTGTCGGAAGTATTGCAGCATGTTGGTTGGCTTCCCGGGGTATTCGATTGGATGGATGTGTGTGCTTATGTGTGTGCTATATGTTTGTTTGAACTGTTTAAATTTTTAAAATGAAGTCTGTGAAATTGAAAATGTTCCTTTCGGTTCTTGTGTTGCTGTTTTTTGCTGTGTTGGGTGGCGGGTCGATTGATGGAGAAAGCATTGACACTTTTTTCAACGTGATTCTTATACTTGTCTGTCTCGTTGCGGTGTTGGCGGCCATATCAGGGATTGTCAGTAATAAGAATAAAAAGAAGAGAATGGCGATGATTAGGACTGACGAAGGGGTTTTTGCTGATTTTGACCGTTCTGTGTCGTTGGGCGATGACAGATGTAAGATTTATTTTGATGCGGAGAAAAAAGAAGTGATGCTCATGAGGGTCACGACGGAAGCCATCAAAAAACAATACGTGGAAGATTTTGAATTCCCGGGGAAAGAACTTGCCGAGTATTTTTCACCGGTGTTCAACGTGTATGATCCGACTCGTCGAAAACTGTTGTCGGGTATGTACAATGACAAGAGTCTGATTTACGATGTGGTGTCGCTTGCCGAAAAGGATAAGAATAGAAATGTCGTTGTGAATAATACGATACCACCGGTGTTTGGAGAAATTGAGACCGACTCTGAAAATATAGAGGATGCCGTTTCGGTTGTGAGGGTGCTGGTAGACGAATGCCATGGGTTGATAGCAAGAACGCGGCAAGGATATCTGGATTTGGTTTTTAATTATGTGTCAGCCGACCGCTTGCCTGACAAGACAGGCAAAGAACCGGCGGCTTTGTTGTGGAACGTGGGTAATTATCTGTTCATAATGGATGATTTTTTCGGGAAACTAGTGATAGTGTCCCAGAATATGTGCGAGTGCTTTGATTATTCTGACATAATAGAAGTGTCTTATGAAGAAAATGCAGATGTGTTGTACACCAAGACTGTCGGTCGAACCGTAGGCGGAACGCTTGTCGGTGGCATCTTGGCTAATGATGCAGGTGCTGTCATTGGGGGGCTTTCGGGTGCTACCTGGCAGAACAAGGAGGTGAAAAACATGGATGTCAAATTGCTGTTGCGCAGTACAAACCGTACGACCTGCGTGTTGCATTTTAAGAATGTAAGCAGGGTCTTGAAGACAAGAAAGAAACAAGACAAACAACTTTATGAAAAATATTTGAAGGCAGTTGAACAGGCGGAAGATTTGCTGGCGGTGGTTATTGATAAATCCAGACAACCGGAAAAAACGGACTCTTCTGTGGATGATGGTCTTTTAGGCGTGGCGGATGAATTAAGCAAACTGGCCAAATTGAAGGCCGATGGAATATTGACCGAAGAAGAATTCCAGGCCCAGAAAGCAAAGCTCTTGGAATGAACGCAAAAGAGTGACCGGAAAGCCGTCTGGCGTGAAAATGTTAAGGGGAAAAGATGTGTAGGTTGAAATAAAATTTGATAATCGTCCGGCGATGAGAGTGCGGCTTCTTCATGTGTTAATATGACAATTATTTGCAGCTTCTCGTTTTAGCGTGGCAAAATTGCATTATCTTTGCAAGTCATTAAACTGCATATGTTCATGAGCCCGATAGAAAAAATAAAGGAACCGATAGGAAGAGAGTTGGAATTGTTTGAGAAAACGTTTGCCGAATCGCTTTTATCGAAGAATCCTTTGCTGGCGAGCGTGAATGAATATGTAAGGCAGGGCAGTGGCAAACAGTTACGTCCGATATTGGTGTTGTTGTGTGCCAAGTTGTGCGGAGAGGTTAACGGGTCGACGGTTGACAGTGCGGTAGCTGTGGAGTTGCTGCATACTGCAAGCCTGATTCATGACGATGTGGTCGATGACACGTTCGAACGTCGTGGCCGGAAATCGGTAAATGCCCAGTGGAACAATAAAATTGCCATTCTTTCGGGCGATTACATGTTGTCGAATGCATTGCATTATGCTACCCAGACAAAAAATATGCGGGTGCTGGAGCTGATATCCAACATCGGTATGCAGTTGTCGGATGGTGAACTGTTGCAACTGATAAATACGGAACACAGCGAGGTGACTGAGGCGGACTATTATAACGTGATACGTAAAAAGACCGCCTTGCTTTTTTCTACTTGCACAGAGATAGGGGCCATAACGGTAGGTGCTTCTTGCGAACAGCTTGCACATTTACGTGACTTCGGCGAATATCTGGGCATTTGTTTTCAGCTGAAGGATGATATTTTCGACTATGATGAAAATGCCCATATCGGCAAGCCAACCTGCAATGACATTCGAGATGGCAAGGTGACATTGCCGCTTATTTATGCTTTGCGTATGGCCGGAGCGGAAGAAAAGGCCCGTATGCTTCGAATGATACGTAACAAGGATTTTTCGAGTGACAACATACACGCCATAGTACGTTTTGCTTATGAGCAGGGAGGTATTGCTTATGCCGAAAAACAGATGGAACTTTTCAGACAGAAAGCACTTGATGAATTGGATGCCTTCCCCTCCGGTGTGTTGAAGGATGCACTGGTGGCTGTGGCTGAATTTGTTGTGAAGCGGGAAAAATAAAAAAATACTATAATATCATATGAAAAAAACAGTTGCCTTTTTTGTTTGTTGCCTGTGGGGGCTGTTGTGTTATGCTCAACAGGAAGACAGACAGAATAATCAGAACCATACAGATAGCATACAGCCTGAAGAACATGATGTGCGGACTTATGAAATGTGGAAGCACAAGAAGTATTTTCGGGTGGGTTATGTAAACCAGTCAGTGACCTCAGCTTCGGGTTCGGACATGCAGAGCCGGTTTGGGATTGATTTATTGAAAGGAAGAAGCTTTTTCTTGCACAAGAAGCCGATAGCCGGCCTGATGAAATTTGCCATAGATTTCGGTGTGTATCTTAACTATACGATGTATCGGGACGATGTAGCAACAACTGAATCCGGTGGCTCGGACGGTTATCAGGAGGGAGAACAGGCTGGAGAAACAACGGAAGATGGCGGAAGTGATGGTATGATGGGTTTCTTGTCGAAGAACTATCCTCTTCAAAGTTTTGATTTTGGACTTATGTTGGGGCCTTCGCTGACAATCAATCCGGTTGCAGATTTGAGAATTGCAGCATATTGGCATGTCATGCCGGCAGGCAGCATGTTTTTAAAAAATTCGAACATGGGAGCCGGTTTTATTCCCTATATGAATTATGGTCTTGAATTGACGTATCGGTGGATTGGACTTGGTGTGGAGAGAAAGTATGGCAACGGAAATTTGTGGAGTATAAACAATATGATAGAAAACGGGGGCGAAAGTACGCCCATTAAATACAGAACGGCCGGCTATTCCCTTTATCTGGCATTCCGCTTTTAAAGCGTTTGCTGTTGTGCATACAGACTGATAAGATTTATTTGCGTCCGAAGTCTGCCGGAATTTCACCCCATTCATCAGTTTCCCATTTGCGTATTTCGGTTGTGTAATCGTTGTCGCGCAACCAGCGTTCGGCACGTTCAAGCAGTTCGAAAAGTACGGCATTCCGGGATGTGCGTTCCAGTTTTGTCTTGGCTTTTTTAGCCCGTACCCAAGCTTGGGCTGTTCGGCTGTCAGAATAAATGGGGAGGTGGCTGCCTCTTTGCTTGAGGAAGGCCAGACCGTGTACCAGAGCCAGGAACTCGCCTATGTTGTTGGTGGCGTCTTCAAAAGGGCCTTGATGAAAAATGCGTTCTCCGGTGCGGGTATAGACTCCCTGATATTCCATGACGCCCGGATTTCCACTGCATGCTGCATCGACCGACAGGCTTTCAAGAACATCGTCCGGAAGTATGGCTGTTTGGCTGTTGCTGCTGTTTTTTGCAGTTTTGCCTATGTAGTTCCAACAAGGTGACATCATGGCTTCCTTGGCTTCGGCTTCGGTGGCGAAGCCTTTGTACCGTGCACCGGAAAAGCCGTGTACCTGGCGTTTGCACTCTTCCCATGAGGTGTATATGCCTGGCGTTTTACCTTCCCACACTACAAAATATTTGTGTTTACTTGTGTTCACTTGTTTTCTATGTCGTTAAAAAGATATATCTTTGTCACGCTTTCTTGCCCTTGTAGTTCAACGGATAGAACGAAAGTTTCCTAAACTTTAAATATGGGTTCGATTCCCGTCGGGGGTACAAAGATAGCGAAAGGCGAGTGCAGAAGCAAACGAAAACGCAGTTTTCAGTTGGACTATGCCGAGCCGCCTCCTGTCTTATGTAAAGATAGCGAAAGGCGAGTGCAGAAGTAAGCGAAGGCGCAGTTTTCAATGTAATGATTGTACGGAGTATCTTTTTGCTTCTTCAGAGATAGTAAATAACCTGCATGCTTCGGTGTGTGGGTTTTGTTTTTTGTGGGGTTTCCGTTTTTCTTGGAGTACGATAATATTTTTGTTTTGCAGACAGATGCAGAAAAATGACGAAAGCTATGAGCGGCCCCTAATGTTTGGTAATGCAGACTACACGAAATTATTAATTGAAAAAATGAAAATATGATGAAAAAAGTGTTCTTTTTAAGTGCTTTCCTTTGTCTTTTGTTGCAGGCGGAGGCGAAAGATTGGGTTCAGTATGTTAATCCGCTGGTTGGAACCCAGTCGACTTTTGAACTTTCGGCAGGCAATACCTATCCGGCCATAGCTCGTCCATGGGGAATGAATTTTTGGACTCCTCAGACCGGTAAAATGGGCGATGGTTGGCAATATGTCTATACAGCCTATAAAATCAGAGGCTTTAAGCAAACCCATCAGCCGAGTCCGTGGATAAACGATTACGGTCAGTTCTCCATTATGCCTGTCACCGGTAAGGCCGTTTTCGATGAAGAGCAGCGTGCCAGCTGGTTTTCTCACAAAGGCGAGGTGGCAATGCCTCACTATTATAAGGTGTATTTGGCCGAACATGATGTGGTGACTGAGTTTACGCCGACAGAACGTGCCGTGTTGTTCCGTTTTACTTTTCCGGAACAGAAACATTCGTTTGTGGTGATTGATGCGTTTGACCGGGGGTCTTATGTGAAGATAGAACCTGACAAGAACCGTATTGTTGGCTATTCTACACGAAACAGTGGCGGAGTGCCTGACAATTTCAAGAACTATTTTGTCATTGAATTCGACAAACCGTTTACTTATACAGCTTCGGTTGCAGATGGCACTATTCAGGAAGAAGTTCATGAACAGCAGGCCAAACATGCGGGTGCCATTATTGGTTTCGAAACCCGGAAAGGTGAGGTGGTACACGCACGTGTGGCGTCATCATTTATTAGTTATGAGCAGGCCGAACGGAATCTGGAGGAATTGGGAAATGACAGTTTCGATGCATTGGTAGAGAAAGGGCGTGAGGCTTGGAATCAGGTGCTGGGTAGAATAGAGGTAGAAGGGGGAACGCTCGATCAGTACCGTGTTTTTTATTCTTGCCTTTATCGTTCGTTGTTGTTTCCGCGCGCTTTCTATGAGATAGATGCGCAGGGGGCTCCGGTGCACTATAGTCCTTATAACGGTGAGGTGTTGCCCGGATACATGTATACCGATACGGGCTTTTGGGATACGTTCCGCAGTCTGTTCCCCTTTCTGAACCTGATGTATCCGTCGGTGAACAAACGCATTCAGGAAGGACTGATCAACACGTACAAGGAAAGTGGCTTTTTCCCCGAATGGGCCAGTCCCGGCCATCGCGGGTGTATGATAGGTAATAATTCGGCTTCGGTGCTGGTTGATGCCTACCTGAAAGGGGTGAAGGTGGAGGATGTGGAGACTTTGTATGAAGGCCTGCTCCACGGAACGGACCATGTACATCCCGAAGTTTCTTCAACCGGTCGTTTGGGACATGAGTATTACAACAAGCTCGGATATGTGCCTTATGATGTGTCCATCAACGAAAGTGCTGCACGTACGCTTGAATATGCTTACGATGACTGGTGCATTTACCGGATGGCACAGGCGTTAGGTCGCCCGAAGAAGGAACAGAAACTTTTTGCCCGACGGGCCATGAATTACCGGAATCTGTTTGACCCGCAAAGTCTGTTGATGAGGGGCCGCAACCAGAACGGAGAGTTTCAGACGCCGTTTTCGCCGTTGAAATGGGGCGATGCCTTTACCGAAGGGAACAGCTGGCATTATTCCTGGTCGGTATTTCACGATCCTCAAGGACTGATTGATTTGATGGGAGGTAAGGACGTGTTTGCCGGCATGCTTGATTCTGTTTTTATTGTGCCTCCTTTGTTTGATGAAAGCTATTATGGCATAGTCATTCATGAAATTCGTGAGATGACGGTAATGAATATGGGAAACTATGCACATGGCAATCAGCCCATTCAGCACATGATTTATCTGTACAACTACGTGGGACAGCCATGGAAGACGCAATATTGGGTTCGGCAGGTGATGGACCGTATGTATACACCTGCTCCCGATGGTTATTGTGGAGATGAAGATAACGGACAGACTTCCGCGTGGTATGTGTTTTCGGCATTGGGCTTCTATCCGGTTTGCCCCGGTACGGATGAATATGTGCTTGGAGCACCTTTGTTCAAAAAAGCCACGCTGCATTTTGAAAATGGCAACACACTGGTACTCGATGCTCCTCGCAACAGTGCGGAAAACATCTACATTCATACTTTAAAGTTCAATGGAACTGATTATACAAAGAACTATTTGAAGCATGCGGACCTGCAAGGCGGAGGAACCATAGAGTTTGATATGAGCGACCGTCCCAACAAGAGCAGGGGAATACAAACGGATGATTTCCCTTATTCCTTTTCTATGGAGGCAAAATAACAGTTTGACAACTTGAGATAAGACACCCGCTTGCCGCAGTCGATGGAACATCGTAACATGTCGGCAAGCGGGTATCTTTTTTGAAAGGCGTGTCTTTTGTCCGCTTGTTTTAGCAGAAACTTCCTTTTTTGCGTTTTACTGAAAAAAACATTTATCTTTGTGGTCTGTTTGTAATGGGGCCATGAGAAAATCCTGCCTTTTGACTTTGTTTTTGTTGTTTACGCTTGCTTCATTCACCAGAAAGAGTGAGGTCGACTCGCTTTTTGTCGAATTGGACCGGGCCTTGGAGTTGAGCGATGTGTATGTGGAACGGCGTGAACGCAAGATTGCTGATTACAAACAGTCGTTCAGCATCCCCAGTTTGCTGCCTGCCCAACGCTATAATATAAACCGCAAACTCTATGACATGTACTATCCATTCAAGCCCGATTCGGCTATTGTGTACATGAAGCGGAACATACGGCTTGCCGAAACTTTGGGCAAGCGAAGCTGGCTCATCGAGTCGAAACTGCGTCTGGCCTCGGTCTACACGTTGAAGAACATGTTTATAGATGCCTTTGAACTGATACGTTCCATTCCGGAATATGAGTTGAACAAAGAGTTGAAACGGCAGTATTACACAACTTACCTCCATTTGTTGCATCTTTATCCGCATGAGGGGAATAGTGAGATAGATGAACGTATCCGCCAATATAGGAATGTGTTGGAGCAGTTGTTGGACAAAGATACCGATGCTTATCGGGGACAATTGGCCGATCGGCTTGTGACAGAGGGAAAGTATGACGACGCATTGTCCATATATTCTGGTATATACGAAAATATAGAACCGGATACGCATCAGCAGGCTATGATGGCGCATAGCATAGCCCAGTGTTACCGTAAGAAAGGTGACTATGATATGCAGAAGAAATTCTTCGCCATAGCATCCCTTGCCGATGTGCGTAATGGAATCAAGGAAAACGCCGCATTGAGGGCCCTTGCAGTGGCTTGCTATGAGACGGATGACATAGAACGGGCCTACCGCTACATATACCGTTCCATGGAAGATGCCATGTTTGCCAATGTCAACTTCAGAATGGTGGAAATATCGCAAATGTTCCCCATTATCGAAAAATCGTACCAACAGAAACTGCAGGGACAGCGTAGCCGTCTGAGTTGGCTTACAGCCTGTATAGGTCTGCTGTCGCTGTCTCTTATTGTGGCCATGCTGTTTGTCATGCGGCAGATGAAAAAACTGAACAAGACGAAGCGTGCCTTGTCCGATGCCAACAACCAGCTCAAACTGTTGAATGAAAGTCTGAAACGCTCGAACGAGGAAACCATTCGGGCCAACGCGAAGATAAGTCAGTTCAACAAGGAACTTTCGGAGGCCAATCAGTTGAAGGAAGCCTACATAAGCCAGTTTCTTACCATTTGTTCCGATTACATACGGAAATTGGAAAACTATCAGAATTCATTGAACAAGAAAGCGCTGGAAAACCGAACGGCCGAATTGTTTAAAATGTTGAAGTCGCGCGACATGGTAGAAAACGAGTTGAAAGAACTGAACAACCTGTTCGACACCATATTTCTTGATTTGTATCCCGATTTCATTCATGGCTTCAATGCATTGTTGCCCGAAAACGAACGCTTCCGTCCCAAACCTGGCGAATTGCTCAATACCGAGTTGCGTATTTTCGCCCTCATTCGTTTGGGGATAAACGAAAGCTCTCAGATAGCCGATTTCCTTCACTATTCCCTGGCTACCATTTACAACTACCGTACCCGTGTGCGAAACAAAGCTCTTGTGCCCGGACATGAATTTGAAGAGGCCATTATGCGCATTGGAATCATTCAATGATTGATGGTTTGCGGCAATTTCGCATTTCCTCCGTTCGGGGAAAGGCAGGAGTGCCTGCGTCATGCTGCTGGATTGACATTGTCCTTGTGGCGGATGAAACATACTATAGGTGGGGCGGTTTTTTATAGAACTTGCGATTGTCGTATGTTTATGCTGTCAATGTCTTTTTTTAAAAAAGGTTGACTCCTAAAGAGTCAAAAGAATGAAACAAAAAGATTATGAACAGTCACAGCGTAGTCTGTGTGAAATTTCGGAGATTTACCGGAAAGTCACCTTGGAAAAGTTTTCGGTAAAAG
>CASEAJ010000124.1 GCA_949285425.1 uncultured Porphyromonadaceae bacterium
GCAGGTTGTGCATATTCACAATATCGGGCCGGCCATGTTTGCCCCTTTGCTGCGGCTTTCCGGGAAAAAAGTGGTGTTGACGTATCATAGTGCCAACTATGAACACGACAAATGGAACTGGTTTGGGAAACTTGTTCTTCGCCTGTCGGAAAAAATTGCGTTGTCGGCTTCCAATCGGATTATCTTTGTCAATAAGTTCCAACTTGACAAGTATTCGGATAAAGTGAAAGCTAAGTCGGTTTATATTCCCAATGGAATTGTTCCGCTCCAGAGGAATACTGCAACAGATTTTTTGCAAAAATTGGATGTGGAGCCGGGTAAATATATCCTTTCTGTTGGGAGAATCACTCCGGAGAAAGGGTTTGATTTGCTGATACAAGCTTATAATAAGCTGAAAACGGATGTAAAACTTGTAATAGCCGGTGCACCAGATCAGGATACGGCTTATTTCGACAATCTGAAAGCAATGGCCGGTAAGAATGTTGTGTTTGCCGGATTTGTGGACGGTGGAAACTTGTCACAGCTTTATAGTCATGCACAGGTTTATGTTTTGTCGTCGCGGATAGAAGGTTTCCCACTTGTTCTTTTGGAAGCAATTAATTTCGGGTTGCCATTACTCGTTTCTGACATTGAGGCGACTCATTTATTGGATTTACCGAAGAAATCCTATTTTAAAGCATCGGATGTGTATTCTATGCAGTTGAAATTAGGTGAGTTCTTGGCAGAAAACAGAGAAAGCTATCTATGTCGTACTGTAGATGTTGCGGATTATGACTGGAAAAAGATAGCAGATCAGACATGCGTTGTCTATAAAATGTTGGAAAATGAATAGAAAAAAACATCTGCTGATTGTTCGTTCATCGCTGACATCAATGAACTTGTCTAGTTACAATGTTCAGGAGTTAGGATTGGCTAAAGAACTTCAAAAACGAGGATATAAAGTCAGCGTTATAATGGGAGCTGGTGAAGAATCTGTTTCTGAAACAGAATTTTGTACTGTTTATTTCTTGAAATATAGAAGAGTTCAGCAGGCTATTGGATATTTTATTCATTTGAATAAGACCTTAAAAGAAATAAATCCGGATCTTATTCAAATTCATGAAATTGGAATGGTGATGTCGGCTTATGTTGCATGGTGGGCGAAACGTCATGTTGTTCCTTGTGTCTTGATTCAAGGGCCATATGATGAAACCCGCAAACCGTTCCTAAGGAGGTTGGAACAATGTTTCAATGCGACAATTGGTCGTTATATTCTCCATACAGTTGGAAGTGTGGGATGCAAAACTCCTGCAGCAGCAGAATATTTGAAAAAATATGGATTGAGAAAAGGTGCTGAAATTACTCCGGTCGGACTTGATGATTCCAACTTCTCTTTCAAAGATGGAGAACTAAGTGATTGGCGAGAAAGAAACGGAATTGGATCAGAACGAAAGGTTCTCTTGTATGTAGGATCTGTTGAAGTCAAGCGTCGTCATGTGGATTTGTTGGTGGGTATGATGTCATTCTTACCGGAAGAGTACCTTCTAGTGATTGTTGGAGACGGAAGCAGTCGAGCAGAGCTACAGTCGTCAACGGTTTCCGAACGTGTTTTTTGGACTGGCGCATTGCCACAATCTAAGTTGCCTGATATATACAAGTGTGCAGACCTTTTTTTATTAGCGTCAGACTTTGAAATTTATGGAATGGTCGTTTTGGAGGCCTTGTATTGGGGTGTTGCCGTATTATCTACACCAACAGGGGGAGCTTGCTCCATTATTGAAGATGGTCTTACCGGATATTTGATTGATAGTTTTGACGAAAAAGAGTGGGCTCGAAAAGTTGTGTCTATTTTTGGGGAGCCGGAAAAGC
>CASEAJ010000125.1 GCA_949285425.1 uncultured Porphyromonadaceae bacterium
CAGAGAAGTTAAGCCCTGCCGCGCCGATGGTACTGCGCAAGTGGGAGAGTAGGTCGCCGCCGTCTTTGGTGTTCCCTCCGTACAGGATGCTGTGCGGAGGGATTTTTTTTGCCCTCCCTTCTGCCTCCGGCTCCGCTCCGCTGCCTCAACACTCCACAACGGAAGGAGAAAGTGAAGGGGCAGGCGGTGCTTCCCTTCTCCTTTTTCCTTCTTTCCGGCCCTCCTGCGCCAGCAGGGTGGAGGCTCTCATCGGGCGGATTCCGCGCGCCTGATTTCTTCTTTCGCTTTTTCCAGCCTTGAAATGACGAGGTCGCACCAGGCATCGAATGCCGGGTCTTCACTCTGGCACTCGGGATGTCGGAGTATGTAGTCTACGGTTTCCTTTACTCCCCGTTCGAAGCGGATGGTGGCGCAGAAGCCCGGGACAAGGCGTTTCAGCTTGCTGTTGTCAAAGACTACTGAGTTGGATTTGTCACCTATGAGTGTTCCTCGATAATCATACTTGCCACAAGCATCAAGAAATTCGGATGATATGTGTACGGCTTTCAATTCGACCCCCAATGCCCGGGCTATGCAGGCGTATATCTGATTCCAGGTGAGTGTCTCGTCTGAGGTTATCTGTACGGCTTCGCCGATGGCATGTATGTTGCTCATAAGTCCGATGAATCCTCGTGCAAAGTCGCGACTGTGTGTCATGGTCCATAGTGAAGTGCCATCGCCGTGTATGATGACCGGTTTGCCTTCCAGCATGCGTTTTACAACCTGCCAGCTCTTGCCTCCATGTACACCAAGCGGTACGGAACGTTCGCAGTAGGTGTGGCTGGGGCGTACGATGGTGACCGGGAAACCGTTGTTTCTGTATTGCTGCATGAGAAATTCTTCACAAGCAATTTTCTGTCGGGAATATTCCCAATAAGGATTGGCAAGGGAGGTACTCTCGGATATGCGGTAGTCTGACACCGGTTTGTGGTAGGCCGATGCAGAACTGATGAAAATATATTGGGCGGTACGTCCGTTGAATAACCGGTAGTCTCGTTGCACATGTTCTGGTGTGAAGGCGATAAAGTTGGCCACGACGTCCCATTCCATTCCTTGTATCATGGTTTCTATCTCCGATTCGTTGTTTATGTCGGCCGTGAGCAGCCGGGCTCCGGGTGGCAGACGCTCGTTGTTGTTGCCCCGGTTTATGAGCCATAGTTCATGACCTTGTTCAATGAGCAATTGGGATATGGAGGAACTGATGGTACCGGTTCCTCCGACAAACAATACTTTCATAGGCAAATTCTGTTTTATAGCATTTCTCCAAGCATGGATTCCAGTTTGATGATATCTTTGGTGAAGTTTCGTATGCCCTCGGCCAGTTTTTCGGTGGCCATGGCGTCTTCGTTCATAAGCCAGCGGAACGATTTTTCGGTGCAGTCTATTCTGCTTATGTGCTGTTTCATGGCATTTTCTTTACTCAGTTTGGGGGTTATTTCTCCTTGTGCTTCTTCAAGTTCCTTGAGCAGGGCAGGGGATATGGTCAGCAAGTCGCAGCCGGCCAGTTCCGTAATCTCTCCTATGGAGCGGAAGCTGGCCCCCATGACTTGGGTACGATAGCCGAAATGTTTGTAGTAGTTGTAAATGTCGGTGACCGATTTGACTCCCGGATCGTCACAGGGGGCTATTTCGGAAACTCCCCGGTTTTTCTTGTGCCAGTCGAGAATGCGCCCTACAAACGGTGATATCAGCGTGACGCCGGCTTCGGCGCAGCAGGCTGCCTGTGCAATGGAAAACAACAGGGTCAGGTTGCAGTGTATGCCTTCCTGTTCCAATATTTGGGCGGCCTGTATGCCTTCCCAGGTTGAGGCTATTTTGATGAGGATGCGTTCCCGGTCGGCTCCGGCCGCTTCATAAAGTTCAATGAGGTCGTGTGCCTTTCGGACGGTTCCTTGCGTGTCGAACGAGAGGCGTGCATCAACCTCGGTGGACACCCGCCCAGGAACGATTTCCAGTATCTTCAGTCCGAAGTTGACGGCTGTTTTGTCCATGGCTTTTTGTATTTGTTCCGTGCGGTCGGCCGCCGATTTCCTGGCATGGTGCAGTGCATCTTCAATAAGCGGACGATAAGCTTCGTTTTGGGCCGAAGCATAGATGAGTGATGGGTTTGTGGTCGCATCGGTAGGACGGAAAGCCATCATGGAATTGAAGTCGCCGGTGTCAGCCACAACCAGCGTACTGTTTTTTAATTGTTCGAGCAGGTTCATTGCTTTTGAGATTTAAAGGGTTTTTATTGAGTTCTCAAAAATAGCGAAAGGTGAGCGGAGAAGCAAACGAAAACGTAGTTTTCGATTTGAATCTCCCGAACCGCCTCCTATTTTATGGAAAAATAGCGAAAGGTGAGCGGAGAAGCAAATGAAAACGCAGTTTTCGATTTGAATCTCTCGAACCGCTATTTGCATGATGACCGTTTCATGTTGTGTTGGTGTTGTGTGGCAGGTGGTCTGCCACTGGCTGTTTGGATAAAAGTGATAAAAATACTATAGTTTTTTTCTCATCTTTCTATAGTATTTTCCGGATACCTCGGAAATGTGGTTGTAGGTCGGACTCCTACTCCAAGCCCTATGAAAAAAGAAACAGGTTCATTTTTTACGTGAACCTGTTTCTGAATATGAAGCGTTGGGTTTATACCGTGCAAGTGTCATTCATCTTTCCCATTGCACACCTTGCCGCTCGGTTTCAGCGGGTTGGCATGAATGGCTATTTCCTGCTGCCGTTTGTGGTATATGTCGTGTGCCATGTACAGGGCTTGCAGGAACGACTGTTCCGAGGCGGTGTTCTTTCCGGCAAGGTCATAGGCGGTGCCGTGGGCCGGCGAGGTGCGTACGACGGAAAGTCCCATGGTGACGTTGACGCCGTTTTCCATGGAAAGGGCCTTGAAGGGGATGAGCCCCTGGTCGTGGTACATGGCCAGTATGGCGTCGAAACTTTTGAATTTGTCTGATCCGAAAAATCCGTCGGCCGGATAGGGGCCGGTGCATACGATGCCGAGTTCGGCCGCCTTCTTCATGGCCGGAATGATGATTGTTTCTTCTTCGGTGCCGATGACTCCCTCGTCGCCTGCATGGGGGTTCAGTCCCAGCACGGCAATGCGTGGCTTGTTGATGCCGAAGTCCTGCATCAGGGCTTCGTTGAGCACGGCCAGTTTGCCGACGATGAGTTCTTCAGACAAGGCGGCAGACACGTCTTTTACCGGAATGTGTCCGGTGACAACGGCTACGCGCATAATGTCGCTGGCAAGCATCATGACGGCATCCTTGCCCGTGCCGAATTTTTCCTGCAGGTATTCGGTGTGTCCGGGGAAATGAAAATCGTCCGATTGGATGTTCTTCTTGTTTATGGGAGCGGTGACCAGCGCATGCAGGCTCTGGTTCTGCAAGTCCTCACATGCCCGTTCCAATGCAAGGAAAGCGGCCTGGCCAGCTTCGCGGGTCGAGCGTCCGAATTCGACTTTCATTTCATCATCGCAGCAGTTGATGATGTTGATGCGCTTCGGGTTGGCTTCGCTGACCGAGTTTATCACATTCAGGTTCATGTTCTGAATGTCCAGCTGCTTGCGGTAGAAGGCCGCTATTTTGGATGAACCGTATATGACCGGTGTGCACAGGTCGAAAATGTGGTTGTCGGTCAATGACTTGAGTATGACTTCATAGCCGATGCCGTTGATGTCGCCTTGCGTGATTCCTATGATGATTTTATCTTCCATAATTATTGGTTGTTGTTTGATGGTTGTTGCGTTTTCTTGTTCCCCGTGACGTTTATTTCGCCGATGACATTCATGTCCTGTGGCAGCTTCATGGAATGAGCCACGGCTTCGAGCGAGCGGATGGCGTTCCGTTTGTTGGTGGCCGGTGCAAACACGAACCCTTCAATGGTGACTACCCGTTGGTTCACTTCGTCGAGCCGTGTAAGACTGTAGTACGGGCCTCCCATGGAGCCTCCGTTGAGTATTTTCCACAGTCCCCTGATTTCAGCGGCGTATTCTCCGTTGACTGTGATTTCGCGCATGATGGGGCGGGCATATTTCCACTCCGTTCCCATGTACGAGCCTTCGACTTCACCCGGAATGTTCTGCCGCATGACCGAGTCACGTTTGGCGGTGAGATATTCATAGGTGAAAGTGTTCGGGTCGGTGTAGGGATAGGTGTATATGACCAGGTCTTGCCGGATATAGCCGCTGTTGTTGGTAATCCAGTAGAAATTGTCCTTTTGGGCCGACTGTTTCAGGTCGACTGGAATGTCCACCTGTATGCCGAATTGTTCCTGTACTTCTCTGACGGCGTTCTTGTTCAGGTCTTTTTTGTTGAAGGTCATGGTGCGTTCCCGTTCCGAGACCACGAAATATTCTGCAATTTCCTTGCCGTGTGTGGTTATGGCCTGCATGAAAGCCGAATCGCTGGGAGCGGTGACCCGCACGAAACATTGCGGGTAAGAATAGTAGTCTTTGGCATAGGCTATTTTGGCCTGCGTGTATTTTTCGGGTGAAACGTCGGCATAGAAAATGTTGCGCGACGGTTTCAGCAAGTCGCCGAAATCGCTTTGCTTGACATGGTTTATCTTGAACAGCGGTTCGGGTTGTGGCAGTCCGGGTGTGTCCTGGTCGAACAGTTCGAATACGGTTTGTCCGGCCGGAGCCTGCCACAATTCATCGTCCATGACAACGAGCAGTTCGAAACGTGCCCCGGTGGCCGATGGCTTGACATTGCCCGAGTTCTTGCACGAAGAGGCGAAAAACGACCAAAGCAGCAAACATGCCGCGCTTGCAAAGATATGGGTTCTCATAGGGTTGTTTTTTTATTGTTATCGGTTGTTCGTCGGTTCTTTTCGAACGCTTGGCTGCCCGAAAAAGTTCAGTACCGACTCCATTAGTTTATTACGTTCGTTTTCTTCTTTTATTGTCTCAAATGGAAATCCCAGGGCACAAATCTTGTATGTTCCGGCGTCGTGCACTATCCCGGCGCTTAAATTGTTGTCGGCATAGCGGCAGATGGTGTGCCCGTTCGGTTCGGCCGGCGCTATGGCATCGGGCGATTCCACGTAGTACGAGTCGCTGTTGGGCTTGCTGTAAAGGTTGAACCTGCTTGCCGTGAAAGCCGTACAGGGCGACTGGGTCACTTTTACTGTTCCGGTCTGGCTGCCGTGTGCGTTCACCAGTTTGTATTTCAGCACCTGGTTGGCGAACGCTATGTCATATCCTGTGGTGTCGGTGTTGTGATACAGATCCGATGCAATGTTGGCACCGCTCACCAGAAAATGTCCTCCTTGCCGGCAATATTCCGTTATTTTTTCCTGCAAAGCTAATGGAAAAGTTTTGAAATCCGGTGCCGAAAGCCTGTTTCCTATGAAAGTTTCACGTTGTTTTCCCAATATGAGGTCGACAACAGGATAGTCATTCAGGTTGATCAGACCATCGGTCACGGCTTTCCGGCTGCTTGAAACAAACGAATGTCCGGCCTTGAGAATGGCCCGGCCGTGTGTGGCCGGATAATCGAAGGTGTTGCCGGCAACGACGACCGTTTCATAACTGCCGTGACTTGCTCCGAATCCGGGGGCATCATCATCGGCCCAGGGAATGTCGCGCCTGAACTCATATTGGTCGCCGACAAATGCAATGTCCGACAGGTAGGGCACACCGGCATCGTCGGTGGTGATGAATCCGGCATAGGTGCTGTCGACGGCAAAGCTGGCGGGTGCGCTTGTCCGGTCAAATCCGTTTACTACAAGCACGTTTCCCTTGCCTTGCGATGAACGGCCGGCCGAAAGGGTTTCCGATGGAAAACTTTCGCCACCCTCGTTTACGGCGGTAACCTTGAAGCTGTAGAGGTGGTCCGGGTCAAGTTTGAAACGGCAACGGTTATCGTCCAGCAGGTAGCCGTTGTCAAATCCGCTGTCATCCATTTGCATGTAGACGATATACTGCTTGGCCTGTGCGGTAGGTTCCAGCGGGTCGGTTGTCGGTTTCCAGTTCAGTTCTATTTCGCTGTCACTGACAAACCGTATGTTGAAACCTTCGACCGGGAGGGGCTGCACGGTGTAGGAGGTGCCGTCTGCCGATTCGAAATACTTCAGCAATCCCTTGTAAATGGCCCTGCACACGGTGAAGCGGAAGCGGGGGTCAAGTCCGTAGCGCATGTCGGCGAAATTCTGGTGCGAAAGCAGTTCCAGCAACATGCTGGGTACTTCGGGCACACGCGATTCGCTGTACGACTTGTCCCAAATGCTTCGTCTCACCCACTCGGGGGCGTAGGTGAGGCGCAGGTCCGACACGATTTGTGTCTGGACAATGTCGGCCAGGTCGCGGGCAGCCAGCCGGGATGTACCGTTTTTATATACGTATTTCTTGTCGCTGTTCCGTGTGGTGCATATGACCAGCGTGCCGATGATGGAGTCGTTGCCGGTAGTTCCGGCATCGGAGTGAAAGCCGAGCGACAAGTCCACCGGCACATTCAGACCTTTGTCGTCAGGTGCAACGTCCGAGCCTCCGCTGATATAGTTTACCCAAAATCCGCGCGACTGGAAATCGTCCAGGTAGTCGTTCTCGCCACCTGTGCGGCTGTACACACTGTCGGGGGCACCGGCCCATTGCAGCCAGTAACGGGCTCCTTCGGTGAAACGGGGGTAGCCGCTTGTCTCCGGCCGGCAATAGGCGGCCGGAAGCAACGCCATGGAGTCGACAGCCGCTTTGCCCTTGACAAACAGTTCCGCTTTGCGTCCGGCAAACATGCTGCGGTGTATGCGTTCGGGTATGAAAGAGTCCAGTCCGAGCCGGTAGGCCGAGTTGAGCAGGGCATAGCGTTCGTTGGGTATGGAACGGCCTTCGGCCGAAACAACCTGCAGTGTGTCGAGCAGGCGGAAGGTGGTGTCGCGCCATGTGCGCACGGCCTGCATGGCGAGCGGTGAACGTGCCATGTTGCCCATGCCTCCACCGAACTTGACGGCATCGGCTGTGACAACCTGACTTTTTTCGGTACCGTAGTTGTCCAGCACCACCTTGCCACGGTCGGAGGTGCCTTGGGCAAAATCGAAATGTCCCAGATAGAGCCAGGTTCCGCCATACATACGCTGGTTGACTTCGAAAGAAGTCTTCCCTCCTTTGTGATGCACCGTGTATCGGGCTTTGTCGGTGCTGTTGGGCAGGCTTTTGTATGACACATAAACGGCATACCGGCCGGCTTCAGGAATGTCGGGTATCCATTCGGCCTGGCTGGTCTTGTGCAGGTTCCCCACGGTTTCGCACACGCGGTAGGTTCCCATGCCGAACGGGTTTTCTCCGAACAGGTAGCTGGATTTCGGATGAGCGAATCCCGCTTCCGTTCCGTCCGACCAGGTTGCACTGTTGTCATGTTCTTGATAGCGTGATGTGCTGCCGGGGGTGTCATTGTCTACAATCACTTCGTGCCGTTGTGTGTCGCGTTCGCGGGGCAGCAGCACGTTTGCCCCCGCATGTTCAAGCATGGGGACCAGAAATGGCAGCACGTATGACTGGGTGTACAGGTCTTCGACCGTGGTGAACAGACGTGCCCGCTGCCATTCCCAACGGGCCAGATTTTGGTCGTAGTGCAATCCGTGGCTTTGCCACAGGGCAATGTGTTTGCCTTGCAGGCCTTGAGTGGGCCTGTGGGGATGCGAAGTGTTGGTGACCAGCGGCATCACTGCTTTCTCGTGCCGGAATTGCCGGTCCGCATCGGGTTGGCCGTTTCGGTAATAGTTGGGTATGAGCTGTTCAATGCGGTTATGTCCCACTTTGCATGTCAGTTTGTATTGTCTGCAGGCAGGAGACAGCAGGGAGCGTATGGCACTGTATATTTCATTGACGTTTTCTTCACGGAAAGGCAGGTAACCGAGGTTTTCGTTGGTGGTTACGGTTACCGTGCGGTTTTGTGGGTTTACGTACAGACTGCGCACCGTTACATTGCCTACCCATACTTGCCGGTTGGCTATGGCGTTCAGCGTATCACTTATCTGCCGTTTCAGTGTGGCTTGCCCGAAGGAAAAGTGAAGTGTGCCGAACAGAAAGAGAAAAACTATGTATTTGTGCATGAAATAAAAGTGAAACTATCGCTTGACAGTCAGAAGCTGTCAATGTTGTCGGGTGTTGGGTTTAACGTTTCTTTGTTCTTTGACGATAACATGCCGCAGGCGGCGTATATGTCTTCGCCGCGTGAACGGCGGATGGTGCATGTGATGCCGTTGTTGGTCAGGTAGTCGCGGAAGGCCACCATTTTCCGCTCATCGGATGTGTGCAGGTCCACGTTCGGTATGGCATGGAAGCGTATCAGGTTGACCCTGCACTCCAGACCCCGCAACAGTTTGACCGTTTCCAACGCATGGCGCATGGTGTCGTTGTATCCTTCGAACATGATGTATTCGAACGACACGCGCCGCTGGTGGCTGAAGTCGTGTTGCCGGATAAGTTTCAGTACCTCTTCAAACGGATAGGCCTTTTCTATAGGCATAAGTTCCAGCCGTTCCTTGTGAAAGGGTGTGTGCATGCTGATGGCAAGGTGACAAGCCGACTGCTCCAGGTAGGTTTTCAGTCCGGGTATCAGTCCGATGCTCGATACGGTAATTCGTTTCGGGCTCCATGCAAAACCATAGTCGGATGTGAGCACATCCAGGCTTCGGAGCACTTCCGGCAGGTTGTCAAAAGGCTCGCCCATGCCCATGAACACCAGGTTCGTGAGTTTTTCCGCTTCGGGAATGGACATAATCTGGTTCATGATTTCACTGGCCGGCAACTGTCCGTTGAAACCCTGTTTGCCGGTCATGCAGAACTTGCAGTTCATTTTGCAGCCTACCTGCGATGAAACACACAGCGTGAACCGGTCATCTTCCGGAATGTAGACCGATTCGATGAAATGTCCGTCCGGGGTTTGGAACAGGTATTTCTTTGTCCCGTCGATGGAAGTCTGCACAAATACCGGTTCGTGCCGGCCTACTTGGAATTCCTGTTTCAACGCTTCGCGGTTCTTTACGGACAGATTGGTCATGGCATCGATGGAGGTCACCCGTTTCTTGTAAAGCCATTCGGTTATCTGTCGGGCCGTGAAGGCCGGCATGCCCATTTTTGCTGTCAGTTCTTTCAGTTCTGCCGGTTTTAGGCCTATGAGAGATTTTTTTTCTTGCATGTTGAGATTCTGTTTCGTCATTAGAGCCCGAATAGAATGATTGCAAAGTTACACAATCTTTATAAAAGGAGAATCATTCTACAGGTGGGTTCTGAAAATTACCGGCAAAACAATCTTTGTTTTGTGGGGGAGGCTTTTACGTGCATGGGCTTTTCAAGCGGCATTTTTTTCATGTCCAATCGCATGCTCCGCTATGCTTTTCTGTGAAAAACAAATCTGCTCACCTGAAAAGCAAGATGCACTGATAAAGCAATTTATAGTCCCCACCCCCGTGCCGGTTTTGTACATCAGTCGGCACAAAGTTGCAGTGCCCGTAGGGGGAAGTCGTCCATCCATCGGCATATTGTTCTTTTTTCACATATGTGAAACATGCTTTTCATATAGGTGAAACATATTTTTCACATAGGTGAAAAATGCTTTTCACCTATGTGAAAAAAGAACAATATGCCGATGGACACACGATGTCGAAGCCAGAGATGGCCAATGTCAACGGGTTGTTTGTACGGTTCAGACAAAGCAGTGGCTGTGCATTCAAATAAATTAACAGTCGCCGATGGACAATATGTGAGGAAAAATTTCTACATTTGCAATGATTTAAGAGCTGTAAATATTACAACAAACGCTTAATGAATCATTAATATAATCAACTAAATTCAAGAAAGATGAAAAAGAAATGGATTTGCACTGTGTGCGGTTATGTACACGAAGGTGATGAGGCACCCGAATTTTGCCCGCAATGTAAACAACCGAAAAGTAAGTTCAAAGAACTGGTAGAAACAACCGGTGCATTGACGTTTGCCGATGAACATGTCATTGGCGTAGCCAAAGGTTGTGACGATGAAATGATTAAGGATTTGAACGCACACTTTATGGGTGAATGTACCGAAGTGGGCATGTATCTGGCCATGAGCCGTCAGGCCGATCGTGAAGGCTATCCGGAAGTGGCAGAAGCATTCAAACGCTATGCCTGGGAAGAAGCTGAACATGCTGCCAAGTTCGCTGAATTGTTGGGCGATGTAGTGTGGGACACGAAAACCAACCTCGAAAAACGTAAAGATGCAGAATGCGGTGCTTGCGAAGACAAGAAACGTATCGCTACCCGTGCAAAACAACTGAATCTGGATGCTATTCATGACACAGTGCATGAAATGGCCAAAGATGAAGCCCGTCACGGAAAAGGTTTCGAAGGTTTGTACAACCGTTATTTCAAGAAATAATCGGACCGTTGCTATCGGTCGGAGAAAGGGGGATGCGGAAACGTATCTCCCTTTCGTGTTTTAAAACCCTCGTTATGAAAGCAAATGCCATCAGAAAGAGAAAGTGTTTGTAATGAAGCAGGTTCTGAACGTTCTAATGGCGATTTGGGTTAAAATGAAAGTTCTATTAGAGGTTCTGCACAACTCCAGCGGCATGATGTTTTTTCACCATGAATGGTTTTAACATTGAAAACATAAACCAACCGATAGTATTTCCTTGAATTAGTTTCTGGTTATGTGCCAGGTTCCACGTGAATTCTCTCATCCTGAATTCTCTCATCCTGAATTCTCGTACCTTTCAGTTTATATGTGAGTTTGCTATGTGGCACTTCAAGTGTAAAGTGAAGATTTGGGGAATTTGTAATAAAAGAACAAGCGGAATGAACTTTCATGTTCATTCCGCTTGTCTGTTTTTAGTTGATTGCTTTATTTGCCGTCGGTTGGCCGAATGCTGCATTCAGATTCCGACGCTGTTTAAATTATTAATAGAAATTCGAACGGTTATCTACAATCTCGGCGTTGTCGCGAATATCTTGGTAGATTACGTACGACAATGAATACATGTTGCGGTTGTTCAGCTGGTTTATTTCTGATTCGGCATTGAATGTATCCGTACCTTCGGTTGCTTGCGTAGGCATAACAACATATACACCGGAGTTACCTTTTATAGGTTGCGACAGTTTGTTCATTTCTGCTGTCATTGCCTTTCCTATTACGTAGGGTTCAAAACCGGAAGTTCCGAATGAATAAGAAGAGAAACTTACGTTTTCTGCTTCTTTTACATCTACATCAAGGTCTTTTGCCAAATCTTCCAACGACTTGCCGGCAGCTATTTTAGCCGAAAGGTCGCTCACCATACGTTCGGCTTTCTTTTCTTTCATGAGTTCGGCTTTGATTTGTCCGCTCACTTTTTCAACCGGAGTATAGCCTTTGTCGTTCTTTTCTGTTACCACGGCTACTACAAACTGGTCACCACAGTCAAACACATCCGATACTGCATTGACATTTTCTTTGAAAGCCCAGCGTACGATTTCGCGTGATTGTGGAAGGATAGATACGCGTTCGGCATTCTTGTCGAGGTTGTTTGCCGGACGAACCGACAAACCGCGTTCTTTAGCTTGAGCCTGGAATGTTTCCAAGTCTTTGGCTGAACTGGCAAATTGTTTTGCATCGTTGTATATGCGTGCTTGCGTGCGGCTGCTCGGAGTCACCTTGCGTTCAAGTATGGCCAGTTTCACTTTTTTGCGTGGTGCCGTTTTTTCCATTACCTGTACGATTTGAATGCCTTGTGCGTTTTTGAACATGAAAACTTCGTTTTCCTTTTTGTTGAAAGCATCCATGAATTCTTTGTCCACGCCCTTCATGTCTTCGGTGAGCCAGCCTATTTCACCGCCGTTGGCTGCAGTCTGCTGTACCATGGAGAATTCGCGTGCCAATGCAGCGAAGTCAGCTTTACGGTCTTGACGCAACACGTTATACAGACTGTCTGCGCGTTCGCTGTCGGAAGGCAACAAGTAGATGTGGCGCAGACGTACCGAGTCGGAAGTCATGAAACCAGTCTGCATGATGCGGGCCATGGTGTGGGTGTCGTTTTCAAATACAGGTCCGAAAAAGTCGCCTTCCTTGCCGCTGAATGCAAAGTCTTTCAACAAGGCAGGAACTGTACTTTCCGAATAGTTGCGGCCATCGTACATAACGTCCGAGTTGGAATTGATCAGTCCGACTATGTCGTCTGTCGTTTCAAATTCATCGCTTACTTTGTCCATCCATTCCTGTACTTGCGTGTAGTCATCTTCCATAGGTTTCACTTCGAAAGCCACATAGTTTACAGAGCGTGATTCTTCCTGTTTGTACAGTTCTTTGTTTTTGTTGTAGCGGTTCTGTATTTCGGACTGGCTTACGCTGATAAGTGAATCAGGAATCATGTAAAACGGTTGGGCAATGTACGAGAAGTTCCGTGTTTGCTGACGTGCACTGAATGCAGCTTGAGCATCTGTGCTGTTGGCAGTAATGGTTTGAGCCATCAGGTTGTTGTATTTTTCGCGGAGTATCTCGTTCTTTACCACGTTTTCCCAATACAGCCAGTAGTTTTTGGCTTGTTGTATCTGTGTATACATGTTACCGTCGGTAGCATCCATGTCCAGCGAGTTGAGGAAACTGATGAGCAGGCCGCGGTTGAACTGTCCGTTTTCATCGAAAAACGCGCGACGCTGCATGATGATAGGGTGAATGTTGTCGCCAATGAGACGGTCGGAAAGTTCGTCTTTGCTTACAGTCAGACCTATTTTGGCGGCTTCTGCCTGCATGAGACGTTCGCTAACCATGCTTTCCCAAACAGAAGCACGCAATTGTGCGGTAAGTTCTTCGTTCAGGTCGTTTTGACCGGTTTCAATTTTGTACACCTCGGTCATTTGTTCAATCGCCTTCTGAAAATCAGTGATGTGAATGCTTTCGCCGGAGATTTCGGCTACATTCTCGCGCGAACTATTAAAATAAGTTACTCCGGAATTTAGGAAGTCGCCAATGATGAAGGCCAACAACGCAACCCCGATTACAGCTACCAATAAAGGTCCTTTGCTTCTAATGTTTTCTAATGTTGCCATTTGATATTAAAAATATACTTTTTAATTATACATTTGTTTTTTGTTATACAATAAACAGAAGTGCTTTTGCCGACAGCGGAAACCGGATAGCAAAGAGCACTTCGCCTTTTGCTTTTTGTTAATTATTTGAGGGCACGAAGATACGAAAAAATGTTTATTCATATACATTTTCTGCCTAATTTCTTAACGGAACTCCCCAATATGCCTTTTTTTATCTTAATTTAACTTGTCCTGTGGATATGGAATCGTAATGGCAGTAGCTTGTCTGTGCTTCAACTTCTAATCATACAGGTGGAATATCCGGTCCATTATTTTCCACTTCTCGTCGGAACGGTCTTCACGGTTGCAGACTTGGAACTTCGAAACGAACTCTTCCCATTCGGCTTGACGTGGCAGGGTGGCTAACTTTGCCATGGCTGTGTCCCAATCAAAATCCAATGGAGTCTCCACAATCATAAAGGCCCAATGGTCATGCAGATATATCTCCATTTCCAGTATGCCGACGGAGCGTATGCCTTCGGTAATTTCCGGCCATACACCTTCCCGGCTATGTGCAGCCTTATATTGTTCAATCAGTTCGGGATTGTCTTTCAGACTTAGAATCTGACAATAGCGTTTCACGGGAACGTTGTATTCTTTTACTTTGTATCCATCCATAGTTGTTCGTATTTATTATTAGGTCTGTTTTCTTTCTGTCGGTAGGTATGCGGTTGTATAAGTTGGAGTCATGGTAATAATCGGTTTGTTTTACAGGTCTATGTGTTCGGCTTGCACTTCCTGTTGCAGAAATATGGAGGCGCATGACGAGAACTTTTCGGTCGATTCGGTGGTAAGATAGCGGCACGAACCGCCACGGGTGCAGCGGACATCCATTTCGGGGTGACGTCGCAGATAGTCGGCCAGACTCTGTGCCACAATGTGTCCTTGAGGAACGACAGTCACGCCTTGCGGAATGTATTGTTTTATTTTCTCCAGCAACAGAGGGTAATGGGTACAACCCAGCATGATGGTGTCTATCAGCGGGTCGGCAGCCAACAGGTGCTGCAGGTTCTTGCGTACGAAATAGTCGGCACCTTCGGAACGGTGCTCGTTGTTCTCTATCAGCGGAACCCACATGGGACAAGCCTCGGAGGTGATGGCGATGCCTTCGTGCAACTTTTGTATTTCGAGAGGGTATGATTCGGATTGTACGGTGCCTGTGGTGGCCAACAAACCGATGTGGCGGGTGTGGGTCAATTTACCTACAGCTTCAACGGTAGGACGGATGACTCCCAGCACGCGGCGGTTGGGGGCAATGCGTGGCAGGTCGCGTTGCTGAATGCTGCGCAGGGCTTTGGCCGAAGCGGTGTTGCATGCCAATATCACAAGGTGGCAACCGAGACTGAACAGGTGGGTGACGCACTCCAGCGTGTATCGGTATACCACATCGAACGAGCGTGTGCCGTAAGGGGTACGGGCATTGTCTCCCAAATAGATATAGTCATATTCGGGCAGCGTGTTGCGTATTTGCTCCAGAATGGTCAGTCCTCCATAACCCGAGTCGAACACTCCGATGGCACCGGGAACAGTCGGATATTTAGTCTTGTCGTCCATATCACCCAAAATCCGAAGATGAGTTGTTTGTGATTCCTGTCCCATTGTCAGTTTTTTAGTCGAACATTTGTCCCGCATTGTTGCTCAACTGAACCATCAGGTCATATTCTTCAGGTGACAGGTCGAGGAAATAGAAGTTTTGGGGATTCTGCACTTTGCCCCGGTAGTGTACTTCGTAGTGCAGGTGCGGTCCGGTCGATTTTCCTGTGTTCCCGACTTCGCCTATGATGTCGGCACGTTTCACCTTTTGTCCCTTTCTGACGTAAATCTTGTTCATGTGGGCATAAATCGTGGTGTAGCCGAATCCGTGGTCTATCTCGACCATGTTGCCGAATCCGCCGCGCTGGAATCCGGTGCGTGTCACCACTCCGTCGCCGGTCGCGAATATTTCGGTACCTATAGGTGCGGAGAAGTCCATGCCGTTGTGATGCCTTCGTGTCCCGTACACCGGGTCTATGCGCCAGCCATAGCCCGAAGCCACCCGGCGCAAGTCTTTGTTGAGTACAGGCTGTATGGCCGGGATATGTGTGAGCCGTTCTTCATTGTCCTTGACTAGTTCGACGACTTCATCAAACGATTTGGATTGTACGTATAGCTGTTTGCGTATTTCATTCAGCCGTTTGGTGGTGTTGACAATGATTTGGGAATTGGTCTGCTTCAGCAGGTTGTCGTAATAGTCATTGTTGGGGGTTATGGAGGTGCGTACTGACAGGGGAATGGGTTCGGCCTGAAATATGACACGATACAGATTGTCGTCGCGCAGCTGGATGTCGGAGAGTATCTCTTCATATTCGTCCAGTTGTTTGTTCAGCAGGGTGTATTGTGACATGATGTTCTGATATTGGCGAATGAGTTGTTTTTCGCGTGGCGATTTGACAAAATACATGAAAGCGAAGAAGAAAATGATGCCGGAAAAAACCCCGGTCAATATGTGCATGAAGAAACGTTTCAGCTTGTAGCCGAACGTGTGTTCTATCTGTTCATAATTGAGAGTTTCCGGATTGAAGCGGAATTTTTTCTTTTTCCCCATACCTTTTCTTCGTTGACAAATGCCTCTTTAAACCCAAATCGGTCATTCGATTTTGCATTGGTTTTTGCTTTGCTGACGAGGGAATTGTTGTTCCGTGTTGCAGGCGCATAGCGGGCTATGCACCGAAAGACGGGACGACAAGGCTCCGTCAGAAAACGAAAACCGGCAAAAGTGCCGGCGTGACAAGTGCAACGACGGCCGAACGTTCTAATGACCGATTTGGGTTGAAAGCAATATTTCCCTTGAAAGCAGTGCAAAAGTAATAAAAATGGTGTACTTTTGCACTCTTATTGACAATAATTAAAGTTCTGGCACGCGGAAGCGCATGGTTCATTGCCCGGCGGTTGTCCGATTGTTCCATTCTATAGATTAAGTAAAACAATAAACCAGTTAGTTGAATATGACTTCACAGGAAATCCGTCAATCGTTTCTCGATTTTTTCGAAAGCAAGGGACACAAGATTGTTCCTTCGGCTCCGATGGTAATCAAGGATGACCCTACTTTGATGTTTACCAATGCGGGGATGAACCAGTTTAAGAATATCATTCTCGGCAATGACCCGATAAAGTATCCCCGGGTGGCCGACTCACAGAAATGTCTGCGTGTAAGCGGCAAGCACAACGACCTGGAGGAAGTGGGACACGACACGTATCACCACACCATGTTTGAAATGTTGGGAAACTGGTCGTTCGGCGATTATTTCAAGAAAGAGGCCATTGCATGGGCTTGGGAATATTTGACCGAAGTGTTGAAGATAGACAAGAACCGTCTGTATGTAACCGTGTTCGAAGGGGCTCCGGCCGAAGGACTGGACCGCGATGATGAAGCGGCAGCCATTTGGGCACAGTTCCTGCCGGAAGACCGTATCATAAACGGAAACAAAAAGGACAATTTCTGGGAAATGGGCGATATGGGGCCATGCGGGCCTTGCTCGGAAATTCACATCGACCTGCGCAGCGATGCCGAACGGGCTGAAGTGGACGGGAAGTCGTTGATAAACAAAGACCATCCGCAGGTCATTGAAATATGGAACAACGTGTTCATGCAGTTCAACCGAAAGGCCGACGGTTCGTTGGAGGAACTTCCGGCCAAGGTCATTGACACCGGTATGGGATTCGAACGCTTGTGCATGGCCCTACAGGGCAAAACCTCCAATTATGACACGGATGTGTTCCAGCCGATTATTGCAGAAATCGGTCGCATTGCCGGTTGTCGCTATGGTGAAGACCCCAAGGTGGATGTGGCCATGCGGGTGGTGGCCGACCATGTGCGTACGATAGCGTTTTCCATAACCGATGGCCAGTTGCCCTCGAACGCCAAAGCTGGTTACGTCATTCGGCGTATCCTGCGTCGTGCCGTACGCTACGGATATACCTTCCTCGGACAACGCTCGGCATTTCTTTACAAACTCATTCCGGTATTGATTGATGTGATGGGCAAGGCCTATCCGGAATTGGTTTCGCAACGTACTCTGATAGAAAAAGTGACAAAAGAGGAAGAAGATTCTTTCCTCAAGACGCTGGAAACGGGTATCCGTTTGCTCGATCGGGTAATTGCCGATGTGGAAAAGGCAGGAGGCAAGGAAATTGCCGGAAAAGATGCCTTTACGCTGTATGATACATTCGGATTCCCGTTAGACCTGACGGAACTGATTTTGCGCGAACATGGCTTTACGGTGAACTTGTCCGAGTTCAATGCCGAAATGCAGAAGCAGAAAGAACGGGCGCGCAACGCGGCTGCCGTTGAAACGGGCGACTGGGTGGTGCTGCGCGAAGGCGACTCGGTGTTTGTGGGCTACGACTGCACCTCGTGCGAAACACAGGTGTTGCGCTATCGTAAGGTGAAACAGAAAAACAAGGAATTTTATCAGCTGGTGCTTTCCGCCACTCCGTTCTATGCCGAAATGGGCGGACAGGTGGGCGACAGCGGGGTGCTGACTTGCGGACAAACCCGTATTGAAATTGTTGATACGAAAAAGGAAAACAATCTGCCTGTGCATATAGCAACCCAATTGCCTGACGATTTGCAAGGTACATTCCTGGCCGAAATCAATGTGGATAACCGCATAGCAACCTCCTGCAACCACTCGGCTACCCACTTGCTGCACCAAGCCTTGCGTGAAGTGCTGGGTACGCATGTTGAGCAGAAAGGCTCGTATGTCAATCCGGATGGATTGCGATTCGACTTCTCGCACTTCCAGAAGGTGACGAAGGAAGAAATACGCCAAGTGGAACATTTGGTGAACAAACGCATCCGGGCCAACTATCCGCTACAGGAAATGCGTTCCGTACCCATAGCCGAGGCACAAGCCATGGGAGCCATGGCGCTTTTCGGTGAAAAGTATGGCGAAACGGTGCGTGTAGTACGCTTTGGCCAGTCAGTGGAATTGTGCGGGGGAACACATGTGGCCTATACCGGACAAATCGGTATGTTGCGCATCCTCACCGAAACATCCATCGCGGCCGGCATACGTCGTATCGAGGCTGTGACGGCGGGCAAACTTGAAGAACTGTTCGACATGCAGCAAGATATGCTTGGCACGGTCAAGGAACTGTTTAACAACGCTCCTTCGCTGATACCGGCCATACAGAAGACCATCGAAGAAAACAGTGGCCTGAAGAAACAGGTCGAAGAGTTCATGCAGGAAAAGATACTCGCACTTCGTGACAAGCTGCTGGCCGGTGCGGAAACGGTAAACGGAGTGAAGGTGGTGAAAGTGGAACTGAGCGCTCCGGCCGACATGGTGAAGACCCTGGCCTTCCAGTTGCGCAACGTCACAGGCAACGAAAGCCTGTTCTTCGTGGCGGGTGCGGTGCACGAAAGCAAACCATCGCTCACCGTCTTGCTGTCCGATGACCTGGTTGCCCGGGGACTGAACGCGGTGGCCATAGCCCGCGATGCAGCCAAGGAAATACAGGGCGGAGGTGGCGGACAACCCTTCTTCGCAGCAGCCGGAGGTAAGAACGCCGAAGGCATTAAGAAGGCAATGGAAAAAGCGCTTGCCTGGTTGGATACGATCAAAGGATAAAACCCTGCGTTTTTACGTAGAAAAAGAGAGGCATGTCAACTCCGCACGGAGCGTGACATGCCTCTCTTTGTATGACTGGGTTGATGGAAAAATTTCATTTTCCGGTAAGGCGCATAAAATGGGTAAGATGCAAGGTGCAGAGACGGAAACCAAGGGTGTGTACGTTTGTACGTGACTGCAACCGCATGTCGAAGCCGACGCAGCAGTTGGCCCATTATGCTGCACACCGTCATTCGGCAGCATAATGTCGTATGCGTATGCCGGTAAAGTTCTTTTTTCACATAGGTGAAACATGCTTTTCATATAGGTGAAAAAAGCTTTTCACATAGGTGAAACATATTTTTCACATAGGTGAAAAAAGAACTTCACCGGCATAGATGCAGAACTTTTTCGATATAAGACCGTGACAATGAGTTGAAAGGAGAAAGAATGCTATTTCCAGTACACCCGGGCTGAACTGATGAGGGTGTCTTCCTTGCGCATTTCAAGCACGTAGATGCCTTCGCTTTCTTCCTGGCGGTACAGGCGAAGGGCCGAACCGAAGTGTGCTTCGTTCGTATATCCGATTTCAAAGCGGTAGATGTCCTTGTGTCTGAACAGGTCCATGTCGAACATGTCGATAAAATGTTCGATGTATTTCATGCTGTTCAGATGTCCGTTTATGTCAATGTCGCTGTAGCGTACGGTAAATTTGCCGACAGGCTCGGTGGTTTTCAACGGCTGGATTTTGCGCACGCCTTCAATGGGCACCGGTTCGTCACATACATAGCGGGCCAGCCCGTCCAGTTCCGTGAGATGGGTCGGTCGGCGGGTTTCCATGTCGATGGCGGCCCATATGGTACGGGCGAATCCGAACCGACGGCCCTCGGGCGTCTCAAAAGAGACACATCGTTCGGTGAACAGTTTGTTGATGCCGGTCACCCAGGTACGCACCTGGATGAGGGCGTCGTTCTGTGGATATTCAAACATTTCGATGACCAGTCGCGAGAGTACCCATGCTTTTTTCTGTGCGGTCATGGCTGAATAGCCGAATCCGCGTTCTTCGGCATGTTTGGTGGCTACTTGCAGTATGAAACTGCTCATTTGCGGCAAGGTGGCCTTTCCCCTGAAGTCGGTGAGGTAGGCATCGATGGTGAACGGATAGGTTCCTATGAGTTGTGACATGAGTTTATAGAATAAAGATATGACAATTGTCTGTCTTTTTTGTGCCGCAAAGGTAGTCGTTTTTCCCAGTATTTTCAGTCTTTTGGGGGCGATGTCTTTCCGTCTTTTTTATCCTCATCGTTTGCTTTTCGCTGGGAGCATGCAAAAAAAGAGAAAATGTTTGCATGCTCAAATTAAAATGATTAGATTTACCCCGATGAAGCAACATAAATCATGAACAATTAAAATTCAAGCCAACATGAAAAGGACAGTACTCTCTCTATCCCTAGCCCTGATGGCAACTGCAGGTGCTTGGGCGTATGATTTCAAAGCCGGTGATTTGTATTACAACATTTATCATGAGACCGAAAAGACTGTGAAGGTGACGTATGAGAAATATCTGAAAACCGACAATTACAGTTCCCTTTCCGGTGAGTTGACCATTCCCGCTACTGTAACCTACGATGATGTGGAATACACGGTGATTGGCATTGGTTCACATGCCTTCCGCTACAGCCCTATCGCGCAGGTCACCCTGCCCGAAAGCGTGACAAGCATTGGTTATTGTGCATTCGCCGATTGTGATGCCCTTACGCAAGTGGACATGGGCAGCAAAGTGGAAACCATTGAACGAGCGGCGTTTGCCTATTGTGATGCGCTCCCGCAGATGAACATTCCTGCGAGTGTGACAAGCATTGACGATTTTGTGTTTGAAGACTGCAAGGCACTTACGGAAATCAAGGTGGATGAGGCGAACACCGCCTATTGCTCCGAAAACGGTGTGCTGTTCACCAAAGACAAAACTACGCTGATGCAATATCCTGCAGCCAAGCAGGGAACAACCTATGTCGTACCCGGCAGCGTGACGAGCATTAAGGGGGCGGCGTTCGCCTATTGTGCCGCCCTCACACAAGTGACCTTGCCCGAAGGTTTGCCAAGCATTGAAAAGTCACTGTTCCACTCATGCACCGGCCTCACGCAGATAACCATCCCCAACAGCGTGACAAGCATTGGGGACTATGCGTTCTATAGTTGCGATGGCCTCACGCAAATAACCATTCCCAACAACGTGACAAGCATTGGAAACTATGCGTTCTACGATTGCAAAGTCCTCGCCTGTGTGACGATAGGCAGCGGCGTGACGAGTATAGGGGACTATGCGTTTTCCTATTGCAAAAAACTCAAGAAAATGATTGTGCTGGCCGCCGAGCCGCCTGCCGTGGCAAGCGATGCTTTTTGTGACGGAAGCCCTGACATGCCTGTGTATGTGCCCGCCGGGTCGTTGGAGGCTTACCAGGCAGCGGATGTATGGAAGGACTTCCAGCTGCAAGCCTTGCAGACGGACTACACCGTAGACTATTACGTGGAAGGCAGCGGTGTCTGCTTCTCCAACCGCATAGCGATGTGTGGCACGTTCCAGTGCTACGTAAGGCCTGCCGATGGGCACAGCATCCTGTCCGTCACCTTGGATGGCGAGGATATTACTGACCGCTTGGGCGAGGATGGACTGCTGGAAATCGCCGCCCTCACGGAAAACCACACGATTGTCATCAGCACGAATCAGCCAAGCAAAGTGGCCGGTGCCCAGCAGGATGCCGCCGCTTTCCGCGCCTGGCAAAGCAACGGCGAACTGTTTGTGGAACATACGCAGGACATGACCGGTGTGGCACTTTATGACGCGAACGGCCGTCTGCTCAGCCAGACGGCGACAAGCGGTTACGGTGTGTTGCGCATGGCCGTGGCCGACACGATACACATTGTGCGCGTCACTTATGCGGATGGCAACACGGCCAGCATGAAAGTGAGGTAAGAAGGTCGCTTTTTGCGAAGAACTAAAAAAACGTCAGTGCGAAAACTAATTTTCACCACTGACGTTTTTTCGTTTTTTACCTCTGTGTGCCGATGTGGCTCTTTTCTAGGTCAAGCAGATACTGTTTGGACGGCAGACCTCCGGCGTAGCCGGTCAGCGTGCCGTTGCTGCCCACAATCCGGTGGCAGGGCACGATGATGGACAGGGCATTGGCCTTGTTGGCCGCTGCAACGGCCCGTATGGCTTGGGGGCGGCCGATGCGTTGGGCCAAGGCTGCATAAGAAAGCGTTGTTCCATAAGGTACCCGTTGCAGTTCGGTCCATACCGTCTGTTGGAAACAAGTGCCGGCAAAGAGGATGGGCAGGTCGAACGTTTGGCGGATGCCGGAAAAATATTCATCCAGTTGGCGGCAAACTTCTCGTATGACTGGCGTGCTTCCTTCTTTGTAAACGGCATGCAACGTGTGTTGGATTCTACGGTCTGTTTCTGCCCGGTACAGGTCGGCACCTCGCCAGTCGCAAAGGCACAATGTGCCGTTCAGCGAACCGAGCAGCAAGGTTCCGCAGGGCGATGGATATGGCTGGGTATGGATAATGTTCATACGTGCAACGTACAAATGGATGGTGTCCTGTCCGGTAACGGCAACAAAAGAAAAAGCGGGCAGTCCTGCAGGTTGCCCGGCTTCCGTATTGGGCATGGTGCTTCAGACTGCTCGCTGTTGTGCATTTATTACATTTCCCACTGTTCCAGATTGTCAACCAAATCGTCGAAGCATTTGATGGTTGACTTGGCCTGTACTTCTTTTATTTGGTTTTCTACAGCTTCATCGTAGGTTTCGATGTCGACGTCGCGAATGACTCCCATGGCAATGGGCATGTCCGGACCTTCCATCATGGCAAGCTTCAAGTGGAGTGTGGGGTCTTCGGTTTTTGCATCGTGTATGAGGATATCCTCTTTTTTCACTCCGTTTTCACCAATGGTCACCACTTTCAGGTTGAACCCGTCGAGCACCAGCCCTTTGTCCATGTTCGTGCCGAAAATCATAGGTTTGCCGTGCTCCAGCACAATGGTACGGTCGGGGCGGTTGGCTTTTTCGGCCAGCCAGCCGTGGGCTCCGTTGTTGAAAATGACGCAATTGACCAGGCATTCGACAACCGATGTCCCTTTGTGGCGTGCGGCGGCGGTCATGACCATTTGTGCCGTTTTCAGGTCAACGTCCAGGGTACGGGCAAAGAATGTTCCCCGTGCTCCGATGGTCAGTTCGGCCGGGCGGAACGGACGTTCTACGGTTCCGTAGGGAGACGATTTGGTGATGAACCCTTTTTTGGTGGTCGGAGAATATTGTCCTTTGGTCAGCCCGTATATCTGGTTGTTGAACAAAAGCACGTTCAGGTCGACATTGCGGCGTACACTGTGTATGAAGTGGTTCCCGCCAATGGCCAGACAGTCGCCGTCGCCGGTGATTTGCCATACGGTCAGTCCCGGATTGGCTACTTTTACTCCGGTAGCAATGGCAGCTCCGCGGCCGTGAATGGTGTGAAAACCGTAACTGTTGATGTAGTAGGGAAGGCGCGATGAGCATCCTATGCCGGAAATGACGGCAGTTTGACGGGGGGGAATGCCCAGTTCCGCCATTGATTTTTGCAGTGTGTTGACGATGGCGTGGTCGCCACAACCGGGACACCAGCGAACGTATTGGTCGCTTTTGAAATCTTTTGCTGTATATTGTTTGGTTGTTTCCATAATTTGTTACGCTAAAGTTGAGAGATATTCTACTAATTCCGAAACGGTAAACGGCTGTCCTTGTACTTTGTTGTACTGCAAGTATTCCACTCCTGATATTTTGGAACGCAGATAGCCGGCAAACTGGCCGTTGTTGAGTTCGCACACAACCACAGTCTTGTATTTGCGTATGATTTCGGCTGCGTTTTTCGGTAACGGGCAGATATAGTTGAAATGAAGCAGTGCCGCTTTCTTCCCGTTCTTGTTCAGTATGTCGACAGCGCTTGTCAGATGTCCTTGCGTGCTGCCCCAACCGATGACAAGCAGGTCGGCTGCCGGGTCACCTTGTACTTCAAGTTCGGGGAGGAAGTTGCTGATATATTCCACTTTCTCAGCACGTGCAGTCACCATTTTTTCGTGGTTGGCTGCATTGGTTGAAATGCTTCCTTTGACGTAATCCTTTTCCAGACCTCCGTTGCGGTGCTCAAATCCTTCCATACCGGGGAAACTCCAGTAGCGGACTTTTGACACTTCATCGCGACAGGTTACTTTGCAGCCCTGCATGCCATCCTTTACGTAGTTGGGATGTATTTCGGGCATTTCGGCCAATTTGGGCAGTTTCCAGAGCGACGTGCCGTTGCCAATGAATGCATCCGAAAGCAGGATGACGGGAGTCATGTGTTCCAGTGCTATTTTGCTGGCCATGTAGGCATAATGGAAACAGTTTGCCGGGGTGCTTGCCGCCATTACGACGACAGGGCTTTCTCCGTTTCTTCCGTATAAGGCCTGCAACAGGTCGGTTTGTTCGGTCTTTGTGGGCATGCCGGTCGACGGACCGCTGCGCATGACATCGATGATGACCAGTGGCAGTTCGGCCATGCAGGCCAGCCCGATGGCTTCGGATTTCAGGGCCAGTCCGGGTCCGGATGTGCTGGTGGCTGCCAGGCAACCTGCAAATGATGCTCCGATAGCGGTTGATATGCCGGCTATTTCATCTTCGGCCTGTACGACCTTGACCCCAACATCCTTGCGTTTTGCCAGTTCGTGCATAATGTCCGATGCAGGCGTAATGGGATAACTGCCGAGGAACAGTTGCAGGCCTGCCTTTTCGGCTGCTGCAATCAGACCGTAGGCTGCTGATGTGTTGCCGCCAATGCTGGTGTATCGGCCGCTTTTTACGTCGTGCGACTTGTCTATGACGAATCTCGATATGGACAAGTGTGCATTGTTACCGTAATTGAATCCGTCGGTCAATACCTTTATGTTACATTGAAGTATATCGGGTTTCTTCTTGAATTTGTTTTCGAGGAAATGTATGGCCTGATCCATCGGGCGGTTGAACAGCCAGCAAATCAGTCCGAGTGCAAACATGTTTTTGCTGCGTAGAATGGACTTGTTGTCAAGTCCTGAATCTTTCAGACTTTCCCTGGTCAGTTCGGTCAGTGCCACCGGAATCAGCTGGATGGTGTCGGACAAGTTCAGTTCTTCAAACGGATTGTCGGTTGTGAATTCTGCTTTTTCCAAGTCTGATTTTTCAAAAGAGTCGGTGTCGAAAATGATGACTCCTCCTTTTTTCACACCTTTGGCGTTTACTTTCAACGCGGCCGGGTTCATGGCAACCAATATGTCGGCATCGTCACCGGGTGTATGTATGTTGCTTGACCCCAGGTGTACCTGAAAACCGGAAACACCACCTATGGTTCCTTGTGGTGCACGTATTTCTGCAGGATAATCGGGAAAGGTGGAAATCTCATTTCCCAATATGGCCGAAATGTTAGAGAACATGGTTCCTACCAACTGCATTCCATCGCCAGAGTCACCCGAAAAGCGGATAACTACTTGTTCAAGTTCCGTTGTTTGTTTGTTGTCCATAATTTTATAGGATTTTATGAAAAATGTAAGGGAACGTGCCCTTGTCGCATGCAAAATTATACAAAAAAAGTTTTATGATAACTATTTTGTAAAGTTTTTATGCAAAAACATTGTGTTTTCGATTGGTTTTCGAATAGTTATGCGGAATAAAACGGGTTTATACACTAACGGCTTCACTCAAGTGAAGCCGTTAGTGTATATGTTTGTTTTAGAAATCGGCATTGTTGGGAGTGCGCGGGAACGGTATGACATCTCGGATGTTTGCCATACCGGTCACGAACAACAACAGTCGTTCCAACCCCATGCCGAATCCAGCATGAGGGCATGTACCATAGCGTCGGGTGTCTAAGTACCACCACATGTCTTTCATCGGGATATGCAGTTCTTCGATACGTGCCATCAGCTTGTCATAGTTTTCTTCGCGCACACTTCCGCCTATGATTTCACCTATTTGCGGGAAGAGTACGTCGGTGCCTTGCACGGTTTTTCCGTCTGCGTTTTGTTTCATGTAGAAAGCCTTGATTTCTTTCGGGTAGTCAATCATGATGACGGGTCGTCCGAAATGTTCTTCCACCAGGTAGCGTTCGTGTTCGCTGGCCAGGTCGCAGCCCCAATATACGGGGAACTCAAACTTACGGCCCTTGGAAACGGCTTCTTCCAATATGCGGATACCTTCCGTGTATGGCAGGCGTACGAAGTCTGTGGCAACTACTTGTTGCAGGCGTTCTATCAGTCCCTTGTCCACCATGTTGTTGAGGAATTCAAGGTCATCGCGGCAGTTGTCGAGTGCCCACTGTACAAGGTATTTGATAAAGTCTTCTTCCAGTACCATCAAGTCTTCCAGGTCGGCGAAGGCCACTTCCGGTTCTATCATCCAGAATTCGGCCAGGTGGCGTGGCGTGTTCGAGTTTTCGGCGCGGAATGTGGGGCCGAATGTATAGATCGCTCCCAGTCCGGTTGCTGCCAGTTCGCCTTCCAGCTGTCCGGATACGGTGAGGTTGGACTGTTTGCCGAAAAAGTCTTGTGTGTAGTCTATGTCACCGGCCTCGTTGCGTGGAGGGTTCTTCAGGTCGAGTGTGGTTACCTGGAACATTTGTCCGGCTCCCTCGCAGTCGGAAGCTGTAATCAGCGGAGTGTGGAAATAATAGAATCCATGTTCGTGGAAATATTTATGGATGGCGATAGACATGTTGTGCCGGATTCTATATACGGCTCCGAATGTATTCGTACGCGGGCGTAGATGAGCGATCTCGCGTAGAAACTCCATGGAATGTCCTTTTTTCTGCAGGGGATAGGTTTCCGGGTCGGCCGTACCGTATATTTCAATTTGTTCGGCCTGTATTTCCACAGCTTGTCCCTTGCCCATTGATTCGACAAGTTTTCCCGTCACGCTGATACAGGCTCCGGTCGTTATCGGTTTCAGAAAATCATCACCGAACTTTTCATTATCAACAACGATTTGAATATTATGGATAGTAGAACCATCGTTCAGTGCAATGAAACTTACGTTTTTGTTACCCCGGCGGGTACGTACCCAACCTTTAATATTCACATCTGCGCCAAAGTCGGTCCGTTTCAGCGCATCGATAATAACTGTTCTTTTCATATTTCTTTTGTTCTAATGATGTTTAGGAATGCAAAAGTAGTGTTTTTTACCGGATGATAAATCAAAAAAAGCATTTGTTTCTGTTTGAAACAAATGCTTTTTTATCTGAACTGCTATAGTATGTCGTACCGTTATTTTTTTACCGGAGGATTTTCGTCGCCTATCATGCTCATGGCGCAGCGGAAACCGATGTCGTTGGCCGACTGGTCCTGATCGAGATAGCGTCTTGTTGAAGGATTCAGCCAAAAAGCGCGGTCTTTCCAAGAGCCTCCCTTGTACACACGGGTTTTGTCGGTGATTCGGGGAGCGAGCACATCGGTGATGTCAATTTTCACGCCTTCCTGTTGTTGTAGGTTTTCTATGCCGTCAAAGTAGTTGCTCAGTGCATAGTCGGTTTGAACGGCCGAGGCGGCATCGCCGTCTTTAATGTTTCTCACGTCACCGTTAACGGCAACTTCAGTCTTTATGCGTCCGAGCGAGTCCAGTGCATAAACCGGATTGCCCAGTTCATCGCGTTCGGCAACGACCGGTTGCAGGTAGACGTTTCCGCGGAATGAATTGTATTCGGCGACATCTTCAAACGAAGTCGGACGGTATACATCGAGCACCCATTCGTTCACATTACCCGCCATGTTGTACAGACCGAAGTCATTCGGGTAATACGAGTCAACCGGAGCGGTGATGGTAGCGTTGTCGTTCAGGTTGCCGGCGGTACCCATCATGTCGCCTCGTCCACGGATGAAGTTGGCCTGCATCTGACCCATTTCTTTTTTCGAAGAGTTGCGCATCTGTCCACCGTTCCACGGATAGGAGCGGCCTTGTTCTATGAATCCATCATCTTCTGCCGTAAGTGCATATGCCGCATATTCCCATTCGGCTTCGGTCGGCAGGCGGAAATCCGGTACCAGGATTCCGTCGCTCATGTCCACCTTGCGTGGATTGCCGTAAAGGTCCAGTTTGGGATTGGGGCCTGCAGCAGGTTGATATGTGCTTTGCAGAAGGTATTTTTGTGTGTTGAATACAAATTCGCTGGCAATGAAGTCGTAGTCTATTTCTCCTTCCAATGCCCGGAAGTCGGGAGGCAGAATGGCTCCCGAACGTATCAGTGCCAATTCGTTTACACGGTCCGTACGCCAGGAACAATAGTCCATGGCCTGTTCCCAGGTGATGCCTACCACCGGATACTGGTCGTATGCCGGGTGGGTGAAATAAAATTCCAGATAGGGTTCGTTGTAGGCCAATTCTTCGCGCCATGTTTCTTTGTTGGGCTGGGCTTTTTCAACCAGGGCCGGTGCTGTTTGTCCGAATACCAGATTGAGCCAGTGGGTATATTCCCTCCAGTCCACGTTCCGGGTTTCATATTGGTCCATATAGAACGAACTGACCGTGATGCGGCGGCGCTGGTTGTTGCGGGAGGCGGTGACGAATTCTATCTTTTCGCCGATGGTGAATGAACCTCCTTCAATGCGCGACATGCCGCTCGGGGTTTCGATTTTGAAATTCTGCTTTACTTCAAATCCTGTGCTCTCAGGGTCGTTGTAGTTCCAGCCGGTAGTTCTTGACGTGTTGTTGTTGCTGCCGCAAGACGCAAGAAAAAGAACCGATAAGGAAAGCACGATAGACCTGTTCCAATTCTTTTTGTTCATAAATCGTTGCAAATAATATGATTCACTTTTAAAGTTTTGCAAAAATACAATTTTTTCCGAAGAATAATCTTCTTTGCGTAATATAATAACTCAAATAATCGAAAAAAAGTATATTTCATGGGCGGATATTTTACAATTTAATACATGTCTGCTGTTATAGTCGTTTTATTTGTTTATTTTTGCGGTTCATAAACAAGCGTTTGTAAAACGAATGTAAATTTTTCTTGTGCAGATAAAATTAAAAAACAGACTTTTTGACCTGTCGCAACCGGTTGTGATGGGCATTGTGAATGTGACTCCTGACTCGTTTTATGAGCACAGCCGCCGTCAGACCGATGCGGACGTGTTGCATGCCGTAGAGAAAGTGTTGCAGGATGGCGGTCGGATAGTGGATGTGGGAGGATATTCGTCGCGCCCGTCGGCAGCTGATGTGTCGGCAGCGGAGGAAATACGCCGTTTGTCGTGGGGACTGGATGTCATATTGAAGGAATTTCCGGATGTGTGTCTGTCGGTGGACACGTTCCGTTCGGCAGTGGCACGCCACGTGGTGGAAAACTACGGGGTGGCCATCATCAATGACATTGGCGGCGGCACCCTGGATGAGGACATGTTTGAAACGGTGGCCGATTTGCAGGTAGCTTATGTGTTGATGCACATGCGCGGCACGCCGGCTACCATGTCGCAACTTACGGAGTATGACAATGTGACGGCCGAGGTCATTGCGTTTTTGGAAAAACGCTTGCGACGGCTGTACGAACTGGGCGTGCACGATGTGCTGGTCGATCCCGGTTTCGGCTTCGCGAAAACGCTGGAGCAGAATTATCAGCTGTTGAGAGACCTGCCGCACTTTGCCTTGCTGGACGCGCCGTTGCTGGTTGGGGTGTCGAGAAAACGGATGATTTACGACCTGTTTGGCACCGATGCGGAACATGCGCTGAACGGCACCACGGCCGTCAACATGCTGGCATTGCTCGGAGGCGCATCCGTGCTGCGGGTGCACGACGTGAAAGAAGCCGTGGAGGCGGTGAAGATTTTCCAGGCTTTCGGTCGGAACGGTCTGTGATGTGGATGCAGTTTGCGTCCCTTTCTATGTAATATAGGTGGGTTCTATGAATTGCTTTATGGGTGATTTGTTTTTCAGGCGAGCCGGTTTTGTTTTCCATTAAAAGAGCATAGCGGGCTATGCGATGGAGAATGAAAATACAAAACATGCCGTATGAAAACGAAAAGCACTAAAAGCCAACCCACAAAATATAAAATTGTTAGGGCGGGGAATTTATAGAACCCACCTCTAGTAATAAATGGAACTATGGGATTCAATATAGGTGTAAAAGACATTATCGATATATTGCTTGTGGCCATATTGCTTTATCAGGCTTACAAGCTGTTGAAAAAGACAGGTGCCGGAAATGTGTTCATTGGCATTTTGACATTTGTCATTATATGGTTTCTGGTTTCGTTTGTGTTTAAAATGGAACTTCTGGGAGGCATCATGGACCGGCTGATGAGCGTGGGAGCGTTTGGCGTTGTGGTGCTGTTTCAGGATGAAATCAAGCGTTTCTTCTCGCGTCTGGGTTCCCGGCAGCACTGGAATTTCATTAACATGGTCAAACGTTTTGTGGCCAAGACCGAAGCGGAACAAAAAGGCCACGGAGCGGACATAGCACAAATCATACAGGCATGCAAAGGCTTGTCCAAGAGTGGTATGGGAGCTCTCATAGTCATAAAGCGCAACGCCGATCTGAATTTGTATGTTCAGTCGGGCGAAGTGATAGACGCAAACATAAATTCCCGCCTGATAGAGAATATTTTTTTCAAGAACAGTCCGTTGCACGATGGGGCCATGATTATATACGGACATCAAATCAAGGCTGCGGGCTGCATATTGCCGGTCTCGAAAAACCTGTCCATCCCGAAACACCTGGGCTTGCGCCACCGTGCCGCGCTTGGGGTGACGGAGGCTACGGACGCCATTGTCGTGGTGGTTTCGGAAGAAACGGGCAATATTTCCTGGGCCGTGAACGGTGAAATCAGCGTCGATGTGAAATGTGAGCAACTGGAACATTTCTTGTCCGTAGCCCTGGCCGACAAGGCATAGACGGGCTTCCCCGGGGTGCATGACTGCGGACGGCTTGCTTCCTTTCCTGCCGGGCCGTTTTTACTTTGTGTCGGATTTTCTTTGTCTTTTGCGTCAGGATTGCTTGTTCTGAACCTGTATGTTTTCCATTTCAACAGCCAATATTCTATGACCCACCCAAGAGAGTTCTATAACCCACTCGGGTGGGTCATAGGAACCATTGGAGAAAAATCAGGAACGTATCCTTTAGAAATGCAGAATAATTGCATGTGAGAGCAGGGAAACGTCAGTTCCAGCAGAAAGCGGTTGACAATGAACGATTGACAATGAACAATTAATCATTTCTTCATTAAATTAAAGTGAATTTCTCATCCACCCTGTATTTTCCGTTCACTTCTTTTACGGTGCAGCACTCGGTGTAAGCGTCGTGTTCGAAAAAGAGTACCTGTTCTTTTGCGGCGGCTTCGTGCAACAGGCGTTCTTTCTCGGTCATCGATTGTAAGGGCTGGGTGTCATAGGCCGATACCCAGGCCAGCGGCAGGGAGGCGGCCAGTGGTATGATGTCGCCCACGTACACATAAGTCCGTTCGTCGGCATGGATGTAGCAGGCAATTTGCCCGACGGTGTGTCCGTTGAACAGGCGCAGTTCCACTTCCGGACATAACCACTCGTTGTCATGTACCAGTCTGAGCCGTCCGGCTTGTTCTACGGGAAGCATGTTTTCGGGAAAATAGGAAGCGGCTTCGCGCACGTTGGGTTTCAGGAAATTTTCCCATTGTGCCGCTCCCACCCAGTGTGTGGCGTTGGGAAATGTGAGTTCAATATCCTTCCGTTCGCTGTCGGTGTACCGGGTGCAACCTCCGCAATGGTCAAAGTGCAAATGGGTGAGCACGACATCGGTAATGTCGGAGCAGGCGTATCCGATGCGTCTGAGCTCGTCTTCAAACTTGATGCCCTGTTGTATGTCGAAATACTTCAGGTAGTCCAGTTGTTTGTCGCCGCAACCGGTGTCAATCAGTATGCGCCTTTCGCCGGTGTCGACCAACAGGCAGCGCATGGACAGTGAGCAAAAGTTGTCGCTGTTGCAGGGGTAACGTTTTTCCCATACTTTTTTAGGTACGACTCCGAAAACGGGGCCTCCATCGCAATGGAACAGTCCGGCTTCTATTTTGTGCAGTTTCATATTTATACGGTTTTATATGCAGAAATATCGTTTTTGGGTCGTTTATGCTTGTTTGACAGGCATGAAACATTAACAATTGATAATTAAAATGTACGTATTGAACAATTCTTACTACATTTGTGCAATTGAAAGCAAATGTAAAACATTTATCCTTTTCAACAAATGCCACGTGTACATTTTATAGCTATTGGAGGAGCGGCCATGCACAGTCTGGCCATAGCACTGTCTAAAAACGATTCTTTCCGGGTGACCGGTTCGGACGACGAAATATTTGAGCCATCCCGCAGCCGGTTGAAGGAACGGGGACTTTTACCTGAAAAAATGGGCTGGTTCCCGGAACGTCTGGACAAGCGTATTGATGCCGTGGTGGTGGGCATGCACGCAACGGAGGACAATCCGGAACTGGTGCGGGCCCGTGAGTTGGGACTGCGTATCTATTCCTTCCCCGAATATCTGTATGAAAACACACGGGGCAAGACCCGTGTGGTGGTGGGTGGAAGCCATGGCAAGACAACGACAACGGCCATGATACTTTATGTGCTGAACAAGTTGCATGTTAACGCCGATTACATGGTGGGTGCGCAGATAGAGGGTTTTGACAACATGGTGAAATTGTCGTATGATGCAAAGATTGCCGTGTTTGAAGGCGATGAATACCTTACTTCGCCCCTTGACCGCCGTCCGAAATTTCATATATACCGGCCTCATATCGCCGTGCTTACCGGCATAGCGTGGGATCATATCAACGTGTTCCCTACATTTGACATTTATGTGGAACAGTTCCGCAAGTTTGCCGACCTGATAGAACACCAGGGACGGCTCATTTATTGCGGGGACGACCGGAACTTGTGCGACATAGCTTCACAGGTTCGTCCCGATATTGTTACGTTTGCTTATCATACGCCGGAGTATGAGGTGCGCGATGGGGTGACATATCTTCATACGGCCACAGGCGAAGTGCCTTTGAAAGTGTTCGGCGAACATAACTTGCAGAACATGGAAGCAGCCCGGCTGGTGTGCCGGCAATTGGGTGTTTCCGACAAGAAGTTCTACGAGGCCATAGCCGGCTTTTCGGGAGCAAACAACCGGTTGCAACGCGTGGCCGAATCGGCTACGTCGGTGGCATATAAAGACTTTGCCCATTCCCCCTCGAAGTTGCGTGCTACGGTTCGGGCCGTTCGGGAACAGTATCCCGACAAGAAACTGGTAGCTTGCATGGAATTGCATACGTTCAGCAGCCTCACGGAAGAATTCTTGCCTCAGTATAAAGATTGCATGGCTGAGGCAGATGTGGCGTTCGTTTATTATAATCCGGAAGTGATAAAGCACAAACGGCTGAAAGACATTACTCCGGAACAGGTCAAGGCGGCCTTCGGAGGCAGCAATCTGACGGTTTTCACCGATTCGGGCTTGTTGGTGAACGAGCTTCGGGGCATGAACATGGACCATACGGCCTTGCTGTTCATGACTTCCGGCAATTTCTCGGGAGTTGACCTGGCGGCATTGGCCGGAGAACTCGTAGGTGGCCGGTAGGTTGAGGCGTGAAGCCGGTGGACTGTGATTTCTGTATTTTGAAAACTATATATGGATTGAATATGGACAAACAATTGTTGTTGGATGAGCGTTATATGCGCATGGCACGGATATGGGCCGAAAACTCATATTGTGAAAGACGCAAGGTGGGTGCCTTGCTCGTAAAGGACAAGATGATTATTTCCGATGGATATAACGGCACGCCTTCCGGGTTTGAAAATAAATGCGAGGATGAGAATAATGTTTCCAAGTCGTATGTGCTGCATGCCGAGGCCAATGCCATAACCAAAGTGGCCCGGTCCAATAACAGCAGCGATGGGGCGACACTGTATGTGACCGCTTCGCCTTGCATTGAATGTGCCAAACTGATTATCCAGGCTGGTATCAAGCGGGTGGTTTACGGAGAAAAATATCGTATTCTGGATGGTCTTGAACTCTTGGAACGTGCAGGCATAGAGGTGCTGTATGTGCCGGATGCGGGAGAGAAAAAATGATTTCCATGTCATATTCGTGACAGAAAAAATAGTCTTTTAAGAATGTATAAATGCGGATTATGAAAAAGAATAATATATATATAGCACTTGTCTTGTTTTTGTGTATAGCAGGTGGAGTGTTGCTGGGCAATATGCTGGCTCGGCGGGCCAATTTGCGGAACAATGTGACTTCTTTGTCAACGCTGGTCAAGAAATTCGGACAAGGAAGCAAGGTGGATGAACTCATTCGCCTGATTGATGCGCAGTATGTGGATACGGTAGATGTAAACAAGCTGACGGAAGATGCCATGATATCCATAATGGCCGAGCTGGACCCTCATTCCGTCTATATCCCGGCTGCTGACCTGGAGGCAGTGAACAGCGAACTGGAAGGCAGTTTCAGCGGCATAGGTGTGCAGTTTAACATACAGAACGACACCATTATGGTGGTGGCGGTCATTAGCGGGGGACCTTCGGAAAAGGTAGGCTTAATGGCCGGCGACCGGGTGATTGAGGTGAACGATACGTTGTTTGTCGGGAAAGAGATTAATAACGAAAAGGTGATGAAGAAACTCCGTGGACCGAAAGGTACCGAAGTGAAGCTGGGCATTAAACGGCATGGCACTGCCGAATTGCTTCATTTTACGGTGACGCGCGGAGAAATTCCGGTTAATTCGGTGGACATAGCCTATATGATTCGTCCGGAGGTTGGTTTTATTCGGGTGAATAAATTTGCGGCGACCACTTACAATGAATTCTTGAACGGTCTGGCCGAATTGCGCAGTCAAGGGGCGAAGAAATTCATAGTCGATTTAAGGGAAAACAGTGGGGGATTGATGGATCAGGCAGTCATGATGATCAATGAGTTCTTGCCGCGCGGACAAATGATTGTTTATTCGGAAGGCAAGTCCTATCCTCGATTCGATTCACGTGCCGATGGCAGTGGCAGTTTCATTCAGCAGCCTCTTGTTGTACTGATAGATGAATTCTCGGCTTCGGCAAGCGAAATATTTGCCGGTGCCATACAGGACAATGACCGGGGATTGATAGTCGGTCGCCGTTCTTTTGGTAAGGGACTGGTACAACAGCAGATGGGATTGTCCGATGGTTCGGCCGTTCGCCTGACGGTAGCACGCTATTACACTCCTACCGGCCGCAGCATTCAGAAACCTTATGAGCGAGGCAAGGGCGAAGAGTATGAGATGGACTTGATTAACCGTTTCATGCATGGAGAGTTTGACAGCCGCGACAGCATTCATTTGGCCGATTCCCTGATTTATCATACTCCCAAGGGACGTGTTGTTTATGGTGGAGGAGGCATTATGCCCGATGTGTTTGTGCCCCGTGACACGACAGACTATACTCCTTATTTTAACAAAGTGCTGAACTACGGATACACTTATCAGTTCGCTTTCCAGTATGCCGACAAATACAGGGAACAGCTTAACCGCTTCAAGACATGGGAGGAAATGGAACGGTATCTTGATGGTCGGAACATAGTAGGCGAATTTGTCGCTTTTGCCGAAACCAAAGGAGTAACGCCCAACTGGAAAGAGATAAACAAGTCGAAACGTTTGCTGGAACGTCAGTTGAAAGCTTACGTAACGCGCAACATATTGGGTGAATCGGGATTCTTTCCCTTGTTTTACAAGTATGACCCGACTGTGAAGCGCGCTTTGCAGGAGTTGCAGACAAATGAAATGCTGCAATGAATTTCCGGATGGTTATTTGAACCCATTAAACCCCAATCTAATGATTTGGGTTAATACAAAAGAGGCCCGCAGGTTGTTTCCTTGAGGGCCTCTTTTAGTAAGATTGTGTGCAGGCTTTACTTGCATGCCAGGTGATTGATCAACGGGTTGGCATACATTTCAAGTATTTTGGTACGCAGGAAAATAGAATCCCGGTTCTCTATGTCGACTTTGGCTACTTGTCTGGAAACATAGTGCTCGAAGTCAAACCGTTCGGTTTCGGTGTAGTCGGCAGCGAAGCGGTTTTCCTGCTTCAACAAGTCGTATGCTATTTTGTTTACATTGTATATGACATAGTTGGAGTGGATGCGGCGGTCTATGGCTTGTGCAAGCAAGGCAAGCCGCCCTTTGAGTGTGTCCGATTCCCGGACAATCGATTCCAGTTCGTTGCTTATGTCGCCCGATATGCGGTAGTTCACTTTTCCACGATATCCCATGATGCCGACGGCCATGTTGTCCAGGTCATCCTGCGGTTGTTTCTTGTAGTTGGGGTTGTCCCGTTTCAGTTGAAACTCTTTCGCTTTCAGATAATCGGTCGGGTCATATTCGTAGGAAATGGTCAGCGGGCAGAGGTTCAGTTCGAGCAGATTGTCCTTGAAATCTTTTTCACTGCTCAGCATCAGCATTTTCAGCAGACTTTCCTGTGTGTGGTCGGTAGAGTCCTTCGAGCGTCCTTCCCGTTGTGCTATCCAAATGGAACGCGATTCCGTAGTGATGAGATGTCTGATGTAGGCAGAAAGCTGTTGTGAAGCCTGCAAGGCTTGGCGTATGTTCACTCCCCGTTTTACGACAAAACTTCTGTTCAGCCGCACCAGGTCTTCTATCCAAGGATAAATCAGCAGGTTGTCGCCAATGGCAATGCCAACGGTTTTCATGCCGTTGTCAAGCATGGTCAGGCAAAGCAAGACTGCATCCATCGTGATGTCGCGATGATTGGATATGTAAAGGTAAGGTTTTGTTTTGTCTATGCTGTCAAGACCGCTGAAGGTGATGCCGCGTGTCTTGTTTGCCTCCAGGTCTTTAAGGAACGGATAGGCAAAGCGTCGCTGAAAGTCATCGGTTGACTGGATGGTTTTCAGCTGTTGTCTGATAATGTCTTTGGGTAACAGCGGAAACAGTGTTGAAAGCAGGTTGATGAACTGTTTGTTTTCTGTAATGCGTTCTATCACTGCCGGAATCTCGCTGTCGTAGTATGAACGAATGTCATCAAAGTCCATAGGAAGATAGTGGTTAAATGATTAATGAAAATAGCTTGAGGCGGATTGTCTCCCGCAGTTTTAAAAAAGTATCAGCGTTAAATAAATGAATGTCGCCGGAACGGCCAGCATCATACTGTCAAATCGGTCGAGCAACCCTCCGTGTCCCGGAATGGCATTGCCTGAGTCTTTGACCTGTAACGTTCTTTTGAGGAGGGATTCGTTCAGGTCGCCGAATGTGCCGCACACGACGATGATTTCGGAAAATACCAGCCATTCAATCAGGCTCATTTCCGGGATGAAACGTGAAAATATGTATCCGGAGAGCAGGGCAAACAAGGCACCTCCTATAAAGCCTTCCCACGACTTTTTGGGTGAAACGCGTTCAAAAAGCTTGTGTCTGCCGAAGGTCATGCCCGTGAGATAGGCTCCGGTGTCGTTTACCCAAATGGTGACGAATACGGCCAGCAGAATGAGAGGCTGGTAGGCAGGCATGAACAGGATGAAGTTCAACAGCGAGAAAGGGAGGGCCACCATGACTTGTCCAAGCAGGAAATAGGCCCAATTGTGTATGGGTTGTATCTGCTTGCGATACAGTTCGGCCACAAAGCAGCAGATGACAAACAGTGCATAGGCAAAGAAAACCGTGGCGGGAAGCAAGTTCGATGCATACAGATAGGAGCAGACGAACAGCAGTATGCCGGCAACGATGGCCGAGGCCTTGTTTACGTTGATTTCGTTGTCTGGCCGGTTGGTCAGTTTGTGGAATTCATGGATGGCCAATGCGGTGACAATGGTGAACACGCAGCCGAACGCATACGGGTGCCACAATATGGAGCCGACCAGTATGGCAACGAAAACGGCCCCGCTAACAGCGCGTTGAACGAAGTTATTCATGTCTTTTTGTTGTGAACAAGATAGGTGTCTTATCAGCTACAAAAATAATAAAACTTTATGATTAATTGCTATCCGTGGGCTGAAACATGAAAAAGCAAAAAAATCAGTGGTTTCGGCTGTTCTTCCGTTTCCGATAACCACTGATTTTTTTTTGATAGTTGGTATGTTGCTTTCGCTTATTCGGCTGTTGTTGTGTTTGAGGCAGCGGTCTGTTCTTTTTCTTCCGGAACGTCGGTGCCCGCTTCACCTTGGTCGGCCGATTGCTTTTTCGACTGTTCGTTCAGGGCCATGAGTTCATCGCTACGCGAAGTCCAGGGACGGGGACCGAAGATTTTTTCCAGGTCTTCTGCAAAAATGACTTCCCGTTCTATCAGCAGTTCGGCCAGTCGGTTGTGCCCTTCTGCATTGTCGGCCAGTATTTGTTTGGCCCGTGCATATTGTTCGGCCACGATGTTTTTGGCTTCCGCATCAATCAGTTCGGCGGTTTTTTCACTGTATGGTTTGGTGAAGCCGTAGTCCGATTGTCCGGTGGAGTCATAGTAACTCATGTTCGGCAGTTTTTCGCTCATGCCGAAGTAGGCAACCATGGCATAGGCACGTTTCGTCACTCGTTCCAGGTCGTTGATAGCTCCGGTAGAGGTCTGCTTCAGGAATACTTCCTCAGCGGCACGTCCTCCCAGCGTGGCACACATTTCGTCGAGAATGTGTTCTTTGTTGGTCAGCTGGCGTTCTTCAGGCAGATACCAGGCGGCACCCAATGCCTCGCCGCGCGGAACAATGGTGACTTTGACCAGCGGGTTGGCGTGTTCCAGTTTCCAGCTTATGGTGGCATGGCCGGCTTCGTGATAGGCGATGGAACGTTTTTCCGATGCCGTTGTTATCTTGTTTTTCTTTTCCAGTCCGCCGATGATGCGGTCTACGGCATCGAGAAAGTCTTGTCGGTCGACAAAATCTTTGTTTTTGCGGGCGGCAATCAGGGCAGCTTCGTTGCACACGTTGGCTATGTCGGCACCCGAAAATCCGGGGGTCTGTTTGGCCAGAAAGTCTACGTCGACCGATTCATCAATTTTGATGGGGCGCAGGTGTACGTTGAATATCTCCTTGCGTTCCTGAATGTCGGGCAAGTCTACATGTATCTGACGGTCGAACCGGCCGGCCCGTAACAGCGCCTTGTCAAGAATGTCGGCGCGGTTGGTGGCAGCCAGGATAATCACACCGCTGTTTGTGCCGAATCCGTCCATTTCCGTAAGCAGCTGGTTGAGGGTGTTTTCGCGTTCATCGTTGCTGCCCATGTTCGGGTTTTTGCCGCGGGCACGTCCTATGGCATCAATTTCGTCAATGAAGATGATGCACGGTGCTTTTTCCTTTGCCTGGCGGAAGAGGTCGCGTACGCGCGAGGCTCCCACACCAACGAACATTTCCACAAAGTCCGACCCCGACATGGAGAAGAACGGTACATCGGCTTCGCCGGCCACAGCTTTGGCAAGCAGGGTCTTACCGGTTCCCGGAGGGCCTACCAGCAGGGCACCTTTCGGTATCTTTCCTCCCAGTTGGGTATATTTGCTCGGATTTTTCAGAAACGAGACGATTTCTTCCACTTCCTGTTTGGCACCTTCCAGTCCGGCCACATCCTTGAACGTGACTTTGTTGGCCGATGACTTGTCGAAAAGCTGTGCTTTCGACTTGCCTACGCTGAACACGCCGCCGCCGTTGCCGGCCTGCGACATCATGCGCCGGTTCATGTACACAATGAAAACAATCAGCAGGATAATGGGGAAGAAACTGTATAAGAACATTTCAAAATAGTTCCTTCCTTCCGTGTAGTTCACCTCGCCGGTATAGCCGTATTTCTCTCTGGCTTCCTGTATGAACTGGGTGAACGCTTCCACCGACGGGATGCTGACGATAATCATCTGTCCGTTGTCGCTCATAGGGCTTTCGGCTATCTTGTCGCCGAACACTTCCCGGACGGCATTGCCTGAAATATTTGCTTCCAGCGTGTTTCTGGAAGTGTAAACCCTGATGCGTTCCACCGAGCCGTTCTTGACGAATTCCTCGAACTTGGTGTAAGACACTTCCTTGGACACGGCCGTGTCCGAAAAGAAGTAGGAACCGAGCAGGATGATAATGATCAGTCCGTAAATCCACGAGAAGTTGAATTTGAATTTTCCCGGCATCTTTCTGTTTGGCTGACCGGGGAAGCCGGGGTTTTGGTCTGGTCTTTTATTTTCCATTTTTTTATTCTATTCTATTCTGTTTTTTTGTTGAAACACATTGCAAAAATCTTACCCGAGTGCTTTTACGTCAGTCGAGATCTTCGATTTCTGTCAATTTGGCATCTTCCCACAGGTGTTCTATGTCATAAAATGCACGTACCGGGCGTTGGAAAACGTGTACGATGATTTGTCCGTAATCCAGGGCCACCCATTGGCTGTTTTCTAGCCCATCGATGGCATAGGGTTTCACGTGTATTTCATCGCGCACCCAGTCTCTCACCGAGAGCGCCACCGAGCCTACGTGTACGCTCGAATCGCCTTCGCAAATGACGAAGTAGCTGCACGGAGCTTCCTGCAAACCGGTCATGTCGACAATGACGATGCCTTTGCCTTTTCTTTCCTGTATACCTTCAACAATTTTATCAAGTATTTGTTCGGTTTCTGCCATATGAATATTGTATGTTATGTGAAAATAAATGAGGCACAAAGGTACATTTTAATTGGCGAACATGAAAATGCACATTCCTTATAAATGTTAACGGCCCTTCCGGCGGCAGTGTGGTGCGGTTGTGGTGAAAGGCTTTGTGGAATGAGATGCCGTTTTTTTGTGGAAAATAATGTTTTTCCCAATTCTTTCCAGAAACGGTCTGTAACTTTGCAACATAAACAACATGTATTAACTTCTAAAAAAAACGACTGTCTTATGAAAAAGTTTTTTTTATCTGCGGCCGTTGTTGCCGCTTGCTTGTTAGGAACTGTATCGTGCGACAAACATGGAGGCGAACTGGCTCCGGCCATTCCCCAAGCCATATTGGATGCGTTTGAAAATGATTATGCTTCGGCTGTAAATGTGTCGTGGAAGCAGAAGTCGGGGCATGCTGTGGCCGACTTCACCCTGCCCGAAGCCGATGGAACCACTACCCGGAACTCGGCATGGTACAGCCTGCTGGACTATACCTGTGACATGAACGAGAAAGAACTGCTTTACGAGGCTGTGCCCGAAGCCGTACGCCTGGCTTTTGAGGCTACGGACTATGCCCGCGAACCTTGGCAGAGAGACCGCGAAGTGGACTGTCTGTTGCGCGACGGTTATGAATCGATTTATGTGATTGGGGTGGAAAAAAAGGAGGCCGGTGTCGAAACCGAGGTCGATCTTTACTACACGGCTGCCGGTGAACTGGTCCGCGAACTGGTCGATGCCGACCCTGATGAGGATTATGAAGAATATCTGCCGCAGACGCCCGATGGGTCGGTTGAAGACTGGCTGGCACAACGTTTTCCCAATGCCCGCATCATCGATGTGGACCGTGAGCATGATATGACCGAGGTTGAGTTTGTGGCCGATGGGCTGGTACACGAAGTCATTTTCAGGGCTGGTGCATTTGCGTTGCTGAAGACCGAATATGAAGGCCGCAGCCTGGAATGGGTAGATGCGGCGGTGCTTGCAGCGGTGCAGGCATTGTATCCCGATGGCATTGTTGAAGAAGTGACACGCTACGAGACGGCCGACCGGGTTTATTACAGCGTGGAAGTGCGCAACGGACGGCATGAAGAAGAATGCTATCTGGACGAAAACGGTCAGCAGATAGAACGTCCGGCCGGTGATGCCGAAGGCGGTGTGTCCGTTGGAGAGGTTTATGAACAGTTCGTGGCCGGACGTTATCCGGGTGCCGTGATTGCCGGCCGCGATGACGATGACGGTTATGTGGTGATTGAAATCCGCCATGAAGGGGTGGAAAAGGATGTGCGTTTCAACGGTCGTGGAGAGTGGGTGGATACAACGTGGGATATCGCTTCCGCTGCATTGCCTCAGGGCATACTTGATGCCTTGGCTACGGATTATGCCGGCTATCGGGTGGACCGTGAAGCCGAAGTGGTGGAAACTTCGGCCGGAATGGCGTATGCCGTGGAGCTGGAGGGACGCAATGAACTGCTTGTGTTGTTTGATGCGACCGGCAAGGTAATCAAGGAATACACCGACGATTGACCGTGCTGAATGCGGGCAACCTGTTTTTGTCCGTGCTTGTTGAGGGAAATGTTTTCGCCCCATGTGCGTGAGTTTGAGGCTCATGTACATGGGGCTTTCTGTTGGCAGTCCGAAATGAACCCTTTTTCGTTATTCCGGCATTCTGATATTTCGTCGTTTGCCTGTCCATTCTTTGAAAATCGCCTGTCTGTTTTTTGAAATATGCCCGTTCATTCTTAAAACTACAGTGCAGTTTGTAAAAACTAAACCGTAGTTTTTATAAACTGAACCGTGGTTTTTATAAACCGCACTGTAGTTTTAAGAATTTGTGCGCATGTGCGGAATTTTATATGGTGAGAAAAGGACGAATGTGTGCCGGAAAGGGGAAAAATGTGTAGGGCAGGCCGGCGGGGAAAACCGGCAACTCTATGCTGGCGTATGGATTTTTTCCGTACTTTTGCTGTTCGTAAAGGAAACAGGCAAAAAAGGAAGATGATAGATCAGGCAACCATAGACCGCATAAACGACGCGGCACGCATAGAAGAGGTCGTGGGCGATTACGTCACGCTGAAAAAGCGGGGTGTCAATCTGTTGGGCTTGTGTCCGTTCCACAACGAAAAAACACCCTCGTTCATCGTGTCGCCGGCCAAAGGCATATTCAAGTGTTTCGGTTGCGGCAAAGGGGGCAACGCGGTGCATTTCATCATGGAACACGAGCAGTTGAATTACTATGAGGCGTTGAAGTTCCTGGCCCGGAAATACAACATTGAGGTGGTGGAAAAGGAGCTGACCCCAGAAGAGGCGGCCGCACGCAACGACCGGGAGAGCATGTTCCTGGTAAACGAGTTTGCACAGAAGTATTTTACCGACACGCTTTACCACCATGTCGATGGTAAGGCGGTGGGCATGGCCTATTTCCGCGAGCGGGGATTCCGCGACGACATGATTCGGAAATTTCAGCTGGGTTTTTCGCTCGACGAGCGCGATGCTTTCACCCGGGCGGCACAAAAGGCCGGCTACAACAAGGACTATCTTGTGAAGACGGGTCTGACGCTTGAGTACGAAAACGGACAGCTGGCTGACCGCTTCCGCGGGCGTGTCATGTTTCCGGTGCATTCGCTTTCGGGCAAGGTAGTGGCTTTCGGCGGACGTGTGCTGAAAAAAAGCGACAAGACGGCGAAATATGTCAATTCGCCCGAGTCGGAAATATACCACAAAAGCAACGAACTTTATGGCATTTATTTCGCCAAGCAGGCCATAGTGCGTGAAGACCGTTGTTTCCTGGTCGAAGGCTACACCGATGTCATATCCATGCACCAGTGCGGCATTGAGAACGTGGTGGCCTCGTCGGGCACTTCGCTTACCGGGGGGCAGATACGGCTCATTCACCGCTTTACAAACAACGTAACCGTACTTTACGATGGCGATGCGGCCGGTATCAAGGCTTCGATAAGGGGTATCGACCTGCTGCTTGAAGAGGGGCTGAACATTCAGGTGCTGCTGTTGCCCGATGGAGAAGACCCGGATTCGTATGCCCGGACACACAACGCTTCGGATTTCATTGAATTTATCAGGGAAAATTCGACCGACTTCATTCGTTTCAAGACCAAGCTGTTGTTGGAGGATGCGGGGAACGACCCAATCAAACGCGCGGCACTGGTGGGCGATATCGTGCGGAGCATTGCCATTATCCCCGACCAGATTATCCGTGCGGAATATGTCAAGGAGTGCAGCATTCTGCTGAACGTGGCCGAAGAGACGCTGTATTATGAGATAAACAAGCTGAAGGGCAGGGAGCGCGAGAAACAGTTTGCGGCGCGCCAGCAGCAGGAAGCGGTTCAGCAACCTTTGCCGCAGGGCGAAGAGTTGCCGCAGGTGATGGATGTGTCGGCAGTCCGTTTCGAGAAAGAGGAACGGAACATTTTGCAGGTATTGATGAAATACGGCAAATTCATCTTGTTCAAGGATGAAGAACAGCAGCAGGAGAAGACCGTCGCCGAATATGTGATAGGTGAACTGGACTATGATGGTCTGTCGTTTGAAAACCCGTTGCACCAGAAGGTGCTGGCTGAATACCGCCAACACTTGAACGATGCCGATTTTCAGCCGGAACGCTATTTCCTCAATCACACGGATGGAAACATGAGCCGCCTGGCTGCCGACCTGATAGCCGACCGGTATGTGCTGAGCAAGGTTCATGCACGGAGCGGCAACCTGGTGCCGGATGAGGACCGCTTGCTGGAGCTGGTTCCGCGTATTGTGCTGGAACTGAAAAACAGCGTGGTGCTGGCCGAGATAAAGCAGAAACTGCTTGAAATGAAAGCTGCCTGTGAAGCTAAAGACAATGTGCGGGTCGATGCGATTATGCGGGAAATGAAACAGCTGGATGAAGTGAAGAAGCAGTTGGCCAAGGCTTTGGGCGAACGGATTATAAACAGATTGTAAGTATATGAACAGCAAGGAACTTGTCAATAATCCCGATTATGAGCAGATAGCGGTGCTGGACCACCAGGACATGAAGCCCTTCCTGCTCAAGGAAATGGCCGATAACCAGGGTTGGGCCAAAGTGTCAAACATGTACCAGCTGTTGGGGTGGTTTACTCTTGTGTTGGGTATATTCAAGGCTTTTATGCCTTTCTATGCACGTCGTGAGTATATATACCTCATTTATTTGCTGGCAGGGGTGTGCTTCCTGTTTACGGTGGGAGTGTTGTTGCATGAACTTGTGCATGCGTTGGCCTACCGCTATGTGGGGGCGAGGCACTTGTCTTTCGGCATGAATCTGAAGAAGTTCATGTTCTATGTGCAGGCCGATGGTGAGGTGCTTGACTACCGGCAGTTCAAAATCGTGGCCTTGGCTCCGGCTGTTGTGATAGGAGTGTTGTCCTTGCTGGGAATGGCCGTGTTCTACAATCAGCCGCTGTTCTATTTTTTTCTGGCTATATTGGGCCTTCACAGTATGTGTTGTGCCGGCGATTTCGGCTTGCTGTGCTTTTTTCAGAACCGGGAGCCGGAAGAAATTTTCACCTTCGATTGCAAGCAGGAAGGGAAAACCTGTTTTTACAAACGAAGAAGGGAAAAACAGGGTTGTTGATGCGTTTTGGCCCGTTTCTGGGCAAAATAAAATTTTGCTAAAAAGATGTTATAAAAGTTGTTTTTTGTGGGGGTGAACTTGCAGGAATCCCGTGCAAAACGTATATTTGCAATGTGATTTTTTTCATAGTGTATTAGATTTAAGGTTAACGAAGATTGGTTGTCGTGAGACAACCATTTCTTTTTATGAGGAAGTCGAAAAAGAAAGGAAACCGTTCGGTTTCCTTTCTTTGATTGTTGCTATATCGTGGCTTTTGAAGAATTACATTCTCAGTTTCAACCCGGCCAGAATGGTGTCGGGTTTCAAGGTCATGACGCTGTGCATTTCGCCGGCCATGCAGAAGCCGCACTGGTCACATAATCCCAGTTCGGAGCCACCGCAATCGGGGTGCCTTTTGCCGTCGACGGTGATGAAGTTGGCCATCCAGCAGTATTTTTTGAACTGGTTGTGTTTCATCAGCTTCAGGCCGGAAATGGAGTTCATGATGGGATATCCCTTCTTTTTGTAGGCGATGACTTTGTCTATCAGTGCCCGACGGGTGTCCCAGTCTAGCTGGTGCGCTTCAGTACCGGGGTAGGGGGTGAGAAAGTTGATGGAGATGGAGCGTATGTGCGGATTGTTCCGGGCGAACTCGATGGCCTCGTCGAGCGATTCGTAATTCAACTTGCTTACCACCATGTTGACACTCACGTGGGGATGTCCGCAGGTTTCAATGTTGTGTACCAGTTTGTCGAACACGCCTTCTCCGCGCACGCGGTCGTGGTATTTGCCCATGCCGTCCATGCTCACCCAAATGGAGTCGGCTTCAAGGCCGGGAAACGGATTGACTGCATTGGTGGTGACGGTTGTTGAAAAGAAACCGATTTCCTTTGCCAGACGGATGAGGCTGTTCAGGTCGTGTTCGCCCTCTTTCCACAAGGTGGGTTCGCCTCCTTCAAAGTCGACGAAGCGTGAACCTAAGCGGTAGGCATATTCCAATTCTTCCCTGATTTGTGCATAACTCTTTTTTGTGACGGTTTTCTGTGCATACACACAGCAGTGCTTGCAACGTAGGTTGCATTGGTCGGATATGAACAGGACGGTTTGCAAAGGTATCTTTTTGCCGAACAACCGGGTTTTAATGAACCATGTGGGGAGGTAGAAAAACGACTTGATGGACTTCATAGTCTTTTATTTTGAAAAAGTTTGTACGATGTTGATGATGATGATGATGAGACAGAAAAATGACAGCAGGTTGCGTGCCGAAAGCCATCGTATCATGAACCACTCGATACCGGCAGCCTGAATGCGTTTCCAGCCATTCATGGGTCCCAGCCAAGGTTTGGGCTTGAATGTGCGGTCGGGGTGTTTGACGTATTCCACCATCATATAAAAGAGGGATATTGCCAGAGGAACGGTCAGAAAGGTTAAGCTGTACCAGGGCGAAATAAGCTGGCTGGCTATGCCGTAGGCAATGAAGGCAAATGGAGCGAAAATGATGAAGAACAAGACTGTCAGCATAGCCGTGTAGTTGTGCAGAAGGACAGCCAAGGTTTTCTTCCCTATCTTCTTGTCGGGAATAAAGTCCATGATGGAGTGTACATAGACAATATCCATGACGAGCAAGCCGACAGGTATGGATATCAGTATGATGAAACTGTTGAATTCGCCGCAGGCCGCATAATAGGTGCCTATCATGTTCAGCGGGCCGAATATGATGCCGATGACAAGTTCCCCCAGACCGTAATAACTAAGGCGAAGCGGAGGTGCCGAGTAGAAAAGCCCCAGTAGAATAGTGGCGGCAACAATATAGATAATGAAATTATCCCGGAAATAGAGTATGAAAGAGCCGAATAACAGAGCGATAATGGAAAAAACGATGCATGCTGCAAGCAACTGTTTCAAAGTGGCAGTGCCGGAAGTGAGGTAGGTGCACTTGCCTATACGTGCGCGAAATCCCTCGTGTTTCAGGTCATCGCGGTAATCGGATTTTTTCTTGATATAGTCGAAGTAATCATCGAATAAGTTTAGTGCCAGGTGGGCGGCCATGACGCCTAATATGGCGCAACAACCTAACCACCATGAGAAGTTGTTGGATGACATGGCGAGGAATACGGCCAAAGTGGATGGCAGTACGCTTTGTGGCAATGATGTGGGGCGGGCGTTTTTTAACCAGAATTTGATTTTGCTCATTTTTTTGTTTTTGTATTTTGATCAGAGGGTTGCAAAAATAATGAAAGGTGAGTGGAGAAACAAATGAAAACGCAGTTTTTGATTTGTTTATTCTGAATCGCCTCCTGTTCAGTTCAAAAAAACAAGATATGATGAGCCCTAAACCTAATGCCCTATTGGGGTTAAATGCGAAATCCCTTTTTTCTGTAAAGTTCAATGCACAAAAGTAGCTGTCACTTGGAACAAAAAAAAGTCCGGCGGAAATGCGCCGGACTTTTTGGGGAATAAAACAATTTTTTATTATTTTACAATAGACTGAAATGCTTCGTCGGCTGCGAATTTGGCAAATTCGATGTCTTTTGAAGCTTTTGCTTTCAAGCTGTTGTCTTTTGCAACGGCAGCTTTCAAGTTGCTGTATACAGCGTTGCGGTCGTTAGTGCGTGCTCCGACTACGGCTCCCAGGTAAGATGTCATAGCGTTAGGAGTGGCAACAGCAGCCAATGTGCGGCGTGCACCGTTGTAATCGGCATTCAAAATCTGAATCAAAGCAGCATTGTTGGTAGCTTCCGAACCGAAAGAAGATTTAGCTTTTGCATAGTCGCCTTTCAAGATGTAGAGTGTACCGAGAGCTTGATTCAAGTCACCGTTTGTACCGGCTGATTTTCCGAAGTATTGTTGAGCTTTGTCCAAGTTGCCGTTAATCATTGCAACCAAACCTAAGTTGAAGTTGATGTCGGCATTGTTGGCATCTATACGGGCTGCTTTTTCAAAGTTGGCAGAAGCGGCAGCAACGTTGCCTTGATGCAACTGAACCAATCCGAGGTTGTTGTAACCGCGGGCATCTTTGCCGTATTGGTTGATGACTTTCTGATAAATGGCTGCTTTGGCGTTCAAGTCTTCAGTCAGTGTGGCGGCATAAAGCAATTCGTCTACTGACAACTCAGCCGGATTGCTGTTGGCCAATGCTGTGATTTCTTCGTCTGATTTTCCAATTACATTTACGGTCAACAGCATGCGGGCACGACGCAATTGAGGAAGAATTTCATCGGCAATTACAGTGTAAGCTGAAGAAATGTTTTTGATTTCACGTTCGCGCTGTTCCGGATCTGAATACATGGAAAGTACGCGCAAAATAAGTTCTTTGTCTTGGATGCTGGATGCTTCCATTAATTTCTGGAAACCATCCCAGTCTTCCGGAGTAAAGTCTTTGCCAATTTCAACTTTGGCTTTGATTTTTCTCATTTCGCGGTTCAGGAAGTTGGCTGTTGTGTTCAAACGTCTTTCGGCCAAGTTTTTGTTCAGGCTGAGTGAACCATCCGGAGATGCATAACCAACTACATTCAGGCTTTCGATTTCCTTGTTTTCGGTTTCTTTGGCAGCCTTTACAGCTTCCTTCAAATCCTTTATTGCTTGTGACTTCGTTTCGCTGCTGCGAAGGTTGGCTTGTTGGATTAAGAATTTGATGTCAGCTTCCTGAGTTTCTTTAATGATGCGTTGGAATTTGTCGGGAGTGATGGCCGGAGTAATTTCGCTTGCATCAGTTGCTGCTAACTGAGCGGTAGCTATGGCTCCATCGGCAACTTTCACTTGTGGAATTTTTGCGGCTTCTTTGTCCTTGATTACAATGTCGAAGTCGAGGTAAAGTTCTGATTGTGCCATTTCGGGTACATACTTGAATGATGCATCCAAAGAGAATTTGCCTCCTTCCTTGTTGTTGATAACTTGGTTATTGCCAGTAACCTTTTCTCCCTGGAACTTTTTGGGAGTTCCTTTAACTTCAGTCCCGTTGTATTTCAATACAGGAGTTACAGTAACCACTGCGTTTTTGTTGAAATACTTTTCGGGGAATGTTCCATCAACTTTAGCATTGATCATTCCGCCTTTTACTTCCAACGGACTGGGAGTAACTTTAAATAAATCCGGTGTTAATTCACCCATTTTGTTGCTGCAGGAACTGAAACCCATAGCCAGCACCAAAGAAACTACAAAAAATAATTGCTTTCTCATAAATAAAAGTGTTTTGTTGTGTATAATTATTTCAATTATAATTCTTTTTACAAATTTGAGTACAAAAATAGGATTTTTAGTTATATGTCGTTGTGTTTTGAGACTTTTTTTTGCATTTTTTCTTGTTGTGCACTCAAACTCGACTTATATAACGGTTTATAATAAGAAAAAGTTCTTCAAACTTGTGTGTGTTTCTATTTTAAAATGCTTTTGGCCCAATACATAACGTTGGCTGGCGGACGCTTGAAATGAAGCTCGTTGGCCATGAATTCCATATAAGGCATGGCGTGCTTGAAATAGGCTTTGTAACCGGCACACAGATAATTGAGCCCGGCATTGCCATATTTGTCGGTGGCAATACGGTTTTTCGGACATTCTCCATTGCAAAGTTTCAAGAATTCGCATTCAAGGCATTGGCGTGGCAGACTGTCTTGCTTGGCATGCCCGAAACGTAACTGACGGTCGGAGAACATCATTTCTATAATGCTGTTGGTATGTATGTTTCCTAATTTGTATTCGGGAAAAACGAAGTGGTCGCAGGCGTATACGTCACCGTTGAACTCCATGGCGGCAGCATGGCCGCATGTTTTCCCGAAAATACATACTCCCGGCATCTCTCCTATGAAATTGGCAAGGGTGGCATCGAATAGTTGCACATAATATTTTCCTACGTCGTTTTGGACCCATTCGTTGAATATCTGGATGTAGAACTGGCCGAACTCTTCGGGGGTGACGGTCCATTGTGCAAGGGTGGCATCGGTTGCTTTTGTTGGCGGCAACAGGGTTAATCCGTCGGTGCGTTCATCGCTTATACGTTCGACAATAGGAGAAAACTGTATGTAATGTGCCCCTATTTCTTTGAAAAAGCGGTATACCTCCAGCGGATACTGTACGTTGTAGTCGTTGATGACGGACAGTACGTTAAATTCTACATTGTGCTTCTGCAGCAGTTCAATGCCGTGCATGACTTGTTTGAATGTTCCGTTTCCTCCTCTGTTTTTACGGTACACATCATGGCAGTGTTCCGGTCCGTCAATCGAAATCCCGATCAAGAAATTGTGGTCTTTGAAAAAACGGCACCATTCGTCATTCAACAGCACTCCGTTTGTTTGAAGCGTGTTGTCTATCTGTCGTCCCCGTCCGTATTTTCGTTGCAAGGCAATGGCTTTCCGGTAAAAAGGAATGCCGGCAAGCAGGGTTTCACCTCCATGCCAGGTGAACAAAACTTCGGGCACAGGTTGAGCGTTGATATAGCCTTCAATGTACTTTTCAAGCAAATCTTCGCTCATTTGCAACTTTTTGCGGTTAGGATAAAGTTTTTCTTTTTCCAGATAGTAGCAATACGAGCAGTTCAGGTTGCAGGTAGATCCGGCAGGTTTGGCCATGACATAGGTAGGCATGGACAAGGGGTTGAAGGCAATGGTTTTTCCTTTGTTCATAAATGTTGGGGGTTAAGGCCTGTGATGTTATTCAAAAACGAGCGGCCGTTTGGAGGTTAAAATAACTTTTCCCATTCATCTTCCTTGAATCCGATGGCTTTGAATTGGCCATTGCATAGTAAAACAGGACGTTTGACAAACATTCCGTCGGAGGCCAATATGCTTGTCAGCTTGTCGGAAGACAAGGTTTTCAGTTTTTCCTTGATGTTGTGTTCTCTGTATAATTGACCGCTGGTGTTGAAAAACTTGGCAATAGGCAAACCACTCGCTTGAATCCATTCGGTCAGTTCGGACTCGGTTGGAGGTTCTTCTTTTATGGGGCGATAGGTGTAGTTGATGCCTTTGTCCTTTAACCATTTTTCCGCTTTCCGGCAAGTGCCGCATTTGGCATAGCACAGAACTGTGATATTTTCATTCATGTCGTCTTTTCTTTTTTAGGGGCCATCCAAGAAATTCCGGTTTCCTGGATGGCGTTTACACTCATTTGCCTATTTGAACAGTTTGATAATGTCGTTTCCGTTGGCGTAAAGAACCAATATGAAAAGTATGGCAATGCCAATGGTCTGTGCATATTCCATGAATTTTTCATTTGGTTTGCGTCGTGTTATCATTTCGTACAGAACAAATACAGCATGACCTCCATCCAAAGCCGGAATAGGCAGGATATTCATAAATGCCAGTATGATGGACAGGAATGCGGTCATGAACCAGAACGTGGTCCAGTCCCATTTGGTGGGGAAAAGCTGTCCGATGGCAGCAAAACCTCCGAGGCTTTGTGCACCTTCTTTGGTGAACACGAGTCTGAACTGTTTGACATAGCTGGTCAGTGTTTCCCAACCGAATTGAATGCCTGCCGGGATGGATTGCAGGAATGTATATTGGATGTGTTCCAAGGGGAAGAATACCATGAAAGGCATGGCACTGACTCCCAGTTTGCCGTCGTCACCTAAGTCTATTTGTGCACTTAAGGCTTGTCCTTTGCGCATGAAGTCGACGGTTACAGATGTGTTTTTTGACTTTTCAAGTTCGGCGGCGATGTCCTGGAAAATGAACATGCTTTTTCCGTTTATCCCTATAATGCTGTCGCCCGATTGCATTCCGGCTTTGTAGGCGGGTGTTCCGGCAATCACATCGTACACGACAAACGGTTGACGTATAGTGAACAGCGTGTTGTCATTGGCGGCCAGCACTAGCTGTGAAAAGTCTTCGGGTAACACGATTTGTATGGTTTCGTTTTCATGACGGACGACGGTAACATTTTGTTTGCCTTCTATCAGTATGCGTTCGATGATGTCTGCACGGTCTTGAACTGCAATTCCATCGATAGCAATGATTTTATCCCCGTTCCGGAATCCGTTGTTTTGCATAAGTTGTGTGTACTCTAGTCCATATCGGGCATTTTCTATCGGGAAGTATTCTTTTCCGTTGTGGAACAATACACCTATATATATGATGATGGCTAAAATGAAGTTGAACAGAACCCCTCCGCAAATGATGGGCAGGCGTTGCCATGTCGGACGGGAACGGTATTCCCAAGGTTGGGGCTCTTGTGTCAGTTGGGTGCTGTCCATCGATTCGTCAACCATGCCGGCTATTTTACAGTATCCGCCCAATGGAACCCAACCGATTCCCCATTCGGTGCTTTCGGGGTATTTGCGCCAGTCATCGTCCGGTAATTCATGGAGCGGTATCGGTTCGAACACTGTGTTGCCTTTTGAGTCGGTCACCGTGTCGCCATCCATGTCTGTTTTGGGACGTTCGTTTGCCGGGACGTTTTTGGAGAAGAAACGAATCTGCCATTTACCGTTGATTTTCTTGGCTCTTACAATGGAACCTTTCGGATTGAAAAACAGGTAGAACTTGTCCACTCTTACCTTGAAAAGGCGTGCAAATAAAAAATGTCCCAATTCGTGTATGAACACTAAAATGGATAGACTGAGAATGAGTTGCAATGCTCTTATCAAAAACGTTTCCATAATAAAGTATAAACCCGCTTGCTTTCTGGATTGGACAGAAGTTACGGGGTTGGTTTGTTTCTATTGTTTTGTTTAACTGTTTGTTTGCTGGAATAAGTATCTTGTTTGTTTCTATAATGACAATTTCCTTCTGGTCAGTTCCCGTACTTGCCGGTCGGTTTCTATGTAGTCTTCATAAGTGGGGTGCGGTATGAAGTGGGCTTGCTGCATGATATCTTCTATGATATCTGACATTTCGAGAAATCTGATTTTGTCCTGCAGGAATGCGGAAACGACAATTTCGTTGGCTGCATTCAATATGCATGGCATGTTTCCGCCTTGCCGCATGGCTTGGTAGGCAAACCCCAAATTACGGAAGCGGTTCAGGTCGGGCTGTTCGAATGTCAGCTGCGTACAGCTGTTGAAGTCGAAGCGTTTGAACTTGGTTTCTACCCGGTCCGGATAGGTAAAGGCGTAGAGTATGGGCAACTTCATGTCGGGGACTCCCATTTGGGCCTTGATGGCCCCATCGGCAAACTGCACCATGGAGTGAATGATGGATTGGGGGTGCACAACGACTTCTATCTGTTCCGGTGAAACACCGAAAAGCCATTGGGCTTCTATGACTTCGAAGCCTTTGTTCATCATGCTGGCCGAATCGATGGTTATTTTGGCACCCATGGTCCAGTTGGGATGTTTCAATGCTTGTGCTGATGTGACGTTTTTTAATTCGTCCAGACTTTTTGTGCGGAACGGTCCTCCGGAAGCGGTCAGAATGACCTTTTCAATCGCATTGCCACTCTCCCCGGCCAGACATTGGAATATGGCAGAGTGCTCTGAGTCAACTGGGATGATGGCCGCCTTGTATTGGGCGGCGAGTTTTCCTATCAGATCGCCGGCAACGACCAGGGTCTCCTTGTTTGCCAGTGCAATCCGTTTTCCTGCCTGGATGGCTTGGATGGTGGGCTTGAGCCCGGCATATCCGACCATGGCGGTCAGCACAATGTCGGCTTCGGCCATGCCTGCCACTTGTGCAATGGCTTCCGTTCCGGCAAACACCTTCATAGGCAGGTCGGCCAATGCAGTTTTTACCTTTTCGTAATGCAGTTCGTTTGCGATGACTACTATTTCCGGATGAAATCGGCGGGCTTGCTCAATGAGCAGGTCGGCCTGGTTGTTGGCCGTGAGGGCATATACGTCAAAGCGAGTGGAATGCTGTGCTATGACTTCCAGGGCTTGTGTTCCAATGGAACCGGTGGAACCGAGTATGGTGATTGATTGTTTTCCTTCGTTCACAGTATGCTGGTTGTTAAAAAATAATCATGTATTCAGGATTGACTGCATTGCCGTTGTTCCATAATTCGAATTCGAAGAGTTGGTCTTGCTCCGATGCATTGCCGGCGATGGCAATATTTTCTCCTGCATGTACTATCTCACCTACCTTTTTCAGCAGGCGGATGTTGTTTTTGTATACGGAAATGTAGTTACCTTCATGTTGCACCTGGATAATCCAACCGTTGTTGAAGCTGTAGTCGGCATATATGACTGTGCCGTCGAGTACGCTCAGTACCTTTTCATTGGGGGGAGTCAGAATGGAAATGCCGTATATCTGCTCAATGGCGTTGAAGTGTTGCTGTATTACCCCATTGACCGGTTTGAACAATACATAGCTGTCGTTTTTAGGACGGTAACCTAAACTGGACAGGTTGTACTTTTCTTCTTCTTCAAATTGTTCGATGAATTTCCGTTCGCGTTCGGTCTGTTCTATGCCCGGCTCATCTTTCTTGTCTATAATGACAATCGAATCCAATGGCTTTATATCGGCCGTGTCCAGATTGCCGGCAATGACATCGCGGATGATGTTCATGTAGGCAATTTGTTTGTCCATCTGGCTTTGCAGAGAATCGGCGCGCATCGATTCGGAAATGACGGTTTCCCGGTTGCCTTCGTCTCCATAACCGGGCAGGTAGTAGCGCAGGGGAGTGATGAATATGAGGATTGCCAGAATGAAAAAGGTAATCAGTACGAATACACATGCGTATAGAAACAAAGACAGGCGCGACAGGCGCACGTGCCAGGACTCTTCCAATGTGTTTTCATCGAGTACCGAGACACGGTACTTGAACCGCATCTTGTCAAAAAAAGCCTGGTTGTTTTTTTCTTTTTTCCCCACGTTACCTTGTTTTGCGTACGTGTGCAAAAGTAGCTAATTTCAGCGGAATGCCCAAAAAAGAAAGCCCGAACGCCAATGAAACGTCCGGGCTTTTTAGAAAATTTAGTGCTTGAATCAGATTAGTCCGTTAATCAGGAACACGGCTGCTACCGATACGATGGCATACAATTCGGGGAATACGGCCAAGATAAGCGTTTTACCGAATACATCGTATCCTGAACCGATACCGGCGATACCGTTGGCGCATACTTGTCCCTGACGTATGGCGGAGAACAGAGCGGTCAATGCCAATGCCAATGAACCTCCGAATACGGCTGCAGCAGCCCCCCAACTCATGTCGGGCACCAGCTGACCTTGGAATAGGAAGAAGCCAAGGAAACCGTATAGACCTTGTGTGCCGGGCAAGGCACTCAACACGATGTAGTTACCGAATGCATCCGGATTCTTTTTCAATGCACCGACTGCTGCGTTACCTGTGATGGTTACACCATAAGCACTTCCAATACCGGAAAGTCCGACCATCAGACCAATACCAATGTAAGCTAAAATAATAGGTTCCATAAATTTTTCTTTAAATTAAATTGTTTGTTATTTGTTTTTGTTTATTTGTTTTTCTTTTGATTGATTGTTTATGTCGGGCGAAAAAATCATTCGTCCCTACATGTCTACTAGTCACTTGTCACTACCGTTACAGTACTTTTGTCTCTTCTTTATACGGGGCAAAAGGTTTGTATTTTTTGCCGTTTCCTTCGAATCCTGCGTTTTTGTAGAATTCGACAAAGGTCAGACGCATCGGGTGTACGAAAGCACCCAGTACGGCGATGAAAATGTTGATGGAGTGGCCGAACAACAGAATGACTACCGTGACCAGCTGGCTTACTACCGGAATGCCAATGCCTCCGCCCATGTCAAGGGCGAGGTCGTTGAACACCAATCCCATTACCCCGCCTGAAAGGCCGAGTGCAAACAGACGGATGTACGACAGTATGTCGCCCAGCAAACCGGTGACCATGTTATAGGTTCCCCACAGTCCCGAACCGATATTGATGATAGGGTTACGTTTCACATCGTTGAGTAGTAGGATGCAGAGACCTCCCAAACCTCCGAACACGATATACAGCCATTGTGCCGTTTCAGCTGAAATGAGCTGGAAGGTAGACAAGGCCAATGTGCCTCCACAGCCCATGAGCACGAACAGCCAGCCGAGGGTGGAAAGTGAAGCAAGAAAGCCGAAGCGTTGTACTTCGCCCACCCATTTGATGACCATGCCGAACAGTATTTGTATTACGCCAAGAATGAGGGCATTGTAGAACAGCTGGTCGGAGTTGAGCATGACCACCTTGAACTTTTGTATCCACGGGGCGGTCGATTCGAGCAGCGGAATGCCGAAACAGGTGCCGCTGACAATTCCCATGACAATGGCTCCACCTCCCAGTACGGCAATCAGGCTCATGACCGATTTCATGACCGGATTGGCCACTTTCTTGCGGGCAACCAAGCCTAATATAAGAAACAGCAGTCCGTAGCCGGCATCACCCAGGCACAGTCCGAAGAACAGTACATAGAACGGTGCGAAGAAGGCGGTGAGGTCGCGTTCCCAGTAGTTGGGCAGGTCATACAACTCGCCGATAAACTCGAACATGCGTGCAAACTTGTTGTTCTTCAGTTTTATTGGCACCCGTTCGCCTGCTTGGGGATCACTGGTTTCGTAATAGATGTCGGTCGCATCAAGATAGGCTTTCAAAGGTGCTTCGGCTTCTTCCGGAGTCCAGCCTTCGAGCAACATGACCTTGTTGTCGGCTTCGGCGTTTGTGTTGAGCAGCACTTTTTCAAATGCGATACCGGTTTGTATGTCGGCTTCGGCAGCTTTCAGTGTGTTGTAGTCGTTGACCGACAGACGTTCTATTTCGGCCAGGTTGGAGGCCATGTCGTCACGTAGGCGCACCAGTTCGGCATCAAGTTCTTCTGCCGTTTGGTCGGACAGCGTGATGTAGTCGGCATCGATTTCAACCTTTTCGTCCGGCCGTGTCACCGTGACAAAATAGAGCGTACTGCCTTGCCGGTCTATTTCGAATGCGTTGTATGTCACTTCCCATTCCTGGTCGAATTTGCGTGTCGGACAGCTGAAGAAGTTCAGCACCCAACCGGCAGCTTTCAGCTCGGCCAGACGTTGGTGGCTGAAGCGTCCCCACACTTCCATGCGGTCGCGTTCTTTTTCGGTCTGCAACCTTTTTTGCAGCAGGGCATCTTTCCGGCTTAACACCCGTTCCACTTCTTCCAGCACATCGAGCCCTTTGCGCGAGAGGTCGGCCGGTGCAAGTTCTGCACCTTTCGGGCGGTAGCGTTCCAGCTGTTTCAAGGCGTTTTTCACTCGCGAGGCATTGTGCATTTTGTCGCGTAACGCATCGTTTTCTGCAATGCCTTCCGGTTTTTCAATGATGTGCAACACACCTATGTCCTTGATTTTTTCAAGAAACTCCAGGTATTGTCTGTGATACACCAGGAAGGTGTATTTTTTCATTTTGACTATCATGCTTCTGCCTCCATTCTTTCTTTTCGCGATTTGACTATCTTCTGCGACGATTTGGAAAGGTTCTCTTCGTCTTCCATGAAGCGCTTTATCTTGCGGATAGCATCTTCGTAGCCGGGAATCTGTACTTTCTCAAAAAGGTTGACTTTCTGGGTCGTCTTTTTGCGGGCATATTCCAGCAGGTCCAGTTTGCGGGCATAAAATTCACGTTCTATACCCACCTGGGCCAGGTCTTTCAGTTGGGTCAGTCCGTCGGCAAACCAGGCCGGCGAGTTGAACAGGCTGAATGGTTTCGTGTCGTACACCACTTCTTCCAGCACAGGGATGCGTACGCCGGCTATTTTCCTGACGTTCATTTTCACGTCTTTCACCTGCAGGAGCGAGGTGTCGAACTCACCCCACAGAGCCAGCATTTTGTCGTATGAAGCAATGCGCCGTTCCAGTTCCTCCTCCAGCTTCTTGATGTCGTCTTTGGCTTTCTTCACCTCCAGGCGCAGGGCGCTCTCCTTGTTTTTTATGGTCGGCAAGGTGCGCACGCGCATCTTGAGGTTTTTCTCCAAAAGCTGCAACGAGGTCTTGTTATATTGAAATTGTATTGCCATAGTTTTTCAATTAACAGTTAACAATGAACAATGAAACATTTATCGTGTCAGATTGGGAAATTGTTCATTGTTCACTGTTCATTGTTCATTTCTTCCAATATTTGTCCACCAGTTCCTGTTTGATGTTCACTTCCGATGGTTTGAAGTGTTCGGCAAACAAGGTCCATGCCGTGTCGAGCATGGCGGTGGTGTCGATGTTGACATCGATGGCCAGCAGTTTGTCCGAGTATTCCTTGGCGAATGCCAGCGTGCGTTCGTCGTAGTCGGTCAGGTCGAAACCGTTTTCCAGCTTCGTCTTGGCGTTGGCGGCATCCGAATACAGACGTACGGCGGCGTTCATCACCTGCGGATGGTCTTCGCGGGTCTTCTTGCCGGTAACCAGCTGTTTCAAGCGCGACAGCGAACGGAACGGGTCAACAATGACCTTACCTATGTCCGAGTCACGGCGCAGGAAGAGCTGCCCTTCGGTGATGTATCCGGTGTTGTCAGGAATGGAGTGGGTAATGTCGCCACCCGAAAGTGTGGTCACTGCTATGATGGTGATAGAACCTCCTTCGGGGAACTGCACCGCTTTTTCGTATATCTTTGCCAGGTCCGAATAGAGCGAACCGGGCATGGAGTCCTTCGACGGAATCTGGTCCATACGGTTCGACACAATGGCGAGCGCATCGGCATATGAGGTCATGTCGGTGAGCAGCACCAGTACCTTTTCGTTTTTGTCCACGGCGAAATATTCGGCGGCGGTCAGTGCCATGTCGGGAATCAGAAGACGTTCCACCGGCGGATTTTCCGTGGTGTTTACAAAGCTGACGATGCGGTCGAGCACTCCCGCGTTGCTGAACACGTTTTTGAAGTACAGGTAGTCATCGTTTGTCAGTCCCATGCCACCCAGCACAATCTTGTCGGCTTTCGCACGCAGTGCCACGCTGGCCATCACCTGGTTGTAGGGTTGGTCAGGGTCGGCAAAGAACGGTATTTTCTGTCCCGACACCAGTGTGTTGTTCAAGTCGATACCGGCAATACCCGTAGCAATCAGTTCCGAAGGCTGTTTGCGGCGTACCGGGTTGACCGATGGTCCCCCGATTTCGCGTTCTTCGCCTTCCACTTCCGGTCCGCCGTCAATAGGGTTTCCGTATGAGTTGAAGAAACGCCCGGCCAGCTGTTCGCTCACTTTCAGTGACGGGGCTTTGCCGAGGAAAATGACTTCCGCATTGGTCGGAATACCTTCGGTACCGCCGAATACCTGCAGGGTCACTTCATCGCCCATGATTTTAACTACTTGCGCCAAAGCTCCGTTTACGGTGGCCAGTTCATCGTTTCCGATGCCGGTAGCACGCAGCGAGCAGGTCGCCTTGTTTATTTGGGTTATTTGGGTGTATATTTTTTGAAATGCTTTTGTTGCCATAATCTTTTCCTCAATATTTGCCGGCTTGTTCCGGCGTTGCTTTTATTTGCGTCTTTCGGCCAATATGTTGTCCAGTTCTTTGCGGTATCCTTCGAATTTTTCCGAATGGAATTCCGAGTAGTTCATCTGTTTGCAAATGTTGATGATACGTTTGAAGTATTCCATGACTTCCACAAAGCCGTTGAATTCGAACGTCGAATTGCAAATGTCCATGACCAGGTCGAGGATGTATTGCTGGCGTTCCATGGGGGTTACGGAGTCGATGGGGTCGAACGCATCCTGCTGCAGGATGACGAAGTCGATTACTTCCGATTTCCAGAATGTGACATGATATTCTACCGGCACGCCATCGTCACCCAGAATGTTGATTTGTTCCTGCACTTCCTTGCCGCGTTGCAACATGGTTTTCATGTCGTTCACCTTGCGGGTCCAGTCGGGCGATATGCGTTCGGAAATGTATTCTTCGAATTCGGGATATTCAATGTATTTCGAGTAGCTGTCAATCGGGTTGACGGCCGGATAGCGTTTGCTGTCGGCGCGTGCCTGTTCCAGTGCGAAGAAGCAGCGGGCCACTTTTTTTGTTCCTTCTGTTACCGGCTCCTTCAAGTTACCTCCGGCAGGCGACACGGTACCGATGAAGGTGATGGAGCCGGTCTTGCCGTTCTTCAGGTAGACGAATCCCGCACGGCTGTAGAAGTTGCCGATGGTGGCCGAAAGGTCCATTGGGAATGCATCCTGTCCCGGAAGTTCCTCCATGCGGTTACTCATTTCGCGAAGGGCCTGTGCCCAGCGTGAGGTCGAGTCGGCCATAAGCAGTACCTTCAATCCCATGGCACGGTAGTATTCGGCTATGGTCATGGCCGTGTATACCGATGCTTCGCGCGAAGCTACCGGCATGCTCGAGGTGTTGGCAATGATAATGGTACGTTCCATGAGGTTGTGCCCGGTGTGCGGGTCAATCAGTTCGGGGAATTCCACAAACAGTTCCACCACTTCGTTGGCACGTTCGCCACAGGCTGCCATGATGACGATGTCGGCTTCCGCCTGTTTGGAGATGGCGTGCTGCAACACGGTTTTTCCGGTACCGAACGGACCGGGGATGAAACCCGTACCGCCTTCGGCTATCGGGTTGGCCGTGTCGATGGTGCGTACGCCCGTTTCCAGCAGTTTGAACGGACGGGGCTTTTCCACGTGCACGTTAATCGGTTTCTTGACCGGCCATTTCTGTATCATGTTCACCTCAATGTCTTTGCCGTCGGCATCGGTGAGCACGGCCACCGTGTCCATGATGGTGTATTCGCCGGCGGGAACCACGCTTTTCACCGTATATTCGCCTTTGAAGGTGAAGGGTACCATGATTTTGTGCGGCTGGGCGTTTTCATCCACTTCGCCGAGCCATGAGGCTGCTTCCACCCGGTCGCCCGGCTGGGCAAGCGGGGTGAACTTCCATTTCTTTTCCTTGTCGAGCGGGAAGTTGTATTCCCCGCGTTTCAGAAACACTCCGGTGAGACGGTTCAGGTCGTTCTGCAATCCGTCGAAGTTGCACGACAGCAGTCCCGGACCCAGTGTCACTTCGAGCATGTGTCCCATGAACTCCACATCGTTGCCTACTTTCAGTCCGCGTGTGCTTTCGAACACCTGCACGGATACGTTGTTGCCTGTGACCTTCAACACTTCGGCCATCAGGCGCACACCGTTCAGGTCGATGTAACAAATCTCGTTTTGAGCTACGGGACCATCCGCTTCCACTGTCACGAGGTTGGATATAATCCCTTTTACTTTTCCTTTTGTTGACATATCGTTATGTTGTTCTTGTTATTTCTGTACTTTATTATTCGGCAGTCAATAATATTGCTTGCGCCATAAGCGTAACTCCTAATATTATAGGTATAAGCGAGTAGCCTGTGAAGTGCAGGGCAAAACCCGCTTTGTCGCCGAATTTCTCTTTCATGGGCTGCAATTTGGAGAAACTTTCCGGTTTCCTTTTCCGTTGTATAATGGTAAAGATACCATAAGTAAGAGCCAAAATGCCTAATATAAGTTTAAAGTAATTCATTGTTTTAGAGTAAATTGTTGCTTTTCAAAATTTATCTTTGCCTCGTAGCGTCTATGTGTACTCTCACAAGGTTTCCTTTAGGGGATTGGGGACTTATTCCTCAAATTCGACTCCCTCTTTCAGCGTGTCGAGCAGGTTGCGGAACACTTCGGTGCCCTTTTCCTGCGTCAGCGGTTTCCAGCGGTTGATCAGTTCACATTTCAGCACGAGTGCCAGTACCCGTTCCACGGAGAAGTAGTTGAAGAACGTGTGTTCTTCCAACCATTTCCATCGCAGTTCGTCGAGCATTTTTTCGCGTGTCAGCAGGTTCGGCTCTTCGGCTATGTTCAGCAGCGTGTCCAGTTCGTCGAACATTCCGGCCAGTCCGAAATCGCGCGCATTGCTTTTGCGCAGGTTTTGCGCTATCTCGTTGTTGCCGATGATAAAGCGTTGCGGGTCGAGTCCGTGCTTGCGGCAGGCAATGGCCGACAGCAGGTTGTTGGCGTTGAGGTTGAACTCGAACCAGTCGTGCAGAAAGCGGTTCTCGCTGTGCATGGCGTATTCATAATAGAGCCCCGCCAGATAGTCTTCGTGCGACATGCCGTCGAACGAGAAATTCTCGTCTTTATATGCGGCGTAAAATTGTTGCACGTAAGGTAGCAGACGTTTGTCTCTGGGGTTTTCCACTTCTTCCATCAGGCCGGTCACTTCTTTCCAGTCATCAGTCTGCAGTGTGCCCAGCGGGTCGAGTGCCGCATCCTTGTCTTTCAGAAAAAGCAGCAGGTTGCGGTTGTCATATTTTGCGTAAATGAGATGCAGCAGCTCCCGGTCGTTGTCCGCGAGCTGTTCTTCCAGGTCTGTTTTCAACGTCTCCATGGAAGGAACCGCCTTTGTATCGTCCAACTGAATGTCGGGAAAACCGGCTATAAGATAATAGTACTTCATAAAAGACCCCTTTGAAACGGTGTGTCATGACAGGCTGTCAGTTGCATCGTTTTCGACATTTGGCTTCGGTCACATACAGCAGTGTGTGCTCTCGGCCTTGGTTTCCATGTCTTGCAGCTTGCCTGTGCTGGTGCACCTTGTCGGAAAGTGAACCATGGTGCATGTTGACACACCCTCTTTTGGTTACAAATGTTATATATGTCCTGTGCCGGCTTGTACCGGCTTGTGCAAGGTGGCTTAGAACAGCATTTCCACCAGCTTCGGGCGCAGGAATTCCTTGAAGTAGGCCACGAGTTCTTCTTCTCCGAACGTGATTTTATATCCCTTGTCGGTCGAAGTAATGGCGAAGTCGGTTTTGATGCCGTTGGACTGTTCTATTTTCACGCCTTTGTCGAGCAGTGCTTTGGCGTTGGCGGTGAAATAGGCTGTCAGGGCTTCTGCGTCTTTCGTTTCGATGACCAGCTGGTCGTTTTTTGCCCATTCCGTTACCAGGGTCAGAATGACCTGCTGCATGAATGCTTTGTCGGCGGTTGCAGCCTTAACCGAGTCGGCCGTGATGGCACCGCACACAAGGTCGGTGATTTCGGTTTTCAAAGCGTTGACCGACTGGCGGGCAAAGAGCTGAAGTTCGGCCTGGGTGTTCTTGCTCAGTTCTGCAGCTTTGTTGCGGGCGTCGTCCAACAGTTTTTCGGCTTCCGTTTTTGCGTTTGACACTATTTCTTCGGCTTTTGCCTGTGCGTTGTCAACGATTCTTTTTGCTTCCGCATTGCCTTTTTCAACTCCTTCCTGGTAAATCTTGTCGGTAAGTTCTTGCAATTTAGTATTCATAGAAATCTGTTTTTTTGCTGTTTTTTATGCGATAGCAAAAGTACGTTTTTTTATTTTCCTGCGGATGTAAAGTTAGCCTTTTTTATATGTTCTTTAGCAGGTTTTCACGTTAGAAAGAGGATGGTCCAAGGCAATTTATGTCCGGTGGGGTAGGGAATCTTTTTTTTGCAGACCTTTGTTCCGCTCCGTTCGGCCCCTCTTCCGCCACAACTGCAGTTAAAAACAAGCGTTTGGTCGGAGCAGGTATGATGGTTAATTATAGAAATCATCACTCTGTTATCTATTAACTATTAACTGTTAACTATTAACTGTTAACTATTAACTGTTAACTGTCACTCATCACTTGTCGCCGTCTGTTGTTTTTTGTATTTTTGCATATCCGTTCATGTGCTTTTTTTTTCGGACGTTTTTCCTTGTGTTTTCCACACTTTCCTGCAAGCGGAACGGGACACTTCCTATAGTATCTTTCCCAACTTCCTATAGTACGTTTTTTAACACTCATTCTTTTGCTCTTGTTATACCTTGGCTGTCAGTCGGTTATTTGCTTGACAGAGTGATAAAACTAACTATAGCACGTTGGGCAACTACCTATAGCACATTGAACAACTAACTATAGGAAGTTGAGTAACTGACTATAGGTGGTTGGATGGTTGCCTGCGGATGGCTGTTTGATAATGGCAATTGTGTGTGGAGTGGGGGGCATGAAAAAAGGCGGTGCATTACGTGATACACCGCCTTGCAGACAGGGAATGTGAGAGGTTTATATAATGTCAATGCCTTGTTCCTTGCACAGTTCCAAGGCCATTTCGCGCAGACGGAACTTCTGTATCTTGCCGCTTCCGGTCAGCGGATATTCCTTGACGGTGAATACGTAACGCGGTATTTTGTATCGGGCTATCTTGTCTTTGCAGAAGTCGCGCACGTCTTGTGTGGTGAATTCATACCCTTCGTGCGGGATGATGAACGCGCCGACATCTTCGCCGTAGCGGGGAGACTTCACGGCAATTACCTGCACGTCTTTTATGCCCGGCATGGTGTACAGGAAGTCTTCCACTTCTTTGGGCGATATGTTTTCGCCTCCACGGATAATCATGTCCTTGATGCGTCCGGTGATGCGGTAGTTGCCGTCAGGGTCTTTCACGCCCAGGTCGCCCGAGTGCAGATAGCCGTTCTTGTCAATGGCTTCGGCCGTGGCTTCGGGGTTCTTGTAATAGCCCTTCATGACGTTGTAGCCCCTGCTGCACATTTCGCCTTCTACACCTACGGGACATTCTTCGCCGGTGGCTGGGTCAATGACGGCCACATCGGTGAATTCATATTCCCGTCCCACGGTGGTGCAACGCACTTCAAAGGAGTCGTCAATCCGTGTCTGGGTCATTCCCGGCGATGTTTCGGTCAGTCCGTACACGCTGGTCACGGCCAGATGCATTTTTTCTTCCACCTGTTTCATGAGTTCGATGGGGCAGGAGGCTCCGGCCATGATGCCGGTGCGGAGCGAGCTCATGTCGAACATGTCAAACATGGGATGGTTCAGTTCGGCAATGAACATGGTGGGTACACCGTAAAGGGCGGTGCAGCGTTCTTTGTGTACGGAAGCCAGCACGAGCAGCGGATCGAATTTTTCGACCATGACTTGGGTGCATCCGTGGGTGAGGCATGCCATGGTGGCAAGCACTACGCCGAAGCAGTGGAACAGCGGCACGCAGACGCACAGCTTGTCTTTGGTTGAATAGTTCATATGGTAGCCGGTGAGAAAACCGTTGTTTGTTATGTTGTGATGCGTCAGCATGACACCTTTGGGGAATCCGGTTGTACCCGATGTGTATTGCATGTTGACTACATCGTGGCAGTCGACACTGTCTTTTATGCGCAGGTATGCATCGTCGGGCTGGCTGTTGCCGAGCAAAAGCACTTCGGCGGTGTTGTACATGCCGCGATATTTTTCCTGACCTATGTAGACCACGTTTTTCAGTGTGGGGAACAGTTTGCTGGCGAGATGCCCGCGTTGCGATTCGCGCAGTTCGGGAATGAGCTTGTACACCATGTCCACATAATTGCTTCCGGCCGCTCCGTCGGTGAGGCACAGGGTGTGCATGTCTGAGTTTTCAATGACAAAGGCCAGTTCGTGGCTTTTGTAGTTGGTGTTGACGGTAATGGCTACGGCACCGAGTTTGGCGCAGGCGTACAGGAATGTCAGCCAGTCGGGCACGTTTTGGGCCCAAATGCCGACGTGTGTGCCTTTGCCCACGCCGATGGACATGAGGCCCTTGGCCATGTTGTCTACGCGTTCGTTGAACTGTTTCCAGGTGAAGCGCAGGTCGCGGTCGGAATAGACAATGTATTCCTGGTCGGGTATTTCCCGTGCCCACTGTTCAAGCCAGTCGCCCAACGTTTTGTCGGACAGGGCAAGCGGGGCGTTGTTTATGTCGTTCATTGCTCTTTGTGTTGATAGTTGTTGTTTGTGGTTGGCTGTCTGTCGGGGGGGCAGTCGGATTGCGCCGTCCCGGGGCCACGGTGGTCGCCCGTTTGTGTGGCCAGACTACATAGGGGTGTACACCACTGCCAGTATTTGAGCCGGCGTTTCATCGAGTGCTTCCACCAGGTGATCGACAATGGAGTCGTAATAAATGCTGTCGCCGGCATGGAGTATGTGTTCATCTTTCCCGTAATGGACTTTGATAGCTCCCTGCAACACATAGATGAACTCTTCTCCTTCGTGCGTGGAAAGTATCGGTTTCTGTTCGCCGGTGGGTTTGATGTTGATGATGAAAGGTTCCATGCTGCGGCCGGCCTTTTGCGAAGCCAATGCAAAAAAGTCGAGATTGGAATTGGCATCCGACAGTTGGCTTGAAAACGTAGCCGCCTGCAGTGTTTCGTTTTTGTGGTGTACCACCGGACCCAACGTCTGGCAGTCATCCAGGAACGTTCCTACGCGTACCCCTAAAGCACGTGCTATTTTGATGAGCGAGCCCAGCGACGGGATGCGTTCGCTGTTCAGGGCTTTGTCTATTTGTTTTTCTGTCAGTCCGGAACGTTCGGGCAATTCTGACAGCGGAATGTTCTTGTCATTACACAGGGTAATGATTTTCTTACCTACAACATTTTGTGCCATTGTTCTTCTTGTTGTTCACTTGCTTTTGTGCAGAAGTGATATGGTTTGTAATAGTTTTATTTGAAATCGCATTCAATGATAAAAAAATGAAATCGGTTTGCTTTGTTTTGTTTGTAAATACAACTAAAGGACCGAATCGGGTGCAAAATTATAATTTTTTCTTTCAAAAAAAGTATTTCTACTGTAAATAAAGGTGAAATGCTTGAAGAAGTAGTGAAAAAATGGGCGGTGAAGGGGCGGAATGCAAGCGTGTGTGTCAAAATGCATTGTTCGTTTTCTGACAAGGTGTGTCAGCATGGGTATAAGATGCCAGGGAATGAAAATGAAGCTTCAGTCGCGCACAAAATTGTACGTGACTGAAGCCGAATGTCGGAAGCGGCGCAGCAGATTGCCTTTCTGATGCGCCGGCGTTCAATGGATTGCAGGAGAGTGAGGAGCGTTCTATTCTTTGGGTTGCAACAGTTGCCTGTATGCTTCATCGGACTGAAGCAGGTCGAGGGCGACTTTCAGATCGTGGTCGTCACGCAGTGAATAGATGATTTCTCCTTTTTGATAATAATACCGTTTCAATATTTCGATACTCAACAAGTCGGCAATATCTTTTTTGTTGTCTTTGATGTTTTGTTCGATGTCGGGAATCAGTTTCTTTTTCAGAGCTTCGATTTCTGTGGCCGCCTGCTTGTCCAGCCCTTCGAACTTGGCCACTTCGAGCAGTTCGTCGAAGTACTTTTCGGTTTCGGTGGTGTAGGTGAACTTCTTGTCAAGCAGATATTGCGTGAATTCGTTGAATGTTTCGTCCGATAAAGTGAATTCTTCGGCCGGTGCGATGCTCGGATGTTTCAATGTGTATTCGGTAGCATAATTGAAATAGTGGTTTTGCATCAGAATGTAGTAGGCCACGTTCATGGTTTTCTCTTGTGTGGTCAGGGTGTCGGGAGTGATGCCTCCACCATCGCGCACCTTGCGTCCGTTGCGGGTGCTGAACACGGTAGTCAGGCTGTCGGGCACACGGCCTACACTGCCGTCCTTGTTGCGGTGGCTGTAGTCAATGGCCTGTATGCAGCGTCCGCTGGGGATGTAGTACTTGGCGGTCGTCACTTTCAGATAACCTCCATAACCTACCGGGCGTATGTTCTGAACCAGTCCTTTGCCGAACGTCCGTTCGCCGACTACAATGCCCCGGTCAAGGTCCTGTATGGAACCGGCCAGAATTTCCGACGCGGAAGCAGAAGCCCGGTTCACCAGAATGGCCAGTTTCATGTCGGGGAATACCGGTTCGGTGGGTGTCATGTATGTCCGTTCGGACTGTTTGCCTTTCCCTTTCGTCGTTACGACCTCGGTGCCTTTGGGAACGAAGAATCCTACGATTTTGACCGCTTCGTCAATCAGGCCGCCTCCGTTGTTGCGCAGGTCAATGATGAGCGAGGTGATGCCTTGTTGCTCAATCATGTTGTTTACGGCGGTTTTCAATTCGCGGGCTGCCTTGTCGGTGAAGTCGCTGAGCAGGACATATCCGGTGCGGTCGGCTATGACCGTAGAATAAGTGATGGGGTGCATCTGTATCTTTTCACGCAAAAAGGTCTTTTCAATGGGTTTCTTTTCCCCCGGGCGTTTCAGTTTCAAGTGTATTTTGGTACTGGGCGTCCCTCTGAGCATGGAACTTACTTCGCTAACCGATTTTCCTTTCGTGCTTTTCCCGTCCACTTCAAGAATGATGTCTCCGGCCTTCAGACCGTTGATTTGGGAAGGCATGCCTTCGTAGGGCTCGGATATGCATACGTCTTCTCCGTTTTTTACAATAAGCGAGCCTATCCCGCCGTACTCTCCTTTGGTCATCATGTCTATGTCTTCCGAATCTTCTTCGGGCATGTACACGGTGTATGGGTCAAGGTTGTGCAGCATGTAGTCGATGCTGTTTCGTGTAAGTTTGTCGTAATTGAGCGTATCGACATAGAACAGGTCCAATTCGCGCATGAGAGTGTTGAATATATTCAGGTTTTTGTTGATGCGGAATGTGCGGTCGGAACTGCCTTCTGCGTTTCCCGAAAGCGGAAGCAGAAGAAATATAAATATGAAAGGTATGTAAATATGCTTTTTCATTGTTTTTGCTGTTAAAATCAAATGTGCAATGTTTGTGTACAAGGAACCCTGTTCTTGCTTATAACTTTACTCCCGGTGGCAGAAACTCGGTAATGTCTTTGCCGTAGGAAATCAGGTCGCGGGCAACGGTAGATGATACGTGCGAGTAGGCCGACTCAGTAAAGAGAATGACGGTCTCAATGCCGGCGATGATATGGTTGGTGTCGGCAATGGTGCGTTCGTATTCGAAGTCACTTACGGTGCGCAGTCCTCGCAGAATGAATTTTGCATCGACCGACCGGGCGAAGTCAACGGTCAGCGAATCGTATTCCATGACTTTTACCCGTGGCTCGTTGGCGAAAGCCTGCTCCACCAAACGGATTCTTTTCTCCACCGAAAACAGTGTCTTTTTGGACTGGTTCTTGCCGATGGCAACGATGATTTCATCGAACATGCGCAAACCTCGTACCACCACGCTGTAATGCCCGATGGTAAAAGGATCGAATGTCCCTGGAAATATGGCTCGTTTCATGTTTTTTGTTACTTTTTTACGTGGCAAAGATAATGCGAACTACAGATAGACACAAATAACAGGTGTGCAAGTTTGAAAATTTAAGGATAATAAAGATATTTAAGGTGGTCTTGTAAACTGTGTAAAATCCACCTCATAAAGTATAAGGTTGTTATGACGGGAATTTATAGGACCCACTTTAGGTTTTTGAAAGTAGTCTTTGGGGAGAAAAGAAAAAGTTTCGTTATCTGTGCGTTGGAAATCTATTGCATTGAAATATAGTCAAATGTATATAAATGTATGTTTCTTTATATAATATTTAATGGATTGTTGTATTTTTGCACGTTGTATAAACGTCTTTTGCTATGTATTATTATAAGGTCATAACAATACTGTGTTTTTTCGCTATTTTTAATTGCTATGGCAATGCAACTTATGGATTGACTTTTCTTTCGCATACAACGAATCAGGATGAAAGAACTTCACTTGATCTAGGAGGAGGAGAGTTTTTGAAACTGTCCGGCTCATCTATCATCGAATTTGATTTAAAACTCAACGATGCCCCTCTTGCTTATGGTTATGTGTTCAGGTTGGTTTCGGCTGGCGTCATGACTTTAGATTGTATTTCTAATGTAAATACAGGAAAAGTACAATTTCTGTTGATTCACAATCGCAATGTTTTGTCTAATGTGGAGTTTGATATACCTTATCAAGACAGATACACATGGAAGAAAGTAAAAATTCATTTACTCAAGGATAGAATAGATTGTTTCATAGATGAAAATGTCAGGACAATTCCCTATTCATTGGATGATATAAAAAAAATTGACTTTTTTTTCGGTAAGAATCAGCATCCGGTTTATCATACGACTGATGTCCCGCCAATGACCCTTAGAAATATTTGTATAAAATCAGAAAACGGGAATGTTTTATATAATTGGAAATTGCTGAAATATGGAGATGATGAAAAAGTGTATGATGAAATACAAAATGCAGTGGCTAAGGTCGACAATGGAATATGGGAAATTGACAGACGGATATATTGGAAAAAAGAAGCATCATTCTCTTTTAATGAGAAAAATCCGCAAATAGCATACGATTCTATTAACGCTCGTGTGTTTATGCTCACGCGGGATTCTCTTTTCATTTATGGATTGAATGAAAAAAAATGCACTTGTGTTAAGACGGATTGTTTGTATTTTTCTCCGATGGGAGGGAGTAATCTCATCTATAATCATGATAAAGATGAATTGCTGCTATATTGTTATGAAAATAAAACCATATCTCGTTTTGATATCAAACAGGGGAAATGGTCAAATATAAATGAAACAAGGGGATTGCTCCCTCTTATGTCTCAACATAATAGATTCATCCGGCCGAAAACAAATCAATTGGTTCTTTTCGGAGGGTATGGGAATCATACGTATAATGCCAATTTGGTAACTTGTAGTTTGGACTCAGCCGATGTTTGGGATGTTGTTGACTTGTCAACATGCTTGCCGCCACGCTATTTGAGTGCTTTGGGGTACGTTGGAGGCAATACGTTTTTTGTTATGGGAGGGCATGGTAGCCTGTCGGGAAGACAAGAAGATTCTCCGATGAACTATTATGAAGTTTTTAAAATAACCATGGGGGATACTCTCGATTGCGAACAAATGGGGGTGTTAAAGTCCCAATCGGGCTCGACTGTTTTTAGCAATTCAATGGTTGTGGATACGGCGAAGCAAACGATGTATGCTTTGGCATACAGTAATGAGAAATACAAGTCTAGTATACAGTTGTTTTCGTATAATTGGGAAAATCAACAACAAATACTATTGGCAGATACTCTTCCTTTTAATTTCTTGGATATAGAATCTTATTGTGATTTGTTCTTGTATAAAAGTTCGGTTTTATATTCATTGATTTTGCAGGAAAAGGCTCCTGGTTTGTATGGGGTAGATATTTATTCATTGGAATATCCTCCTTTGGCTTTATCGGATGTGATACAGTTGAGGTCAGAGCAGAAAAAAAATGGCATACAGCAATATCTGATTTTTATTGGTTTGTTTGTAGTGCTTTTGTTTGTGTTCGTGAAAATTTTCCTTGTAAATAAAAGTAAAAAGCGAGTTGAACAAACAGAACAAACAGAAAATAAAGATGAAACCGAAAGGTTTGTTTCTGAGAAAAAAATGAAATCCTCAATTAAATTATTAGGTGGTTTTCAAATATTTGATAGGGATGGTTGCGATGTTACAGATAAATTTACTCCTATAGTGAAACAACTGTTCTTGCTTGTATTGTTGAATTCTACTAAAAATGGGAAAAAAATAACTTCGCAGAGACTGGACGAAACTCTTTGGTTTGGTTTGGATAAAGTCAGTGCATCCAATAATAGGAATGTTAATATACGGAAACTGCGCCGTGCTCTTGAAAATGTGGATGGGGTAAGTATTGTCCATAAAAGCAGCTATTGGTCTATATTGATAGAGGATGATGTGTATTTTGATTATGGTCGGGTGGAAGAGTTGTTGTCTAAAATGAAGGAGGATGTTATTGCCGATAAACATACAATAAAAGAAATTTTGCAGATAGCCCAAGAGGGACGCATGTTACCGAATATTACAGCAGAGTGGGTTGAAAATTACAAAACAGAATTCAATGATCTTATGATAGAAACTTTATCAGAACTGATAGAGAAACCGGAATTTGAGAATGAGTTGAATTTGCGTTTGCAAATGGCAAATGTGATATTGATATATGACAGTTTAGATGAATTGGCTGTGCGTGTAAAATGCAAAATACTTTCGGATTTGGGTCAAAAAGGAGCCGCAAAACAATGTTATGATAAATTTTACGATGAATATTATCAAGTGTTGGGTGAAAAACCTAATTTTTCTTATAAAGAGATATTTGTTTCATAGAGTGTTGCAACTATTCTATTGTTATTGATGTTTTTTATAGATATTTCATTTTTGACTCTAAAAGTAAGTGTGTTTTTGTTGTCTACTAAGAGATAAACGTTTTAGAATCGATTTTTTTTTAAAAAATCGATTCTTTTTTTGTGAAAACGGGCTTTGTTAAACTTTAATTAAGGAAAAATTAAGGTCCCGGGAATAAATTTGCACGAAAAATAACATTTAAAATAAAGTATTCATGAAACGACTCTTTTGGTTTGCGGTATTACAGTTTTTTTCTTTTTTACTTTTGGCCGAAGTTAGACTTCCAGCAATTTTTTCGGAGCATATGGTGTTGCAGCGCAATGAGCCTATTCGTATTTGGGGATGGGCGAATGTCGGTGAGCGTATTAAAGTGACTTTTGCTGATCAGGAAAAGGTGGCAAAGACTAATCGAAAAGGGGAGTGGGCAGTGGAATTACAGCCAATGTCTCATGGTTGTGGTTATGTGCTGACAATAGCAGGTAAACATGATACATTGATGTTTGCTGATGTGGCAGTAGGTGATGTGTGGCTTTGTAGTGGACAATCAAATATGGAACTGTTGGTTGATGCGGTACAAAATGCAGCATTGGAAATTGCTGCCGCAGATTATGAACAGATTCGTTCGTTCAATGTGCGACGGGAAATGGCCCTGCAACCTCAGAGTGATTTTTCTGGGATATGGGAGGTCTGTTCTCCTAATACGGTTGGACATTTTTCTGCTGTGGGTTATTTCTTTGCACGAAAAATATATGAAGAGACAAATATCCCGATAGGAATTATAAACTCATCTTATGGTGGTACGGTAATAGAAGCGTGGATATCTCCCGATTCCTTTAAATCGCTTCCATATGAAAACAGGAAAAATTATGATTTGAATTATTTGGAATCTCAAAAAGAAGTTTATAGTCAACCTATTATGCAGGAGACCATTTTTAAACAAGCTCGTGAATTTGAACAGTTGTTGAAGGATAATTTAAGCCTAAATGAAGAATGGAACACACAAGAGAATTTATCCATGTGGCCCAAGGTTCAAGTGCCTGGTTTGTGGGCTGAACCGGAATTGTCTCGCATAGATGGAATTGTTTGGTTGCAGTATGAGTTTGATTTGCCTGAAGATGTAGCAGGAAAGAGTGCCCGACTGTCTTTGGGTCGGATTGATGACAAAGATCAGACTTGGATTAATGGCGTAGAAATTGGTAAGACAGATGCTTATGACAGACTTCGTATATATGATGTTGGAGAAAATATTCTTTTGTCTGGGAAAAACAGACTTTCTGTTAAAGTTACGGACACGGGAGGTGAAGGAGGATTTAATGCGAAAGAGAATGAAATTTTTCTTTCAGTAGAGGGGGTCAAGTATCCTTTGTGTGGAAGTTGGTATTATAAAGTTGCGGTTTCTAACAGGGATTTTGCTTGTGCAAATATGACTCCCAATAATTATCCATCTTCGTTGTATAATTCAATGATTAATCCGATTATACAATTTCCAATCAAGGGAATTACTTGGTATCAAGGAGAAAGTAATGCAAAGAATGCATATAATTATCGATTTTTATTTCCCTCTTTAATATCGGATTGGAGGAACAAATGGGAAAAAGAACTTCCTTTTTATTGGATTCAATTGGCTAACTTCATGCAGGAAGATACAATTCCGCAAGAGAGTGAGTGGGCCGAGTTGCGAGAAGCTCAAACGATGACTTTGGCTTTGCCAAAGACAGGTCAGGCACTTTGTATAGATATAGGCGATACGTATGATATTCATCCGAGGAATAAACAAGAAGCCGGGCTTCGATTGGCAAAGATTGCATTGCATAATGATTATGGATTTGAAAAACTGATATGTTCAGGCCCGATGTACAAGTCAATGGAGATACAAGGTAGTAAAGTTGTACTTGAGTTTGATACGTTTGGCTCGGGATTAAAAATAAAATCAAAATACGGATATCTTAGAGGTTTCTCTATAGCTGGAGCAGATAAGAAATTTCACTGGGCAAAAGCTTATTTGGACGGTAATCGGGTTGTGGTTTACAGCGATGAGGTGCAACAGCCGGTTGCAGTCCGTTATAATTGGGGAAACAATCCGGATGGAAATCTATATAATCAGGCTGGGTTGCCGGCTTGTCCATTCCGTACGGACCAATGGCAAGAAATTACAAAATAATCTATTGTTAAATACTAAAATCTTTATTTTATGAAGACAAACCTTTTTTGTTTAAGTTTTTTATTCATTGTTTTTTCGTTTGGTTGTACAACAAAAAATACCAACCAAACTCAAGGAAAGGATGCGGTCAGCGTTGACGAATTCTTGAATTCAATAGGAGCGTGTACATCAGTATCACGTCGTGGGGAAAACTTGCAGGAGACAATTGAAAATTTGAAATATACTGGGATTCGCTGGGTTCGGGTTGGTTACGAAGACAGTGCGCCGGTTGAGGACTTCATTAAATTGTATGAAGAGGTGGGAGTTCGTTCAAGTTATGGATTGTTGAGTGGAGGAACTGACATAGAACGGTTAGTTAAAGGAGCAAGACAGTTGGCCCAAGCTGGTGCCCTGCTGGCAATTGAAGGAGCTAATGAACCTAACAATTGGGGCATAACTTACAACGGGGAAAAAGGTGGTGCCCGCGAAAGCTGGTTGCCTGTTGCCAAATTGCACAGAGATTTGTATCAAGCGGTCAAAACAGATCCCCTTTTGAAGGATTATCCGGTTTGGGCAACATGTGAAAATGGGGCTCAAACAGATAATGCGGGACTTCAGTTCTTGACCATACCGGAAGATGCCAATACTTTGATGCCTGCAGGAACTACATTTGCTGATTTTGCCAATTGCCATAATTATGTGTCTCATCCATCTTGGCCGGGTTTACATGATAATCAAACATGGTTAAGTGCATCACCGGGTAAAGATTGTCCTGTTGATGGTTTGTATGGTAACTATGGTTTGACCTGGGGGAAAAAATATCAAGGATATTCAGAAGAGGAACTGAAAACGTTACCACGTGTGACTACAGAAACCGGATATGCCATTAATGAGGAAGAAGGTGTGACAGAGGAAGTACAGGCTCGTTTATACATGAATTTGTATCTTTCGCAGTTTAAGCGCGGTTGGAAGCATACGGCAGTTTATCTGTTAAAAGGACGTGCCAATGAGCCTGCCCATGAGAAATATGCTTTTTATACACTGAAAAATGAACCAAAGCAAGCTGCTCATTATTTACACAACTTTACTTCGGTTCTGGCAGACAATAAACCTGTAAAGTCATTGGGAAAATTGGATTACAATATACCTTCTCAGCCAGTTACGACTCACGATCTCTTGTTGCAGAAAAGTACGGGAGAATTTATGTTGGTTCTTTGGGGAGAACATTTCGGCAGTAGTCTTGTAGATAATATTAAGGTGGAATTTGGAACACCGCAAAAACAAATAAAGGTATATGATCCGACAATATCGAAAGAACCTTTGAAAAAAGAATTAAAAGTGTCATCGATAGAATTGTCATTGACCGATCATCCTGTTATTCTTGAAATAAAATAAATGTAATGTCTAAAAATCACAAGTTGTTATGATGAAAAAGAATAAATTTCTGCTCGTTTTATTATGGGCATTTGGGGCCGCTTTAAATGGATTTTCTGCTTTTGCGGTAACCGAAGAAACCGTAAAAGCCGTTCCTGCAAATGATTTTTTGAATTCTATAGGAGCGAATAGTGCAATATACAGGCGAGGGGAAAATTTGGACAAAACGATAGAATGTTGCCAATATGCAGGAATTCGTTGGATACGTATGGATGAGGTGAATCCGGAACAGATAAAGTTATTGTATGAAAAGGGAGGCGTAAAAGTTAGTTGTAGTTTGGGAAGTGCAAATCAAAGTAAAGATTATGATTTGGATGGGTTTGTAAATCGTCTTCGTGAGGCGCAAAAATCGGGCGCTTTAATTGCAGTTGAAGGATTGAACGAACCTAATAATTGGGGTGTGAGGTATCAAGGCGAAAATGGTGGTGGTGCTAATGCAAAAACTTGGTTACCTGTCGCCAAACTTCATCGTGACTTGTATCAGGCGGTGAAGAGTGACCCGGATCTGAAGAAACTGCCGGTGTGGGCAACAACAGAAACAGGGGCTCAGCCGGACAATTGCGGGATGCAATTTCTCACAATACCTCAGGGTGCAGGAACTTTAATGCCAGATGGTACTCAGTATGCAGATGTGGCAACTTGCCATAATTATTTTACTCACCCTTCTTGGCCGGGGTTGCACGATAATCAGACGTGGATTAGTTCTTCTCCAGGGAAAGATTGTCGGGTTGATGGTTTATACGGTAATTATGGTCTGACTTGGGGGCGTAAATACCAAGGATATTCAGAAGCCGAACTGGAAACTTTGCCGCGGGTAACAACAGAAACCGGTATTACAATAAGCGGTGATGTGACAGAAGAAATACAGGCTCTATTGTTTATGTCATGCTACCTGTCTCAATATAAAAGAGGTTGGAATCATACAGCGATGTATATTTTGCGTGATCGTACAGATGAAGCGGGTAATCAATCTTTCGGCTTTTATAAGGGGGATTATACTCCTAGAAAAGGTGCTCATTATATGCATAATCTAACTACAATTTTAGCAGATGAAACTTCTATTGAAAACCCATCAGAACTGACTTACTCAATTTTGTCTGAACGTCCGGAAACAGTGCATGAGTTGTTGTTGCAAAAAAATGATGGTACTTTGATGCTTGTTGTTTGGGGAGAAAAATATGCCCCTAATTCCACAGCAGAAAATATAGAAATTAAGTTTGAAACCTCATATAAAAGAATCAATGTGTATGATCCGACCAAAGGAACTACTCCACAAGTATATACTAATGTGAATTCTGTGACATTATCTATGTTGAACCATCCATATGTAATAGAATTGAAGGATGAAGACAGTGGAGCATCTGAAGTTTGTAAACCCGCGTTAGATCAATTTGTCCCAACTATATTGGAAGACGAGTTGAGGATTCCGGCTTCGTATCAGTTGAATCACGTTGCTTTAGTCAGTATGCAAGGTGACGTTTTGTATAAGCAAGATGTCGTAGATGGACTTGATTTGAATATTGATGTGAGAAATTTGGATGCTGGGCTTTATCTTTTACAATTGATGGATAAAACGAATAGGACAGAGTCGGTAAAAATCTTGAAACGTTAATAAATGTGTGTTATGAATAAGAATTATTGGTGTTTGACCATAGCTTTGTTTCTTTTTATGCCATTTTGGGCACAAGAAGTAAAGGAGGATGTGCTATATAAAATAGCAACTCTTGAGGGTACGGTGTTGGATAACAGGCTTGACCCGAATAACAGTTCCAGGGTGTATTTGGAAAAAGATGAAAAAAATGCGGAGGGACAATATTGGCGCATTGTCCGTAATGGAGATGTGTGTGTAATATATAATCCTTTTAATGTAAAAAGTCTCGATGCGGGTATATCTGCTTCCAATGAGCATCAATTGAGTGTATGGGATTATAGTCGGCGAAACGAAAACCAGCAATTTGTCTTGGTTCCAGAAGGAGATGGAAAGTATAAAATAAAGTCGAACCTTAATGGACGCATGATTTTTGCGAATGAAATGACGGAAGGGAGTCTTTTGCATTTGGACAAAGAAAAAGCACTTGTTTTTTCTTTGAAAAAGACAGCAAAAAAACTGCCTCCAGAAAACGTACAAGGGAAGTATGAGTGGGAAAATGAACGGATATTCGCAGTAAACAAGGAACCTGGACATGTTACATATATTCCGTTTCCTGATATAGAAAGTTTGAAAGCCAGTGATTATTTTGTAAAACCCTGGGAGCAGCCTGATTCGAAATTGTATAAATCATTGAATGGAAAATGGAAGTTTCATTGGGTGAAGCAGCCATTCGAACGTCCGGTAAATTTCTATAAAACAAACTATGATGTGTCTGGGTGGTCGGAAATTGAAGTTCCATCTAATTGGGAAATGTTTGGTTATGGAACTCCAATATACACGAATGTAAATTATCCTTTTATGAACAAACCGGCTTTGATCCTCCCCCAAAAAGGATTTACCAATGACAAAGAACCGAATCCTGTTGGGTCATATCGTCGTACATTTTCTGTGCCTCAACATTGGGAAGGAAAGGAGATTTTCTTGCATTTTAATGGAGTGTACAGTGGATTTTATGTGTGGGTAAATGGTAAAAAAGTTGGTTATAGTCAGGGGGCTAATAATGACAGCGAATTTAATATTACTCAATATGTAAGGCCGGGAGATAATGTAATTGCGGTAGAGGTGTATCGTTGGACGGATGGAAGCTATTTGGAAGATCAGGATATGTTTCGGTTAAGTGGAATCCATCGTAGTGTGTATTTGTATGCAGTACCGAAACTACATGTATTGGATTATCATTTAAAAGCAGATTTTACAGGTAATGATTATAGTAAGGCCGTTTTTAAAGCAGATGCGTTTATAAAAAATTTTGCGAAAAGGCCTTCGGACGTAGCAACGATAGATGTGCTTTTGTTGGATAAATCAGGTAGAGAAATTGTGAAGATGTCACAATCTGTAGCCGCGATAAAGGCAAATGATATTCGGCAAACTTTATTACAAGCGGAAGTTTCGAATCCTTCTATGTGGTCTGCGGAAACTCCTTATTTGTATGATGTGATTGTTTCATTGAAAGATAACGAAGGGAATGTAACAGAAGCGATGTTGACTAAGTTTGGCTTCCGTCATATTGAAATAAAAAACAAACGTGTGTATATCAATAATAAACAGGTCTTTTTTCGTGGCGTGAATCGTCATGATATCCATCCTCAATATGGCAAGGCAGTGCCGGTTGAGTCAATGATTGAAGATATCTTGCTCATGAAAAGACACAACATAAATACCCTTCGGACCAGTCATTATCCCAATGATCCGAAAATGTATGCTTTGTTTGATTATTATGGACTTTATGTAATGGATGAGGCTGATTGTGAAAATCATGGAAATCACGCTATTAGTGATTTTGAAAGTTGGGCTCCTGCTTATATTGATCGTATAACTAGAGTGATACAGCGTGACCGTAATCATCCATCCGTCATTTTCTGGTCTTTGGGAAATGAAGGTGGGGCTGGTGTCAACTTTGATAAAGCTTATCGTTGTGCCAAAGATTTGGATCCCACACGTCCCGTGCATTATGAAGGGAAAAATAGTGCGGCAGATATAGATTCGCATATGTATCCCGATATTCCTCGTATGATGCGTTTTGACCAGCAGAAGTCTGATAAACCTTATATCCTTTGTGAATATGTGCATGCTATGGGTAATGCCCCAGGTAATCATTTTGAGTATTGGGACTATATTGAAAATCATTCACAACGTATGATAGGTGGTTGCATTTGGGATTGGGTGGACCAAGGAATTAACATGTTTGGAAAACCGTTTAATCAATACTATTACGGAGGTGATTTTGGTGACAAACCAAATGATGGTAATTTTTGTGCGAATGGTTTGGTGACTCCAGATCGTCGTGTTACAGCTAAATTGCTGGAAGTGAAAAAGGTGTATCAATACATACGATTTAAACCTGTAGATTTGGATAGGAAACTTGTGTGTGTAGAGAATAAATATGATTTTACCAATTTCAACCGGTTTATTTTGGAGTGGAACGTTACGGAAGCTGGTCAGATTAAAGCAGCGGGAAAATTGCCAATAATTGAACTTGGACCGGATGAGAGTGAGAATATCGTTATTCCGTTTGATGTTGAAATGGAAGTCAATAAGGAGTATTTCCTTAATCTTCAAGTTATTCTGCGTGAGAATGCTAATTGGGCAGATGCAGGTCATGTTGTTGCAACAGAACAATTTGCATTGAATGAACGTCCGGATGTGGCGGATGTCGTGTTACCGGAAAGTACACTTATGCCTACAGTCAGAGCTGAAGGAGATGTTTTGATTGTCGATGGGGGAAAAGAGTTTGTGGTGAGATTTGATAAAAATACTGGTTTGTTGAATAAACTTCAATATGATGAACAGGATCTGATATTTAATGATGAGCCAATGGCTTTCAATTATTATCGTAGTATAGATAATGACCGCTATACGGATCAGGAATATTATGAATTGAGTTATAATCGTCCTGATTTTACTTACAAAATAGATGTTGAACGGAAAGCGGTTGTCGTGAATGTTGCTCATAAAGTTTCTATAAAGACAAGTCCGGAGGTGTGTGTGCCATATAGTGTATCGTATGCTATATATGCTAATGGAACGATCGATGTAAAAGCTGAGTTTATAAAGCCGGAGAGGGCAGACGTTATTCGACGTTTGGGATTACAATTGGTTTTGGTTCCGGAATTGGAACAAATCAGCTATTTTGGGCATGGGCCTCATGAAAATATGCCGGATCGTATACAATCTGCATATGTAGGTTTGTATCATACAACGGTTACCGGCATGGAAGCTGAGCATTATATACGTCCGCAAAGTATGGGTAACCGTGAAGATTTACGTTGGATAAGTTTTACGGATAATCAGAAACGAGGTTTGAAAATTACTTCGTTGGATAAGTTTGGATGTAGTGCTCTTCATTTTCATGATCGTGATCTTCGGGCTGCCAAGCATGATTTTGAGTTGGAAGAGTTGCGCAGAGAAGAAGTATATGTAAATATCGATTGTGTACAACAAGGAACTGGAAATGCATCATGCGGTCCACGTCCATTGGAACAGTATATGATTCCGGAGGGGAAGCCGGTTTCGTATAGCTTCCGATTGGAGCCGCTGAAGTAGTTTGGTTATATGATGATAGCAAGTTCTCGCTTTATATAGGAAGACGAGGACTTGCTATGTGTCTTCTGTTTATAAATTTATATGATTGAATATTTGGTAATATGAGTTTGAGATTCAAAGTTTTTTTTATAGTCTTTTTTGTGGTTCGAACACTATCCGCCCAATTGTCAATAGACTTTATATTAAACAAAGACAATGGTGAAAGTTGTGCTTTTTCAACAAATCAGGGGCGAATTTATTTTGATTTGGTTGAAAAGGATTTGCGTATTTATACGGATGATGCGTCGGGAAATCAAATGGAATGGGTAACTTGTAATGTAGAGGATGTTCATTCATTTTCATTTACAGCTCATAATGGTGAACAGTTGCTTATGGTTGCAACGAATATATATCATGCAACTCAAACATTTTTGTCCTTGGAGAAAATAGAGGTAGACAGACAGAGTGATGAGTGGATTGTTACATTATTGCCTGAAAATATTCAATCCATAGATGTAACTCAATTGCGTAATCTCATGGTAGAAAATATTGGTTCACAGGAGTCTGGAATTTCAGAAAATTCAGATATGAACACTAATGATGTTTTTGTTTCTGGGAATTGCCTATTTATACAAAGTGATAAGCCTATTGGAGCAGTAAAGGTGTATTCTTGTTCGGGGCAATTGCAATTGAGTGCTTATTCTGCTTCTTCAGAAATAGAAATACATCATGATTTGCCACATGGTACCTACATTGTTCAAAGTAATGGAATACGTGCGGAAAAGATTTTTTTATAAAAAATGCGGAAAAATCATTTTGGGGCTGGCAAATTAATGGAAAATTAAGGATAAATTAAGGGTGTGAATTTAAATTTGCCTCGAATTTTAAAACGAATCTATTATGGTAATGCTATCTCAAGACTCAGCGTAGGTAAAGGAAGATAGGAACTGTTTTCCTTAATTGAATTGATTTTGAATGAAACACAAATCTTAAATTCTACAAAGAAGTATAAATGGATCGAAAAACAACTCATCGCAGAAGAATTATCGGTAAAAGGACCTGTCGTTTTCTTGAAGTTTTGTTCTTTTACGCATGTTTCGGCGTTATTTATGTAAACGCCGAAGATTTTAGAATTAATGGGACTGTTGTTGATAACAGTGGTGAAACATTAATAGGTGTGTCTGTGTTGGTTCCGGGTACAACTATTGGTACCGTGACAGATATAGATGGAACCTATTCGCTGCTTGTACCATCTGCCAGTTCACAAGTTCAGTTCTCCTATATTGGTTACCAATCTCAAACGGTAGCAGTAAATGGAAGGAATACGATTAATGTAACCTTGTTGCCGGACAACTACATCATAGATGAAGTGGTGGTAATTGGTTATGGCACTCAAAAGAAGGAGACTGTAACAGGAGCTTTGGCTTCGGTCACAACGAAAGATCTTATACAATCTCCACAAGCTAACATCAGTAATGCTTTGGCTGGTCGTATGCCGGGGCTGTTCTCTATGCAGCGAAGTGGCGAACCGGGTAAAGACATGTCAACTTTGCGAATCCGAGGTATCGGGACGTTTACAGGTGACGATGGACAAGCTCCGTTGGTATTAGTGGATGGAACAGAGTCGGAAGCTTATGACCAGTTGGATCCTAATGAAATTGAATCAATAACGATATTGAAAGATGCTTCTACTACCGCTGTTTATGGGGTACGTGGGGCAAATGGTGTTATTTTGATTACAACGAAACGCGGTAAAACAGGTAAGCCCCAAGTAAATGTTTCAACAAATTTTGCTCTGGAAAACTTCCCGTTTTTGAGAGACAATATGAATTCTTACGAGTATGCCGTGTCATATAATCAAGCAAAATATAATGATTCATATGTAACCGGTAACTATACACCTTTATTTACAGAGAACGATATTGAAATGTTCCGGACGGGTGCAGATCCTATATTTTATCCTGATATTGATTGGTACGATTATATGTTGAAAGACTTCAGTCATCGCTCTCAAACCAATGTTAACATAAGTGGTGGTACTGATAAGGTGGGATATTTTGTCTCGTTGGGTTATTTTACTCAAGAGGGTATGTTGAATGATAAAATTTATGACCCCGGCTATGATTATCAGGTACGCTATAAACGCTATAATATCCGCTCCAATTTCGATTTCAATTTAAGTAAGAATCTTACTGTCAGCATTGATATAGGTATGCAAATGGGAGATTTGCGTAATCCGAATTATAGCATGGGAGGAATTATGGAGTCGTTAAGTTCTGCAACTCCAATGACTGCACCAGGAGTGATAGATAACAAGATTGTTAAAATATCATCGACATTTGGTTCAGGCTATACTCCTTTAGGACCGTTTGATAAGGGTTGGAAACGGGAATATGAAAACAACTTGGAAGGTACGTTGCGTCTCAATTACAAAATGGATTATTTATTGAAGGGGCTTTCTGTTAGGGGAATGGTTGCTTATAAGAATTATAGTTTGGATTCACGTACTTTTACATTGAATAATCCGGCTTATACAGCATTGCGTCAACCTGATGGTAATTTGGTGTTTTATCGGACAGATCCATCTCCTATGCAGGTAGGCTGGTCTATTGGAAAAAATAGGCAGTTGGATGCAGAAGTAGGTATTGATTATTCACGGACATTCGGTGGACATGAAGTTAATGCTTTATTGCTTTACAATCAACGGAAACGTCATGATCCTAATTATCAATATCTTATTCCGTCTGGCTATCAGGGATTGGTCGGTCGTGTGGCCTATAACTACAAGAAACGTTATTTGGCAGAGATAAGTGTTGGTTATAATGGTTCTGAAAACTTTGCCGTAGGACGTCGTTTTGGTACTTTCCCTGCTTATTCTTTAGGTTGGGTTATTACGGAAGAACCTTTTTTCCCGGAAAACAAAGTGCTTTCTTTCTTGAAAATAAGAGGTTCTTATGGTACTGTGGGAAATGATAAAATTGGAGGTGATAGGTTCTTGTACAGACCAACTCCTTATGAATATTACAACAATGTATATTATTGGGGTGAATTTGGTGTCTCTCAGCAAGGTTACCGGGGTTCTCGTGAGGGAAAGATGGGGAACGAATTGATAACCTGGGAAAAGGCGACCAAACTTAATGTAGGGCTGGATGCTCGTTTTTGGGATGGTAAGATAGCCCTTACATTTGATGTGTTTAATGATAATCGTGATAACATCTTATGGAATATGGGTACGGTTCCTATCATTGCTGGTTTTGAAATGCCTGCTTATAATTTAGGAAAAATGAAGAACTCTGGATATGATGGTGAAATTACCTACAATGACAAAATAGGAGACTTTAACTTCTTTATCAGGGGAATGTATTCTTATGCTCATAACGTGATTGTATATCAGGATGAAGTGAAGCGGAATTATGATTACTTACAAGTTACCGGTCATCGTTACGGCCAGTTCTTTGGCTTGATAGCAGATGGGTTGTATAATACCTGGGAAGAAGTGAATGATCCAAATAGACCGGTGTATAATTGGAGTAACAATAAAATTCAACCGGGTGATATACGTTATGTGGATGTGAATGGTGATGGGAAGATTAATGATGATGATAAAGTACCTATTGGTTATTCTAATATTCCCGAAATCACCTATGGTATTTCTTTTGGGGGTAATTGGAAAGGACTTGATTTCTCCGTACTTTTTTCTGGGGCAACAAATGTTTCGAACAATCCATCAAGAAGAACTACACAAGGTTTTTATACGAAGACCGGTGCTAATAAGGAATTGTTGAAGAGTTGGTCTCAAGAACGTTACGAACAAGGGCTTCCGATTGAATATCCTCGTCTGGGGGCAGATGATGCAAGCCATAATTACCAAATGTCGACTTATTGGTTGGAAGATGCTTCTTATTTAAGATTGAAGAATGTGGAAATTGGTTATACATTTAAAAATCAGTTCTTGAAAGGGATAGGAGTAAATAGTATCCGACTGTATACAAATGGGAATAACTTGATTACGTGGTGTAATATGCGGCCGGGGCAAGATCCGGAAGCTCCCACAGGTCAGGCAAACTCGGAACCTTACCCTGTAACAAGGATATTCAACTTTGGTCTGAACATTAATTTCTAAATAACAGGTATGAAAACAATAAGATATATAGTAAAAGCTGCCATCCTTTATGGCATATTATTCGTCTTTTCCGCTTGCGAAGCAATGATGGGTGATTTTTTGGACAAACCGCCCGGAGTGGATGTGGATGAAGATGTTATTTTTTCTTCTCAACTTCAGACAGAAACCTTTTTGGCTACCATTTATCAGTTCGGTATCCACTCCAATTTGCCGTATTCGAATCAATTGGAAGGTGATTATAAAGAGGGTTATGCTAATCCGTCTTCTGCCTTGGAATCAACGGCAACTGATGAATCGGAAGGTTGTGCGGCTTGGTATGAAATGCAGCGTTGGAACAATGGTACTATTAGTGCCAATGCTACAGAAGATGCACGTTTCTCCTATCGCTTTCAGGCAATTCGAATGATAACCGTAATGCTTGACCGCATAGATGAGGTGCCGGATATGTCGGAAGAATATAAGAATCAGCTTATAGCTGAAGTTAAGGTAATACGTGCGTTGAATTATTTGGAAATGTTGAAGCGTTATGGTGGTATGCCTATTATAGAATATCGCCTTGCCGTGGATGACAATTTAAGAATTCCTCGTAATACATTTGAGGAAACTGTTAGTTTTATTTTGAAAGATTGTAACGATGCTTTGAGTGCCAAGAATGCCAATGGTGATTATTCTTTGCCGATGGATCAGAGTGGTAATTTGAAGGGGCGTATTCATAGAGGAGTTGCTTTGGCAATAAAAGCCAAGACATTGCTTTATGCTGCCAGTCCGTTGTTCAATACGGCAACTCCTTTCTTGGATTTTGGTGAAAATAATAAGTTGATTTGCTATGGTGATTATAAAAAAGAACGCTGGTTGGATGCGGCTATTGCAGCCAAGGATGTGTTGGTTTGGGCAGAAGAGGCCGGTTATCATTTGATTGAGGACCAAGGAGTCGATAAAAATTATCGTTATGCATGGGAAGTGTATGATAATCCTGAAATTATTTTTGCGGAAAAGGCTAATAAAAATATTGGGCGTTGGACTTGGCCTTGGGGTAATTTTTGTAAGTTCGCTCCGCCTAACAAGGGAGAAGGAGGTACAACTCCGCTTTTGAACTTTGTGTCGAAATATGAAAATCAGGATGGTACCAAGGCTCAGTGGGCCCCCGTTGGTTCTACCGGTTATGACCTTCAAGAAAAGATAAAGGGCTTGGATCGTCGTTTTCATCAATCCATTCTTTATAATATGGCTGAATGGAATGAGGATGTACCGGAGGCCCCTTTATATCAGGAAGCAATTCCATCTATAGAAAAAAGTAGTTCTGGTGCTATTTCTACTTGTTATGGAGGATTTTGGTTACATAAGCATTGTCCGTATGCTATAAGTGATCGGATTTGGTCTTACCAACCCAATTCTACGTTGTTTCAGGTGAATGAGTTTTATCTGCATTATGCAGAAGCAGCTTATGAATACTACGAAGATCCGGAAAAATCAGTTGATGGATTCGCATTGACGGTACGTCAGGCTATCAACAAAATTCGTGTGCGTTCTGGGCAACCGGAAATCACGGTTGGAAGTACCGGTGCTTATGATAGTTTTCGTGAATTGATCAGAAACGAACGTGCTATTGAATTGGCCTTTGACAATCATCGTTTTTGGGATATTCGTCGTTGGATGATAGCAGAACAAGAAGGGGTTATGCAAGGTGATATGATAGGAATTAAAATCAATCTGATTGATCCGACAAACGTTGAAAGTGGAACCATAGATGGTGGATTTAAATATACTCCTTATGTGTTTGAAAAGAGAACATTTACGAAGAAGATGTATTTGCATCCATTTTCGACCGATGAAGTCAATAAGGGTTATCTTGTTCAAAATCCAGGTTATTAAATTTATTAATCTAAACAAATCAAAACATGAAATGCTCGTTATTAAATAAAACATTCTGTGTAGGTTCTTTGTTGCTTTCGGCGTTTACGTTGTCGGCTCAGAACATGGCGACCGACACCGTTTTTCAGATAAAAAGAATTCCATTCCAATATACTCAGCAGGACTGGCAGTATACAGGAGCACAATCTGCTGTAAGTGGCGATGAATTGCATTCATTTACTACAGGTTTTGCAAATACACTGTACGGATTGATTCCAGGATTGACTGTCCAACAGAATGGAGGAGAAGCAGGAGCAGATTCTCCTACGTTAAACATTCGAGGATTGAGCACTTTTGACAATGGGAAAATCCTGGTTGTCATTGATGGGATTCCATCTACAGAAACTATGTTGAGTTTGTTGACACCGAAGGAAATTGAGTCAGTCTCAGTTCTGAAAGATGCTGCAGCGACAATCATTTATGGGCAGCGTGCGGCTAATGGAGTATTGTTGGTTACAACGAAGCGTGGAAAGGAAGGCCCGTTGGAACTTAATGTGAATGCACAATATGGTGTTCAGGCTATTCCGAGAACACCGCAGTTTTTAGGCTCGTATGATTATGCAACATTGTATAACGAAGGTTATCTGAATGATTATGGAACATCATTCTATACACAGGAACAGTTGAACGCTTATCAAACCGGTTCGGATCCTTTGTATAATCCGGATGTCAATTGGTATGATGAATTGCTGCGACCAGTCACTCCTCTTCAAAATTACAACATAACGGCTAGAGGTGGAAGTCAATCTGCAAGTTATTTTGTAGCTTTGAATGTGTTGAGTAATTCCGGTGTTTATAAGAAAGTGGGCAATCTGTCTGATATGACAGAAAACCAGTCTTATATGCGGTATAATTTCCGAACCAACTTGGATATACAATTGACACGTTATTTGGCTGCATTTGTTACATTTGGTGGTACTATTGAAGACAAAACAACTCCTGGGGTGAACGAAACAACAGATGCTGTTTTCGACCTTATGGCATCAGTGGCTCCTAATGCATTTCCTGTATCGGTAGGGGATGGGAAACCAGGTGGTAGTGCCATGTATCGTAATCCATGGTCTGAAATTACAGAACGTGGTTATATGTCTTATAATGGAAGGGCAACACAAACGGCTGTCAAGTTAACAGGTGATTTGGGTTTTTGGCTGAAAGGCTTGAGCGTTTCAGCAGAAATAGGAATAAATTCATATTTTAAATCATATTCGTCTAAAACGGGTGATTACATGCGCTATTCAGTTAGTAAGGGGACTGATGGAAACCCATTGTATACATCTTATGGCCAGGCTTCAGGAGGACTTTCCGGCAATGAAAAAAATGCCTCTCAATGGAGAAATTATGTTATACAGGGTGGTTTTAATTATAATAACACATTTGCGGGGAAACATACCGTTAACTCAAGATTGTTGTTCTATTATGATGATACTGCCGAGACCAATAATTTTGGCGCTAATACGTATACTCTTTTGCCTTATTTGAATGTTGGATTGGGTGGAAATGTTTCCTATGCATACGATCAACGTTATGTGGCTGAATTTACCTTTGGTTATTCAGGAAACAATAATTTTATGAGGGGTAAACGTTTTGGATTTTTCCCCGCAGGTTCGTTAGCTTGGATTGTTTCCAATGAACAGTTTTTGAAAGGGAGTTCCGTCGTTGATCATTTGAAAGTACGTGCTTCTTATGGCTTGACCGGGAATAATAATATAGGTGGAGCTCGTTTTATGTACAATCAGTTGTATGATTGGACTGGTTATAATATGGGAAAAGATAATGGTAGCAAAGAAGCTTACATTCAGAGTACTTTGGCTAATGAAGATGTTACATGGGAAAAGGAGAAACAATGGAATGTGGGAATCGATGTGACATTGTTCAAATCGTTAGATGTGCATTTTGACTATTTTGTTAAAGATCGTTACGATATATTGGCGATGCCGTATGCGACAGTCCCCGACTTTTTAGGTGGTACGCTTCCTTATATGAATGTAGGTAAGGTCAATAACAAGGGATTTGAATTCTCAGCCAAATATACGGGAGGAAATGAAAACAGTTTGTCGTATTTCGTAGAGGCAGGAGCTTGGTTCGCCCGGAATAAAATTGTATTTCAAGCAGAACAACCGCAATTGTATGACTATTTGTATTCAACCGGACATCGTATTGGTCAACCATTCGGAATGGAAGCGATAGGTTTCTTTAAAGATGAAGAGGATATAGCCAGTTCTCCTATTCAAATTTTCACCAATGTACAACCTGGTGATGTAAAATATCAAAATTTAAATGATGATCAGGTTATCGATCAGAACGATATTCATGCCATTGGATATACAACCATGCCGGAATTGACCTTTAGTTTACGTCCAGGAATCAAGTATAAAGGTTTTTATGTGGATATGCTTTTCCATGCAGCGGTGAACCGTTCGGTGTGGTGGAGTGGTAAGTATTTCCATGCCTTCCAAAATAATGGTAAGGTATCTGCAATCGCATTGGATCGTTGGACACCGGAAACGGCAGAAACCGCAACCTATCCTCGCTTATCTGCAACAGACAACTTGAATAATTATAGAGGTTCGACTTTATGGTTGAAGAACGGGAATTTCCTTAAATTAAGGAATCTTGAGATTGGATATGCATTCCCTGTTCAGTGGACGAAAAAGGTTGGTATGGAAGAAGTCCGTTTGTTCTTAAATGGTACGAATTTGTTTTCCTTGGATTATATGCAGGGCATGATGGATCCGGAAGCTACAAATGGAGGTATATATTATCCGGCTATGAGGACCGTGAGCCTCGGATTGAACATCCGTATATAAACAAAGGAAATATAATTGATATATAATAATACCAAGTAAAGATTTATATTTATGAAACAGTACATATATATTATTTTATCGGTTTTCTTATTCTCCACCACAGCTTGTGAAAATCTGTTGGATCCGGAAATTGTAGTAGGGAATACCGAAGAACAGGTTTTGGTTAGTTTCAATAATACTGAGAAAACAGTTACGGGTGTTTATACCTTTTTGCCGAATGGGTTTTCTTATATTAACGGAACGTTATTGGCCGGTGCTTCCGACGAAGCGGAACACACATTGGAGACAAATGAAGTCCAAACATTTAATCAAGGTTCATGGAGTGCTGTATACAATCCGGATAATGCATGGAAAAACAATTTTAGAGGTATTTATCATGCGAATCTGACTTTGTCCAACATAGACTCTGTAAAAATGGACTACTTACGATTGGATACAGCAATAACATCACAGACGCAGCACCAGATCAATTTAAAACTTATGGAGCGTTGGAAATATGAATTGCGTTTTTTGCGTGCGTTTTTTTATTTTGAACTGGTGAAACGATATGGAGGAGTGCCAATCATAACAAAACCGTTGATATTGACAGATGATTTTACGAAATATCCTCGTAACACGTTGGCGGAGTGTTTTAATTTTATAGTAGATGAATGTGATACGGTTGCTAAATATTTACCAAAAGCACAGGATGTTTCGGATATAGATTTAGGACGGGCCACAAAAGGAGCTGCTATGGCACTTAAAAGTCGTGCGTTACTTTATGCTGCCAGCGAATTGTACAATAATCCTTCTTGGGCTGGAGGTTATGAACATCCGGAACTTATTTCCATGACAGATGAAAAGACGCGTCAACAACGTTGGCGGGAGGCTGCCCAGGCCGCCTATGATGTGATAAGTTCAGGAGAGTATTCGTTGGTTATGGGCGCGTTAGGAAGTAGTTATGAAACGGTGTTCAAAACGTTTGACAATAGTGAGGTAATTTTAACCCGACGTTATGGAAACATCAATTCATTTGAATCGGCAAATTATCCCATAGGTTATAATGGTGGAAATAGTGGAATTACGCCTTTAGGAAATTTGGTGGACGCATATGAAATGAAAGATGGCAGTGATTTTAGTTGGGATGTGGATTCTTTGAAAAAAGATCCTTATTCTAATCGTGATCCACGTCTGAAGGCCACAATACTGACAAACAATGAGTTGTTCGATGGTGGTTCTGCAGATCCTAATCGTCGGGTTGAAATCTGGGAAGGTGGACGAGATGGGAAGGGGGTTCCTCGAGCGACTCGTACCGGTTACTATATAAAGAAATGGATTGATCCAAGTCTGGATTTGTTACAAGGTCGTTCCAGTGCTCACAATTGGGTGCTAATACGTTTTGCGGAAATGTATTTGAATTATGCAGAGGCAGTAACGCATGGATATGGATATAATGGACGTCTTCCGGGAGGAGGACAAACTCCTTCTCAGGTGCTTAATATGTATATTCGTCGTCGTGTAGGTTTGGGGGTAAAAAATGCACGTAATGAGGCCGAAATGATAGAAAATTATAAGCGAGAACGGCGAGTTGAACTAGCATTTGAAGATCATCGTTTGTGGGATTTGCGTCGTTGGATGGATGCTCCAGATGTGTTAGGCGGGCCTGTTTATGGGGTAAATATCACAAAGAATGAAGATGGTACGTTCAATTACGAACCATTTAAGTTGGAAGAACGTGTGTGGGAAGATAAAATGTATTTTTATCCAATTCCTCAAAAAGAATTGACCATTGCTAATTGGCCACAGAATCCAATGTGGTAAGAAGAACGGAATTTTTAAAACGTTAAAAAAAATAATTATGTATAAACAGATTGCTTTAATATTTATTGTTTGTTGCTCGTTCATAGCTTGTGAGAGGGATGTGAATCCAGTACCGTTCCCTTATCCGGAAGGATTGATTTACTTCCCGGCAGCTGAATTGGAAGACATTTATACAATAAACACTTTGAATAGTGATGACCTGCCTGGAGCAACTCCTGGGGTTGGAACTCATAAATATATTGCAGATGTAGCTGCTAATGTTTTTGAAATACCATTGAGTGTTTATCGCTCCGGAGTAGAACCAGGTGGAGATGTTTCTGTGAGTATTACGATGGATAATGATACTTTAGAAATAATGAAGTCTACTGGTACGTTGGCCGATACTGTACAGGTTTTGGATCCAGCAAAGTGTAGTATACCGGCTTCTGTTGATTTAAAGTCTGGAGAACGTACGGTGCCATTCTCGTTAAAAGTGGACTTTGATTATTTGTTTGAAAATGCTCCGACACAATATGCATGTTGTTTGGAGATTGCAGGTGCACCGGCCAATCCGGAATTGAGTTCGCTTGTTGTTTTGATTGATACCAAGATGCTGATTCCCACACCGGGATTTACAACGGATATCGATGCGATGAATAAGAAAACCATTTATTTTTTGAATGAGTCGGAAAACATTACAAAGTGTATGTGGAATTTTGGAGATGGAAATACTTCTACAGAAATGTCTCCGGTTCATACGTATGCAGATGATGGGAAATACAAAGTAGAGTTGACAGTCGTTGGATTGTATGGGAATGAGGTGATGATGTCTGATTCGATAGCTGTGGATGACAAATAGGTTATTGTATATATTACAAGTGTTTTTATTTAACTTAAAGTACAAATAAGATTTTATGATAAAGAAAAGTTTGTTTTTAGTTTCTTTTGCTTTTTGGGGTGCTGGAGTTTATGCTCAAGAAGAAGTTCAGGCCCAACCGGCAAATGATTTTTTGAACTCCATCGGGATGAATTCGGCTATTAGTGCGCGAGGTGAAACAATTACTGAAACCATGAAGTGTGCAGATTATTTGGGTTTTCGGTGGATTCGTAGTGGTAAGCCAGATGGTATACAAGTACGCATGGTACATCTTAAAAATATGTATGAAAAATATGGTGTCAGATTTAATTATCTGATGTCAGCAAATGGAGACCAATTGGACGCTTATCTTGAAAGTGCCAAAGAATTGATAGAAACCGTTTCCCCTGATGCTTTTTTGGGATTTGAGGGCTGTAATGAACCTAATAACTGGGGTATTAAGTACCAGGGTGAATATGGTGCCGGAAAATATGGTAATGAATCAGCTGGGCCTCATTCTTATAAGCCGTTGGCACGTTATATGCGTGATTTATATGCAAAGGCTAAAGCGGATCCGATATTGAAAAATTATCCGGTGTGGAGTTCTACGGATACAGGAGCTGCATGGGAAAATGTAGGACTCCATTTTTTGGAAATACCAGAAGATGCGGAAGGGGTAGATCCTGAATTTCCTGCGGGAACGAAATATGCGGATTATGCATGTTGCCATAATTATTTTTCTGGAGTGTCTGCTCGTACAAACAATCAAACTTGGAGAGCTTCCGATCCTTGTGGCACTACAGGGAATACGCTATATGCCAATTTTGGGGTGACATGGAGAGATAAATATAAAGGTTATTCGAATGAAGAACTAATGAATCTGCCACGGGTATGTACGGAAACAGGAACGACGATTGATGGCTTACAAGTAACGGAAGAGTATCAGGGCTTGACTTATTTGTCGTGTTATTTGGCACAGTTCAAGCGCGGTTGGAAATATACCGCCATGTATATTCTGCGAGATAGAACAGATGAAGGTGGAAATCAGACTTTTGGTTTTTATTCAGGAGATTATAAACCGCGTTTGGCTGCACATTATTTGCATAACATGACTACTATTTTAGACGATGACCGCTCCATTGAGAATCCGGGGACATTGGCATATACTATATCTCCTCTTCCGGAAACAACACATGATTTGCTGTTACAGAAGAATGATGGTACAATGATGCTGGTAATTTGGAGTGAAAAGTATGCACGTGGTTCTCAACCGGATGAAGTGACGGTTACATTTGGCGAAACTATGAAGAAAATCAATGTCTATAATCCTGCTCAATATGAAACCAATGATCCTCAGATAGGTGAACGGCCGGTTCAAACTTATGAAAACGTAAGTTCCATTCCCTTGTCAATGCTCGACCATCCGTATATTATTGAGATAAATCCGGTAGAAACTTCAGTGGCCGAAACGCCTACACAGGACCAAACGTTGTTTTCGTGTCTGAACAACCCTGTTTCGGATGTGTTGTCTGTAAAAATTGGGCAACCGTTATCAGAATTAGCTATTTTTGATTTGGCCGGAAAATGTGTGTTGCATTGGAATAACATGCAGGAAGGTTATCATGATTTGGATGTTACTGCAATTCGCCAAGGTAGTTATATCGTTCGGGCTACTTCTCAAAACGAAACGGTCGAAAGTTTATATTTCATCAAACAGCAGTAACAGATTAATTAGTCCCCTATTTTATAAAAATATATTATTTGTTTTATTCATTTTTAAAATTATCAACCATGAAGCGAATTATTTATTTTACTTTGTTGGTAACAGCTTTGTTTACACCAGCTGTTTTTGCACAGGGAGAAGATGTAACTATTACAAGTTATGAAGAATTTGTTCAGTTTCGTGATGCACATTCAGGTACTCCAATTGAAGTCAACAATTTGACAATAAAGGATGTGGTTTATGAAGATGAAAATGCCGGAGGTGATTCTCCAATGGATGCATTGATGGCGACTTTGCCGGAAGCGGTCACTGTCGTAAACGGAACTCTTACGTTGGAAAACATGGCAATTACAAATTTGCATTTTTTCCAGAACATAGAATTTAAAGGTGGTTTTCATTTCAAAAATCTTCCGGATTTAGTTTGGATTCAGGCATTTTCTGGAAATGGAACTGGTGAAGGGCAGGATGGAACACCGACAAGAACGGTTGTCAATGGTGACTTCATTGTAGAAAATTGTCCTAAAATAGCATTCCCGAATATCGATGGCTGGCGTTCAACGTTGTGGTTTGGAGCCTTTGAACGTGTTGAAGGTGATTTTATCATTGATACATTTGATGGGAAACTTTCGGCTGGAACTGCTGCCAATTTGGAATATGTGGGAGGTGATTTCATAATAAAAAATCCTCAAAACAATGCCATTTGGGCTTGGGAAATGGGCTTCAAATCTTTGAAGACCGTAGGTGGAAATATTGAAATAGATGGGAATAACGCTTTCAAAACGGAAAAAGATGAACAAGGCCAAGATAAGCAGACTCCGTTGCAGTGGTGGTCACTTACTTTTTTGGGAGCTCTTGAAACTGTAGGTGGTGATGTACGTATTGTCAATATACCGAACATGAAAATTGAAGGACAAGGTGAAACACCTTTTGGGTATTGTACTGTAAAGTATTTGGCTGAATTGGGAGTTATCAATGTTTGTAAAAAAATAGAATTGGGTTATTCGGATGAATTGATAAACATTGATGAACTAGGTAGTTGTTCGGATGGTAAAACTGTGGGTGCTGCAAATCCTCTTGACCGCAGTTTTTGTGAATCAGGTATAGCACTACAACATACCGATAATCAGTTGGCCAATATTTTGGTAGATGGAAATACGGTAACAATTGTTTGCGATGAAGCTATTAAGGAAGGCGTCATTTATGACATGACGGGTTCGTCGGTAAAAACGTTTATTGGTGAACAGGTAAGTATAGATGAACTTCCGCAAGGTATTTATATGATAAAACTTGTAACTGTAAACAATCGTGTAGGTGGATACAAAATTATGAAGTAACAAGTTAGATTCTTGTTTTTTATTTCCCGCATCAAGGTAAAATCGGTTGTTAGGGGAAGCCATTTGGGTCTTGGTGCGGGTTTTATTATTTAATTCTTGTTGTTGAGAAGAGGATTGCAGTTACAAATGTATCTTTTTAACGAATAATCGTGTGTTTTTGAATGTCTTTTTTCTATTTATTTTATATGAAGCATTTTTTTTGTATTTTATCATTAATGTGTTTTTTGTGCTCTCCTGTGGTATTAGCGCAAGGAGACGATGTGATTATAACAAATTATGAAGAATTTGTCGAGTTCCGTGATGCTCATTCGGGCACTCCTATTGAGGTCAATAATTTGACAATAAAGAATGTTGTCTATGAAGGTGAAAATGTCGAAGGAGATTCACCAATGGATGCGTTGATGGCAACATTAACAGAAGCTGTCACTGTTGTAAACGGAACTTTTACATTGGAAAATTTAGCTATTACAAACTTGCATTTTTTTCAAAACATTGAATTTAAAGGTGGATTTCATTTTAAAGATCTTCCGGATTTGATTTGGATCCAGGCTTTTTCTGGAGATGGGTCAGGTAATGGTCAGGATGGAACTCCAACCCGAACTTATGTTAATGGGGATTTTATTATAGAAAACTGTCCTCAAATAGCTTTCCCTAATATAGATGGTTGGCGTTCTTCCTTGTGGTTTGGTGCTTTTGAACGTGTTGAAGGTGACTTTGTCATTGATACTTTCGACGGAGAACTCACTTATAATACCGCGGCAAATCTAACCTATGTTGGTGGTGATTTTATCATTAAAAACCCAGTTCGTTTGAATGATAAAAATTCATGGGAAATGGGTTTTCGTTCTTTGAGAACGGTTGGAGGTGATCTTATAGTGGATGGAAATATGGCACATCGTATGGTGAAAGATGAATTCGGAAATGAAGTGGAAGATTATATTGCTTGGTGGTCATTGAATTTTTTGGGTTCATTGGAATCTGTAGGTGGAAATGTCCGTATTGTTAATATACCTAAAATGGGAGTCGCTGGTCAGGGAGACTATCCGTTTGGATATTGTACAGTGAAGTATTTGGCCGAATTGGGTGTTATGAATGTTTGTAAGAAAATAGAAATTGGTTACACGGAACCTTATGGAGAATTGATAGATTTAGATGAATTGGGTAGCTGTTCAGATGGAGTGACAGTTGGAAATCCTATTCCGCTTGACCGCAGTTTTTGTGAATCAGGCATAGCATTACAACATACCGATAATCAGTTGGCCAATATTCTGGTAGACGGAAACACGGTAACAATTGTTTGCGCTGAAGCTATTAAGGAAGGGGTCATTTATGACATGACAGGTTCGTCGGTGAAAACGTTTGTAGGCGAACAGGTAAGTATAGATGAACTTCCACAAGGCCTCTATATGATTAAATTGACAACGGTAAACAATCATGTAGGTGGATACAAAATCATGAAATAATAAACTATTGTTTTTTCTTATTTCCCGCATCAAGGCAAAATCGGTTGTTAGGGGAAGCTATTTAGGTCTTGATGCGGGTTTTGTTTTATAAAACAGCCTCTCTAAATAACAGGCCGTGAATAATACGGAACAGGTGAAATAGGTGTTTGTCATATTGGATTATAATAGAATCAATATGTCTGTTGTGTATAAATGAGAATATTTATAATGAATTAAGGTTTTTGTAATACCTCTTTAACGATGAAAAAAACAATATTAAGTGTTGTTTCAGTATTGTTGTTTTCCTCATGTGTGTCTGTAGAAAAACAGGAAAATAATTTACAGTACGTCGACCCTTTTGTCGGAACAACTTATACGGGTCATACATTTCCGGGTGCAGCTTATCCGTTTGGCATGATGCAGCCGGGACCACAGACTGGTAATTTTGAATGGAAGTATTGTGCTGGATATAAATATGAAGATCCACAAATATGGGGTTTTTCGCAGAACAGGCTGAATGGGACCGGTATACCGGATATGGGCGACTTGTTAATGATGCCTTTTGCAGGTGACCGTAATACAAGCTATAGAAGTTCTTTCTCGAAAGAAACAGAAGTGGCGACGCCCGGTTATTATAGTGTTTTGCTTGCTGACAATGCAGTGCAGGTGGAATTGACGGCAGCTCCACATGTGGCGATGCATCGTTATCACTTTCAAAAAGAAAAACCGTCTGTTTATGTCAATTTCCAAAGCGGACAGGTCAGCACGGAAAAGGATTATGAAAACCGTATACAGGATATTGCGGTGAATTTTGAAAATGATTCCGTAATAAGTGGTTATTACAGAGCAAAAGCATGGACCGAGCGTCCGTTGTATTTTACCATTGTTTTTGACAGACCTTTTGAAGGGGTGGAAGATGTGTCGGAGTCTTTGAAAGGGAAAGCTCCTGTCAAGGTACTTCGTTTTGCCGATGAATTGCAGACATTGCAGGTAAAAGTGGCATTTTCCATGGTCAGTGTGGAGAATGCGAAACTGAATATGAAACAAGAAGTGCCTCACTGGTCTTTCGGACAGACAAAAAAAGAGGCAGAAACTGCCTGGTCAAACTATTTGTCAAGAGTGGAAGTTGAAGGTAGTCTGGAACAGAAGAAAAACTTTTATACATCATTCTATCATCTGCTCATTCAACCCAACAACATAGCAGATGTGAACGGGGATTATCGTGGGGCAACGGAGCAAATTCAAGTCTCTCCTTCGGGAAAATATTATTCCACTTTCTCCTTGTGGGATACATACAGGGCTGCTCATCCTTTATATACGATATTGACTCCAGAATTGGTGCCGGATTTTGTTCAATCGATGATATTGCATGCCGAAGCCTATGATGGACTTCCCATTTGGGCATTATGGGGGAAAGAGACCTATTGCATGATAGGTAACCATGGTGTCCCTCCTGTGGTGGAGGCTTGCTTGAAAGGTTTTCCCATAGATAAGGAACGTGCTTATCAGGCAGTGAAGAAAACGCTTACAGGAAAGAACCGAAAGTATGACTGGGAAATGTATGACCGTTATGGTTATTTCCCGTTTGATCAGGTGAAGGAAGAATCGGTTTCCCGAACTTTAGAGTGTGGTTATGATGATTATTGTGCTGCGCAGCTGGCCAAGGATTTGGGCAAGAAGGAGGATTATGAATTTTTCATGAAAAGGGCTTCCTATTACAAGAATTTGCTTGATCCGGACACCAAACTGGCTCGAGGAAAAGATTCGGATGGAAAATGGCGTACTCCTTTTGATTGTTATCACCTGTCGCATGCCGGCACTGCAGGAGGTGACTATACGGAAGGGAATGCATGGCAATATACTTGGCATGTACAGCAGGATGTTGATGGCTTGATAGAGTTTATGGGAGGTAAGTCTGCTTTCGCGATAAAACTCGATTCTTTGTTTTTCTTGGAAAATAGGGCCGAACAGACTGGTTTCACGGGCGATGTAACCGGACTTATTGGGCAATATGCACATGGCAATGAGCCGAGTCACCACGTTATTTATCTTTACAGTATGGTCGATAGGAATGATCGGACCGCAGAATTGTTGCGTGAGGTTTTTGACCGTTTTTACCTGCCTAAACCAGATGGACTTTGTGGTAATGACGATTGTGGACAAATGTCTGCCTGGTACATCTTTGGCGCTCTTGGTTTCTATCCGGTGAACCCCGTGAGTGGTGACTTCGTGATTGGAGCGCCACAAATTCCAGAGATAAGTATAAACTTGCCAGATGATAAGGTGTTTACTATGAAAGCCCATGGACTTTCTTCACAAAACAAATATGTCAAGAAGGTGTATTTTAATGGGACGGAAATAACAGACTATCGTATATCATATGAGCAAATTATGAATGGAGGTCTTTTGGAATTTTATATGACGGACAAACTTTAATATAAAAACAAAAATCAATCATGAAAAGAAGTTTTTTATTTGTGTCAACAATTGCTTTTGGAGTTCTTTTATTTGTCTTTTCCTTGACAAGTTGTTCGGAAAAGACAACAGTGGTGAAAACACCGGTAGATTATGTCAATCCTACAATAGGGAATATAAGTCATTTGCTGGTACCAACCTATCCTACTACACAGTTGCCTAATAGTATGCTCCGGATTTATCCGAAAAGAGAGAATTATGCCGCTGATTTGTTGGCCGGACTTCCGGTTGCTGTAGTTGGGCATCGGGCTACTTCTGCATTTCGGCTGGATCCGATGAATTCTTTTGAGGGGCTGGATGATGGTGTGCTGAAGGGGCTGTCCTATATTAATGAGCGTGTGACTCCGTATAGTTATGCGGTTCATTTGGATGAAATGAATGTGGATGTAATGTATGCTCCGGCAAGAAAATCGGCCGTGTATAACCTGGTCTTTAAAGAAGGTAATGCCAATTTGGCTTTTACGACAGTGAACGGTTCGCTTGAGTTGGATGGAAACGTTCTGAAAGCATCACAAAAAGTAGGAGATGCGACCATTTATCTTTATATGGAAATGGAACAGATGCCGATAAAACGGGTGGACCTGGAGACAACGGAGGATATTAAAGGTTGGACAAGTGCTTCTGCATATATCGGAGCAAAAGAAGGTTTAAAAACTATGGCTCTGTCTTATGATACGGAAGTGCTGAATCTTCGTTATGGAATATCCTATATAGATGTGGAACAAGCCAAAAAGAATCTGTATGAGGAAATAGAACATTACGATGTGTCGGCTTTGGCCGAAGCCGGGAAAAATGCCTGGAACGATGTCTTGGAAAAGATACAGGTTGATGGAAGCGATGAAAATGCGAAGGTCATATTCTATACGGCGTTGTACAGGACGTATGAACGTATGATTGACATAACGGAAGACGGCAGATATTATAGTGCGTTTGACAAACAGGTACACCAGGCTGATGGAACGCCCTATTATACCGATGATTGGATTTGGGATACTTATCGGGCAGTTCATCCGCTTCGGTTGTTGATAGAGCCGGAAATGGAAGAATATATGGTTCAGTCATTTGTGCGTGCTGCACAACAAAGTACAGATGGCTGGTTGCCTACTTTCCCGGAAGTGTATGGTGATGGATGTGCCATGAATGGAAATCATGCAATAGCAACGATTTGGGATGCTTATGTAAAAGGAGTACAGGGATTTGACTTTGAAGCTGCTTATCAGGCCGCTAAAAAGACATTGGATGAAAAGTCTATTATTCCATGGAGAAGAGTACCGCGTACCGAATTGGATGATGTATATCATACGAAAGGATTTTTCCCGGCCCTGCAACCTGGCGAAAAAGAAAATGTGAAGGAAGTGGATGGATTTGAACGCCGTCAGGCAGTTGCCATAACCCTGGCAGATTGTTACGACAGTTGGTGTCTGGCTCAAATGGCAAAGGAATTGGGTTATAAAGACGATTATGAGAATTACATTCGTCGTTCACGCAATTACAGAAACATATACAATGAGCAGACCGGCTTTTTTCACCCGAAAAATAAGGATGGGAAATTTATAGAACCGTTTGACTATGTGTTTTCGGGTGGACCTGGAAACAGAGACTATTATGATGAAAATAACGGGTGGATTTATCGGTGGGATTTGCCGCATGATGTTTATGATTTGATAAATCTGATGGGAGGCCAAGAAAACTTTGTTGCCAACCTGGATCAAACGTTCCGTGAACCTTTGGGAAAAGGACGTCCTGAGTTTTATGCTCAAAACGCAGATCATACGGGCAATGTCGGACAATTTTCGATGGGAAATGAACCTAGTCTGCATATTCCCTATTTATATTGCTATGGTGGTGAGGCTTGGAAAACACAGAAGAGGGTGAGAACTTTGTTGAATCTGTGGTTCAGGAATGACCTGATGGGAGTTCCTGGTGATGAAGATGGTGGTGGTTTGAGTTCTTTTGTCGTATTCTCTATGCTGGGATTTTATCCGGTTTGTCCGGGAACTCCAGTTTATGTCATTGGAAGCCCAGTGTTTGAAGAGGCTTCCGTTCAGGTGGGTCCCGGCAAGACTTTTACAGTGAAATGTAGGAACTACAGTCCTGACCATCACTATATACAATCGGCAACGTTGAATGGTGAAGTTTGGAACAAGCCATGGATTCATCATGAAGATGTTGTCAAGGGAGGTGAATTGGAGTTTGTTATGGGAGCATATCCGAATAAGGATTGGGCTTCAAATGCGGGGCAAATTCCGACTTTAGACAAATAAAAACCGTTAACTGTATTGGAAGTAAAAAGGGGAGGCTTATTTCAGAAGAATAATGTGTCTGGATGGTCTCCCCTTAATTTCATTTTTTTGATATGAAAAAGACAGGCCAATGAGTGGAAGAAAATACTATAGAAAGCATTTCAAAATACTATAGAAGATTACTCAAAATACTATAGAAGATTACTCAAAATACTATAGAAGATTACTCAATATACTATAGAAGAATGCGACATATACTATTGGTGGGCTTTACAAATTGCCCGTCATAAAATTTTATCTTGGGGGAATGTACTTTTGTTTACATGCGCTATCTTTTATGTGTTCATTTTCAAATGTATAATCATAAGCCCCTTTCAAAGAAAAATAAAGCCGGATAGTAGAAAACAAATAAAGCATTTAATGGAATCCATTTATGGTAGTTTTTATTTGCTTATTTGATAGTTCAGACGATTTATCTGAGTAGTGGTGAATCGGCATGAATTATAGGAGAAAATTTTAAAGAACTTATTGTTAACGAGCTAATAATGAATGTGTATGAAACGTGAAAGAAAAAATGTGTTGGCGAGTTTGACCTTGCCAATAGCTTGTTTCTCGGCGATTGGAGTGAAAGCAGAAACTCCAAATAATTTTAGGACGAATGCTCCTAACATATTAATGATTTTGGTGGATGATTTGGGATATGGAGATCTTTCATGTCAGGAAGGAACGAAAGATGTGCGTACACCCAATATAGACCGCTTGTTGAATGAGGGAATCCGTTTTACAAATTTCCATGCTAACTGTCCGGTTTCTTCACCGAGTCGGGCATCCCTGTTGACCGGGCGATACCCGGATATGGTTGGTGTGCCCGGAGTCATCAGGACCCATAAGGAAGACAGTTGGGGATATCTTTCGGAAAATGCGGTATTGTTGCCGCAAATGTTGAAGCAGGCTGATTACCAGACAGCCATCATCGGAAAATGGCATTTGGGATTGGAGTCGCCCAATACTCCGACTGAGCGAGGATTTGATTATTTCCATGGTTTCTTAGGTGATATGATGGATGATTATTATACGCATCGCCGTTTTGGAAATAATTATATGAGGGAAAACCAGAAACTGATCGATCCACAGGGACATGCGACGGAACTTTTCTCCGATTGGGCAATTCAATATATTCAGGATCGGAAACGGAAAGGGGACAAGAAGCCGTTCTTTATGTATTTGGCTTATAATGCACCTCATACTCCGGTTCAACCTCCGAAAGAGTGGCTGGAGAAGGTACAGGAACGCGACCCGTCCCTGTCTTTGAAGCGGGCGAAACTTGTAGCCTTGGTTGAGCACTTGGATTATCATGTCGGAAGGGTTTATGAGTCACTGGAGAAGAGCGGGCAGCTGGAAAATACACTGATTTTGTTTGCATCGGACAATGGTGGTCAAGCAGACGCGGGAGCAAACAACGGTCCGTTCCGTGGTGCCAAGGAGGATATGTATGAAGGTGGCATCCGCGTTGCGGGAGGCTGCTATTGGCAGGGTGAGATTCGTCCTGCAGTTCTGGACAACTTTGTGATGCTATCGGATATTTTCCCGACTTTGTGTGAATTGACAGGGATTCCGGTCAAACATGAGATTGATGGGATGAGCATATTGCCTTTGTTACGTGGTGAGTCTTTGGATACGGATAACCGTATGGCCTATTGGGTGCGTCGGGAAGGTAATTTCCGGTATGGAGGTATGGCCTATTATGCTTCCCGTTATGGAGATTACAAGATTCTCCAGAACACTCCTTGGGAACCGATACAGTTCTTCAATCTTAAAGATGATCCGGAAGAACAGAGGCCGTTGCAGACAGATTCGGATGAATATGAACGGTTGTTCCTGAATTTAATGGAACACATTCGTCAGGCAGGTATGGTTCCTTGGCAAAATGAACGTTATAGATAGTTATTGCTTGAAATTTGTTTTCTTTATGTTTTCCTTATAAACTATGTTGTTATGAATTCAGAGAAATTGACCTTGTTGACCTTGTTTGCCACAGGCTTGCCTTTTTCGGCTGTGGCATTGGAAACCGCAGTTGGTGATGATTTGCTATTTTGCTCGTTGTTTAACTGTGGCATTTGTATTTGTTGATAAAAGAATGGTTAAATAATGTAAAGAAGCGGTGTGCGTGCTCTGTGTTAATGTTTTATTAATTTTTTATTAATCGTTGGCTCTTATTTTTGAAGCACAATTAACTTATTGTTTCATTTTTAACAATTATCATCATGAGAAAACTTACTTTTTTATTTGCCTTTATGGCATGCAGTTTATTGATGTGGGCCGAGTTGCCTTTTAAACCGAGTACGGATACCGGAAACGGTGCTATCTGGTATTTGATTAAATGGGATGCCGGAGGAGATGGTGTAAAATGCCTTGGTGCACCTGCGAACCTGGAAAAACCACTTGAAATTATGTGGACAGATCCGGATTTGTTAAATCCTGCGGATAAATACCTGTTTTGTTTTGTGGGAAATGAGACTGATGGTTTTGAAATCTATAACAAGGCTTTCTTGAAAGGGAAGGTTGTAGATGACGTTACGTTGGACAAAGACCTAAAGTTTCAAACTCTTCCCAAGGGAGATAATTGGCTCATGAAGGGAGGTTTTTCGAATTTACCGGCAGAAGAAAATTCGGATACTTACACGTATGTTGATAAATGGTTGCCTGGTAAAACCAATGCAGACGGTGAATATCAGATGGTCGATGCAACCAAACAATTTGGTTGGAACAAATCGAACGGTTCTTTTATTGAAGTCGACAAAAAGATAGTGAGTGAGGATTGGGTAAATTGTTATGCGGTTACATTTGTGCAGGTGACAAAAGAACCACCTTTCAAGGTGAGTGCAGATACGGGTGAAGGTGCTTATTGGTATTTCATTCAGTGGTATGTGGATGATAAGGATGGTTTCAAATGTTGGACTCCGAACGGTTTGAACCAGCCCTTGGGCATCGCTTGGACGGATCCTGATTATGACAATCCGGAAGATAAGTTTCTGTATTGTTTTGTCGGTAATATGACCGATGGCTTTAAAATTTACAATAAAGCATACTTGGCTGGAAAAACCGTTGGAGATGGTGTTGTCTTGAGTGAAGATTTGTATGCCCGTGAATTGGCAGCTGCAGAATGGACTCAGGTGGGATTTTCGAATCAAGATATTGATTTGTCAACTGTAGTTTCAGATTGGATTCCGGTGATTACAGCTTCTGATGCGATGGAAGATTGTTATTGCTTGGTTGATGTGAAAGGTCGAATGAGGGCATGGAACAAGAGTGGTGCTTCGGTTGTGGAAACTGGACCCAACACGGCAACATGGGGTAAAGACACTCATAAAATTCGTTTTGTAGAGTTTAACACCCAAACTATACCTACGTTTGTCTCTGATATAAATGTGAGTCAAATCAACGTAAGTGTTTCGGGTAATTTTGTAAAGGTTCATAATGCGGACAATGTGCTAATAGATGTTTATTCGTTGAGTGGAAAGCAGGTTTTGAGTAACGCATCGTCTGAATTTTTCCTGGAGAAAGGACTTTATATTGTCAAAGCCGGCGAGAAAATATCCAAGGTAGTTATCCGATAGGTTTTATTTGATATAGAATCATAATTAGATGAAAAGCAAGAAAATGCTTGGTTGATAAAAAACTCTGTCAATGCATTTTCTTGCTTTAATCGTATAAAATTTTATGTTTTTATGAAGAAAGCGAGAAATTGTGTCTTTTTACTGTCGTGGTTTGCCATGACAACTTCTTTTCATGTAAAAGCACAGACAGATTGGAGTGTGTCTTTTGATAATTCGGAAAAAATGGTTTCTGAATGGACTTTTTTGGGTGATGTAAAATTGGATAAATCACAGGGATTCAAGTCTTCGGGGGCCTTGCTTTTGGAGAAAACCGAACGTACGCTATATAGTGAAGTGTCGGCAACAAGTCAGCCTATTCTGTTGCATGAAGGTGTGTGGAGTGTAGGTTATGCGGTGAAATCGGAATTGCAATCTATGGACAATTCCTATCAGGGTGATTTGTCTGTGGAAATATTGGATCGTTCAGGCCGTGTATTGGAACGGGTTTTTCTAATCAGTTTGTATAATAAAAATCCGTGGAAACAAGGACAGAAGGACATAGAATTGACAGAAAATGTTGCGGGAATACGTTTTTGTGCATCAATACGTAAAGAAACCCCAGGAAAATTCTGGGTAGATGACTTGTCGGTTTCATTATCTGAAAATTCCAAACCACGTACCCCTATAAAAAGAATTATGTTTTCTACGGTGCAGCTGGGTAATTTGATTTATCCGTCAGATGCTCGTGAGGTGAATGTGGAAGTCTGGAGTGATCGTCCGTTGTCTGAATCAGAAAAGGAGATTAGTTTGAATGTGAAAGATTATTGGGGAGCGGAACAGGGAACATGGACGCGTTACCGTTTGACGGAGATGATGGGGAATACGGCTCCTTATCGTTATCGGGTGAAGTTTGATATGCGGGATTATCCTTTGGAGATAGGGCGTTATTATGAAGTATATGCTACTGTTTGCCAAGGTACTCCATTGGTCTATACGGATTACAGTTCATTTGCCATTTTACCGGAAGCGGAAGCCAATCGTTATCGGCCGGAAGATATTCCATGGACCAGCCGTAATTGGGACAATCGCATTTCGGAATATATTCGCCTGACTCATCGTTTGGGAATACGCATTTGTGGCATTTGGGGTAACATGAGTCCGGATTGGGAACAGACCAATGCTCCAGGACTTGATTTGGTGGAAGAACTGGGCATGGGATATCTTACCGGTTCTGTAGCTCATGCCGTGGAGCAACGTAGTGAGGGTTGGAAGGAACTGTTGGCCAATGACGGAGAAAAAATACGCCTTGGTGTGCGGAACTTTATAGAAAAATACAAGCATGTACGTCCTATGATTGTCAATTTGGGTAATGAACCTCATGCGAAGGGAGAGGATGTGCAGGCAAATGTGGAAGCTTACCGTATTGTGTATGAGGAGATAAAACGTATAGATCCAAGTATTTATGTGGTTGGAACATCGGTCGGGCCGAATGATGATTTTGCCCGTTACGGATATGGTAAGTGGTGTGATGCCTATGACTTTCATGTGTATGAATCGGCCGAAAGTGTCAGGGATATTGTATCGGCAAAATATCCGGCTATGTTTGAAAAATACGGTGAAGCCAAACCGATATGGTCTACAGAATTGGGATTGAACAGTCAGGGAATGGCACGTATTTCAGTGGCGTCGGAACTTTATAGAAAGTCTGTAAACTTTTTTGCCGGAGGTGGGGCAAGCATGTCTTGGTTCGGGTTGCTTTACCCCGATCCGGAAGGAAAAAATCATGATTCCTTCGGCTCGGCACACAATGTGTTTGACTGTCGTTACAATTGCTATGCTCCGAAAATGGATGCGATAGCCTATTACAATATGGTCAACAGTCTGGCTATAAAGAAATATGTGGAAGATAAGATATATGACGGAAATACCCGGGCATTTCTGTTTGCGGATAAGGAAGGGAATAAACTGCAGGTGCTTTACAATGAAAAAGGACGCAGGGATATATTCCTTCCGTTACGGGATGTGACAGCGGTGAAATCAATAGCTATTGATGGAAGAATCCGTAACTTCCATGCCGCCAAGCAGGGAATTACAATTACGGTAAGTGAGGAACCTGTCTTGTTGCTTTATTGTGGAGGGGATTCTAAGTTGCCGGAAAGTCTCGGTATGCCGGCAATGAAACTGGTCGATATGCCTGCCATGATGGTAGCCGGAGAGCCCGCCCGTTTTTCCGTTCAGCTTGAAAATCTGAAAAAAGAGCAGATAGAATTGCAGTTACCTCCATTTTGGACACAAGTACAATGCCAGGAAAATCAGGAAAACGGAAGTACAATACTCACGTATACAGTAAAAGGAACAGAGCAGAGTTCTATTCGTGAGGCGGATATTCATTTGCAGGCACGTGATGAACATGGATTAGTGTTGGCCGACTTGTCCTATCGTCCGGTGATTGCGGGTGCTCTTTCGTTGCAGGTACTTCCTAACCCTTATGAAAAAGGGAAGAAAGTTTCTGTTGACTTGCAAATAAGAAACAACAGTACGTCAGCCCAAACGTTAGAATGGGATGTCGAACTTTATGGAGAACAGGAATTGGATAATGGTAACTTTACAAGCCAACAGATTCCGACAGCTTATTTCGTTTCGGTTCCATCAGGTAATCTTACTTTGGCTGGAAATGAAACCAGAAATCTGACTTTGGAAATGGATAATGTTGATTTATACAAGGTATACCGGATAAGGGCAACTGTACGTGATGCTTTGGGACGTGTCGTTGTGCAGGAACGTCCGGTTTCATCGTTTTATGGTGTACCTAAGGTCAGAAAAAAGATAAAGGTAGATGGGCATTTGGATGAGGCTGATTGGAAAAAGGCTTTGGTCTGCAAATTGGATAAAAGAAGTCAGTTTTTTGCGTTTGTCAGGCGAGAGGCTGCTGTTCAGGATTGGACAGGTCCAGATGATTTGTCTGCAGAAATCCGTTATTTGTGGGATGATGATTATTTTTATGTCAGTTTGGACGTGAAGGATGACATAGCGGGAAAAATTGTACAGTCTGATGCTGATTTGTGGCAACAAGATGGGTTGCAATTTCTGATTGATCCCGTACGAACCCAACAATATAAGATAGGAAAGTATGAGTATTCGATAGGTGAAGGAACAAAAGGGGTTCAGACTTGGTGTACACTCTCGGCTACCGGTTCGGTGGCAACAGGAAATAAGCCGGATGTGAAAGTGGCCATATCGCGTGCGAAGGACGGAAGTGGAGATGTGGTTTATGAAATTGCTTTCCCATGGAGTTGTCTGGCACCGTTTGTTGTGAAACCGGGAGCTAATCTGGGTCTGGCGTTGATTGTGAATGAAGATGACGGGGGTGGACGGAATGCTTACATGACATGGTTTGGCAACGTCAATTCAAAAGATGTGGATACTGTTGGTGATTTGATATTGCTAAAATAATTTGTGATGGTTGCTTGGATGAAGTAGAAAGAAGGGATATGCGACATTAATCAATATGTTGCATGTCCCTTTTTGACTTAGTATCTATTTATGCAGATGAATCTGTAAAAAATGGGTAAAGTGAATTTGGCAGTATTAATGATTACAACAGAAATGCTATAAACTTATATGGATTGCTGGAATGAGCAAGATGCTTTTGTTTACGGAATTGCTCATTCAACAAAAAAATGTAACGATGGAAATGAATAAGAAGATGCGTGCCGGCTTATTGCTGGTATTATTTGCCGGTGTTTTTTGTGCATGTAGTGGTAATGTTGGAAAAATAGAGGTGGAAGGTGCCTTGAAAAGTTGTGAACAGAAGATGAAACAGACTTTGTCACAGTTGGAAACAGACTCCTGTTTATTGCCGCGCAGTATGTCATTAAAGGATAGCTTGTGGAGCCTGGTTTCTGTATATGATTGGACCAGTGGTTTTTGGCCTGGCATTTTGTGGTATGGTTATGAAACTTCGTGTGATGCTTTTATTAAAGAAAATGCTGTTCATTATACGGCATGTATGGAACAACTGCTGGAACCTCAGTATTCGGGTGATCATGATTTGGGTTTTCAATTCTTGTGTAGTTTTGTCAATGCGTACCGTCTTACAGGCGAAGAACATTACAAGCAAGCCGCATTGGATGGGGCAGACAAACTGGCAAAATTGTATCATCCGGTTGTGGGCACTATCTGTTCTTGGCCTTACATGAAGCAACAGAAAGGATGGCCTCACAATACGATTATAGACAACATGATGAATCTTGAATTGTTATTTTGGGCATCTAAAAATGGAGGTAATCCTTCTTATTACGATATGGCGGAAAAACATGCCCGGGTAACCATGAAAAACCATTTTAGGGAAGATTATACATGCTATCATGTGGCTGTGTATGATACGGTCAGTGGTGAATTGATCAAAGGTGTCACCAACCAGGGAGCGTATGATGAGTCATTCTGGGCACGTGGACAGGCTTGGGCTATTTATGGTTACACAATGGTATATAGGGAAACGAAGAACAAAGAATTTTTGAATTTTGCAGAGCATGTGGCTGATGTGTATTTGGAACATTTGCCGGATGATTATGTGCCTTATTGGGATTTTTATGCGCCAAATATTCCTGATGAGCCTAAAGATGCTTCGGCAGCAGCGGTTGTCGCATCGGCTCTTCTTGAATTGTCACAATTGGAAACTGATAGTTTGAAGTCGCAAAAATATTTCCTTGAGGCAGAAAGAATGTTGTGTTCGCTGTTATCTGATAAGTATTGGGCCGGAGTAACGTCGCCTGCATTTTTATTACATTCTACCGGTAATTATCCGGCCGGCTATGAGATTGATGCAGCAATCAATTATGCGGATTATTATTGTATGGAAGCTTTGGTTCGTTATAAGAAAATTAAAGAAAATAGTTGACTATAAATAAGATATTAATGAAATGAACGGAAAATTAATTTTTTTGTGCTGATAGGTGGACTGTTCCTGACTGTGTCGTGTGGTCCTCAAAAACAACAGTCGAAAAAGTATTTGGATAAACCTTTTTCGCATCCGGGAATGCTTCAGTCGAAGGCCGATTTGGATTTCTTGAAGGAAAATGTATTGTTGGAAAATGAACCTTGGTCCTCTGCGTTTGAGAGACTGAAAGCAGAAACGGATATAAGTACAAATCCAGTAGCTTGTGGTTATGTTTCGGTAGGGGCCTATGGAGCTAATAGTATTGGTGGAGAGGAATTCTCTTCGGCGGCAAAACAGGCCTATGCTTGTGCATTGATTTGGTATGTTACCAATGAAAAGGAATATGCAGAACGTGTAATTGAATTGTTGAACATATGGTCCCAACACTTATGGGGTTTTGATGGAAATAATGCAAAATTGAATGTGGGTTTGTTTGGGCAGTATTATCTCAATGCGGCTGAATTGTTACGGAACACGGATTCGGGTTGGAAGCAAGATGATATCGTTCAATTTGAGAGAATGTTACGTACGGTTTATTATCCTACGATCAAAGATTTTTTTCCTGAAGCAAATGGTAATTGGGATGGATCTATGATATACACCATGATGTGTATGGGGGTGTTCTTGGATGATTACGAAATGTTTGACAGGGCGGTGGAACGTTTCTATCATGGCATTGGTAATGGAGGTATTACTAAGTATATCTATCCGGGTGGGCAGTGTCAGGAAGCAACACGTGATTGGGGACATGTACAGCTTGGCTTGGGTGAGTTTGCCAAAGCCTGTCAGGTGGCATGGACTCAAGGCTTGGATTTATATTCGGTTGCAGATTATAGGTTAGCACAAGGAGTTGAATATGCTGCCCGTTTTTTGTTAGGATATGATGTGCCGGTATGGGGAGAAATATCCTATCGGGATATGGGAAAGATTTTTGATATATATTATCCAATTTACCATCACTATGCTGATGTTAAAGGTATTGATTTGCCCTATACCCGGATGCTTGACAATGGTTTTGAGAAAGAGATAAATAGGACAGTGGAAAAAGAAGCCTCTTTTGGAGTATTGTCGGGTACTCGTTGTACTGACAAGGTGGATTTGCCCGAAGGACTGACAACATTACAAGTGGAACAAATGGTGAAACCTTCGGTGACGGGTGCCTTGAATGGGAAAATGGAAACGTCGGGTGAAGAAATCTTGCTTCGACCGGGAGAGAATATTCAAAAAGCAATAAATGAGGCGGCTGGTCGTTGGGTTATGTTAGATGAAGGAATTCATGTGTTGAATGAACCGTTGTGTCTGGTTAGTGGAACCCGTTTGCAAGGAAAGGGTAGAGGTACGGTGCTTATGTTGGCAGAAAAGGCTGTCGGACCGACTATAATTAAACGTGAAAATGAATTGTCGGATGTGTTATTGCGCAATATGTTGATTGAAGGGGCAACAAAAGCGGGTGTGGCTTTCGACCCCAATCATGAGCGGAACGGACGCTCATATGGTAATGCGCCGAGCCGTGAAGGGATTGTGTTCTTTTAGCTGATTCTGTCGGACAAATAAAGGATATTTGTCTTGAGAACCTGACAATACGCAATTTCACGAAAAATGGAATTTTTGTATCAGGGGCGGAAAACGTGGTCTTGCGAAAATGCGATTTGGATAACAATGGTTCTGCTGTGGTACCCGGACCGTATTTCCATCATAATCTGCGGGTGACAAGAAGTAGTCATGTGACGTTACTTGAAAGTCGTTTCGATTCCTCGTTGTGGGGACATGGAGTAGAACTGACTTGTTCTGAAAACATATCGGTTGTGCAGAATGAATTTGCCAGGAACACTTTGTCTGGCATTTATTGTGCTGATGTGCGTCATGTCGTTATAGAAAACAATTTGATGGAAGGAAACAGCCAATATGGTGTCGTATTGGATAAAATGATGGAAGGCTGTGATGATGTGAAAGTGCAAGACAACAAACTATTGTACAATAGTGCTGGTGCGTTCGAAATAAAGGTGGATCCACAGGTATGGGCAGACTTCGGTAACGTGATTGAGTAGCGCTGGGTACGGGTGATAAAATGTCTTGTTGCCTCGGGATAATCGGTTTGTTTTCCTATCTTTGCACCCATGAAAATATATGCTCAGTTGTTTTGGATTTTTTTCAAGATTGGGGCATTCACGCTGGGGGGAGGCTATGCCATGATTCCCTTGCTGGAGCGGGAGATTGTGCAGAACAAGAAGTGGATTGACCGGAAGGACTTCATTGACATGCTGGCACTGGCACAGTCGGCTCCGGGGGTGATTGCCATCAATACTTCTATCTTTGTCGGTTACAAGATAAGGGGTGTGAAGGGAAGTCTTGTCACCTCGCTCGGCTGTGCCTTGCCGTCGTTTCTCATTATCCTGCTGGTGGCCATGGCGTTTACCGACATTCAGGACAATGAGGTGGTAAGGCGCATATTCCTCGGCATTCGTCCGGCCATTGTGGCGTTGATTGCCGCTCCGGTGTGGCAGATGGCCAAGGCTGCCAACGTGACAGCCAAGACCGCCTTTATCCCGATAGGGGCGGCGTTGCTCATTGGGGTGCTGCATGTGTCGCCGGTTATTGTCATTGCGGTGGCCATTGTGGGTGGCGTTGCCTATGGGGTATTCATGAGTCGTAAAGTGAAGGGGAGCGACCGTCCGAATGGTCCGGTCGGGACTTCACATTAACCTCTTTTTATTCGTCGCACGCTATGTTATATCTTCAGTTGTTTATATCGTTTTTCAAAATCGGGCTGTTCGCCTTCGGGGGCGGATATGCCATTCTGTCGCTGATACAGCACGAGATTGTGGTGGCTCATGGCTGGCTTTCGCAGAGTGAGCTGACCGACATTGTCGCCATTTCGCAGATGACCCCCGGCCCCATTGGCATCAACAGTGCAACGTACGTGGGCTATGCGGCCACCGGCAGTGTGTGGGGAGCCGTGGTGGCTACGTTGGCCATTACTTTGCCATCCTTCATCATTATGCTTCTTTTGAGCCGTTTTGTGCTGGCCGTGCAGGGCAACAAATACATGGAGTATGCCTTGAGTGCGTTGCGGCCTACGGTGGTGGGACTTATTGCCGCCGCCGCCATGTTGCTGCTGAACCGCGAGAACTTCGTTGACTACAAAAGCCTGCTGCTGTTCGTGGCGGCATTCATGCTCACCTTCAAGTTCAAGATGCACCCCATTCTGCTTATTGTGCTGGCCGGAGCGGCGGGGCTGGTGCTTTATCCGTAACTTGCGCGCTTGCCGCCTACATATATATAAGGTATGAACGGAAAATACGTCGACGTCATTGTGCCCCTGCCTGTGGAAGGGGCGTTCACCTACGCTGTGCCCGACGAGTGGAAGGGCATGGTGCAGGTGGGCATGCGCGTTGTGGTGCCGTTCGGCAAGAAGAAACTCTATACGGCCATTGTCTATATGGTGCACGACACGCCTCCCGAACTGTACGAGGCCAAGGAAGTGCTGGCGGTGCTCGATGGCGCTCCGGTGCTGGGGGCTGCCCAGCTGCGTTTTTGGGAGTGGGTGGCTTCGTATTATCAGTCTACGCTGGGCGATGTGTACGAGGCGGCGGTTCCGGCTGGTCTGAAGCTCGAGAGCGAGACCCGCGTGCGTGCCAACGCTGCCTACGAGGGCGATGCCTCGGCCTTTTCCGAACGCGAACGCCGCCTGCTCGACGCATTGGCCGACGGCACCGACCGCACCGTGGACGAACTGGCGCGCGCCTGCTCGCTGCGCAACGTGCTGCCCGCCCTCAGGGCACTGGTGGAAGCGGGGGCCGTGGAGGTGAGCGAGGAACTGGCGCAACGTTTCCGCCCGAAGACCGACATTTATGTGCGCCTGGCGCCGGCGGTACAGGGTGGGGAGGCCCTGCATCATGTGTTCAACCAGCTGAACCGGGCACGCAAGCAGCTCGACCTGCTTATGCACTATGTGGACCTTTCGCGTTGCCTCACCTCCAATGTGTGCGAGGTGAGCCGGCACCAGTTGCTCGAGCGGGCCGGGGCGTCGCCGGCGGTGCTCGCGGCGCTGGTGCAGCGGGGCGTGTTCGAGCTGTATCGCAAGGAAGTGGGTCGGCTCGAGGTGTATGGACGCGACACGGAGCCGGTGCGCCCGCTCAACCCCTGGCAGCAGGAGGCGCTTGACGACATAGAGAGGCAGTTTGCCGACCGGCCGGTGGTGCTGCTGCACGGCGTGACGTCGAGCGGAAAGACCGAGATATACATGCACCTCATGCAACGGACGCTGGCCGAGGGCCGGCAGGTGCTTTACCTGGTGCCTGAAATTGCGCTCACCGCCCAGCTCACCGCGCGTCTGCGGCGCGTGTTCGGCAACCGTCTTGGCGTGTACCACTCGAAGTTCTCCGACGCCGAGCGGGTGGAGACGTGGCGCAACGTGCTCACCGACGGCGGCTACGATGTCATCATAGGTGTGCGCTCATCGGTGTTCCTGCCCTTCAGCCGGCTGGGGCTGGTCATTGTCGACGAGGAACACGAAAGCTCGTACAAGCAGTTCGACCCCTCTCCGCGCTACCATGCCCGCAACGCCGCCATTGTGCTGGCTTCGATGTGCGGGGCGCGCACGCTGCTGGGCACGGCCACCCCGTCGGTGGAGTCCTACTTCAACGCCACCCGTGCGGGCAAGTACGGCCTGGTGCGGCTCACGCACCGGCACGAGGACGTGGCCCTGCCCCACATGGTGGTGGCCGACCTGAAGGAGGCTTACCGCCGCAAGCAGATGGAGGCCCATTTCACCCCCGAACTCATCACCCGCATGCGGGCCGCACTGGCCGAGGGGGGGCAGGTCATCCTGTTTCAGAACCGGCGCGGATATGCCCCGCTGGTGGAGTGCCCCGCCTGCTCGTATGTGCCCCGCTGCCGCAACTGCGACGTGAGCCTGACGGTGCACCGTGCGTTCAACACGCTGGCGTGCCACTATTGCGGCTACACGGAGCCTATCCCGGCAGAATGTCCCGTGTGCCACACGCCGGGGCTGTCCGAGCGCGGATTCGGTACCGAGCGGGTGGAGGACGAGCTGCACACCCTGTTTCCCGAGGCGCGCACGGCCCGTATGGACCTTGACACCACCCGCACGCGCAAGGCGTACGAGAAGATACTCGACGACTTCGAACAGCACCGGGTGGACATCCTTGTGGGCACGCAGATGGTGACCAAGGGGCTGGACTTCGAGCGGGTCAGCCTGGTAGGCATTCTCAACGCCGACAACCTGCTCAACTTCCCCGACTTCCGGGCCCACGAACGGGCCTTCCAGCTCATGGAGCAGGTGGCCGGACGGGCGGGGCGGCGCGGCACTCGGGGCACCGTCGTGGTGCAGACCTCGCAGCCCGACCACCCCATCATCGCCCGCCTGATGGCCCACGACTACGAGGGCATGTTTGCCGCGCAGTGTGCCGAGCGCAGCCAGTTCCGCTATCCGCCCTACGTGCGTCTGGTGCAGGTGTCGCTGCGTCACCGCGATGCCGCTGTGGTGCGCCGGGCCGCCGCGCGTCTGGCTGCCGACCTGAGACAGGTGTTCGGGCCGCGCGTGCTGGGGCCGAACGACCCGTTGGTGCCCCGTGTGCAGAACTTCTACATCAAGCAAATCATGCTCAAGATTGAACTTACCGCTTCGGCCGCGCAGGCCAAGGAGCTGCTGCGCCGCGCGGGCAACCGGCTGGTGGCCGAAGAAGCCTTCCGCTCGGTGCGCCTGTCGTTTGACGTGGACCCGATGTAGGGCCCGCCCCGGCCCCGAACTGAAGCCTCCCCCGGCCCCTCCGAAGGAGGGGAGCCGGGAATAGTCCAGTAGAATCATACATTATATATATATCCCCCATTTTTCCCAAGTATATGTCCCCCTCTTTCCCCCATCGATATTTTTAAGAGAAATGGAAATATAATGTTTGCATTTTCAAGAATAAATCCTTATGTTTGTAGGGTAACGAAGGTCTTTGAAAATGACACTATAGCGTGCCCGTTTACGACCTCAGCATGTCGCGGGTCACGACCTCAGCATGTCGCGGGTCACGACCTCAGCATGTCGCGGGTCACGACCTCAGCATGTCGCGGGTCACGACC
>CASEAJ010000126.1 GCA_949285425.1 uncultured Porphyromonadaceae bacterium
AGATCCAACGTGGCCTGTCCACCGTTTTTCAGCGAGTAGACGAACGCCATCTCGTCCCACTGTCCGTCGCCGTCCAGGTCATCGATTTGCGTGGGTACGTAGGTGCCGTCGGCCTGTTTCAGGGCGGGCAGCAGGTTGTCATCGGCAGGACGCAGCTCGTTGCGCGCAATCGTGAAGGCTTCGTCGGTACGGTCGCTGCCGGTGTTGTTGGCCAGCATGATGTGTCTGGGGCCTGAAGGCCGGCATGCACCGAGCAGCAGGCTGGCCGACAGCAATAGAATGGAAGTTGCTTTCATATTCACATTGATTTACCCAATTTAAAATAAAGAAAGGATACTCGGTACTATAATACCGAGTTCCCTTCATTTACAAACATCAAACTATTCTATCACAACTATTTTCAGTTCTTTACCCATAATACCATCTGCACTCACTTTCACGATGTACATACCTGAATTCATTGGGGCTATTACCGTGCAGCCATTTGTTGTGGAAAGCTGTTTGCCACTAAGGTCGAAAACAGCGACTTCCACGTTTTCCGCTTGAGTCGTTACAGTAAACTGTCCTCCTCGGTGCAATACGGTAGGATAAACAGAAAGTGCATTCCCGGTAATTTCCTCCCGAAGAGTCGGTACGGTAGGATCGTCATCTTCCGGTTCAGGAATCCACGCTCCTGTAGCCATCTTAGCGCTTTTAAGATCAAAATTACAACGAGAACGTTCTGCTGCAGATCCCACACACATTATATTGCTAGCATTCGTGGCAGAATTTGTAGAGGCATCATCATATACCAATTCTCCATCTACGTATAAATCAAAAGTCTTGGCATCCTCTGATAAGATGATACGATAAAGATGGTAGTTCTCTATATCAAGAGACTTGCGATTTTCAGCTGTAATATTCCCCCAAGTTTTTTCCAACGTAATGTAACCATTACCTTCCGAATCATATCCTAATTGCAAATCGCACGTTGTTTTAAATAACCTGGAAATAATAGCCGTCAACTCATACCCATCGTCCCCATCTGGATATTTTTCTTTATCTACAGAATTAATACGCAATTCATATTCCATCGTATAAGCATTTCCTGCAACCACCGATACTCCTTTACTGATATTAAGAGAATAGCCTCCGGTACTGTTCGTTTTGTACTTATAGACATTCACATGATCATCCCCTTCATTTTGAACAATGCCATATTCATCTGGAAAATTCTTCAAACCTGCACCCACATAAGAGCTCCACGCTGTATTTAATTCAGAGTTACCGTTTTCATTCCATACAGATTCTGCCATGTTTTTATTCATAATATCCCACACCACATCTGTCGGTTGTGAAGGCGTTGTGGGTTGTTCTTCCTGGGCGCATATCATACCGGTTGACAGCAAACTTAATCCGAGTAAAAAAATCAGTTTTTTCATAAGTCTTTTCTTTTAATTATTTATAACTCTAAAAAATAAACGAAGGCGAATGCAAAGATGCGACTAACTCACATCTCTGCATTCAGCCTTATCAGTTTTATTCATTCCATTCGATACCGAGATAGATTTCTTCTATCTGAACCGTACCACGGTCTGTTCTTGCGAAATACTGTTCATTAGCTCCAGCATTCGATGCATAGAAACGGATGTAACGGTATGTTTTTTCGTAAGCAGGTATCGCAACATTGTCAGACTCATAATCATCTTCTACTTCCCAACCTGGTACAAAGACATCGGTTGCTATTGTTTCAAAAGTCTGACCATCGTTGCTACCTTCAATCTTTTCGAAACCACGCCATCTAAGGCCTGTCATGTTCTGTTGTCTGTGCTTGATGCGGAAGTAACTTACCGGTTGCTGTATCTTCATATCGATAACAAACCAAAGCGGACTATCCGTATTGGTGATTCCTCCGTAATTTTTACCGGGTTTTACCAAACAGAAGTTAGTCGCCGAATTACCATCCAATGCCGCCGTCAAGCTGTTACCTTCACTGCTCGAATTCCAACCTGATAAATCCTGCGAAGCCGTCATGGTCCACGAAACCCGATCATAATCACCTTCAAAGCGACTTACAGTTACTGTCGTTGAAGCTGAAATTTCCGGATTGGCTTTTGAAGAAGCCGTTACAGTAACCGTACCTTCTTTCAAACCGGTAGCAATACCATTATCATCAATAGATAATACTGTCGGATCAGACGATATAAAATCAACGCCATCGTTTGCTTCCAATGGTTTTATTACCAACTGATTAATCAAATTATATTCCATTCCCAACATAACATTTATGTTATCTAAAGCGAACTCTACGGATGTAGCAGGAATAACAATCTTGGCAAGAACTTTCAACATAAAAGAAGCCTCATGTCCACCTACCATAATCGTAATTTCACTTTCACCTTCTTTATTGGCATTCAAAACTCCTTTTGCTGTCACTGTGGCCACATCTATATTGGATGAATAAAATGACTGAGCCAAGTCTGTAGCATTTTCAGGGAACACGTCCACCTGCAAGTTGATATGGGCCGTATCCCCTTCTTCCAAAATAAAACTACCATCAACCAAACGGTTCTTAAAACTATCTTTTAATCGAATGCTATCGACTGGCACACCATCCACATTCAAGGGAGGGATATTGTCATCGCATCCTACCGTAAACAAGCAAAAAAACACAAATACGGATAAAAAAACGATTATTATATTCTTTTTCATGTTTTGACTCATTAAAAATATTATTTATATTTATGATTCGAATACTACATACTACTTTCTAACGACAGTACCCGTTTTTATATCAATCAATATTGAGCGGATTAATCCCATCCTGGATTTTGTACCAAGACTTCACTACGCTGCATTTCTTCTAACGGCACAGGATACCAATAATTTTTACGTTTGAATGAACGAGTTTGAAAACGCATGCGGGTATGAAAAGCCTGCTTATTTCCATCGATATTCATGCCGTGAAATTCACCCCCTTGACGACCTTCTTCCGTTTCTGCAATCATCCAACGCCGTACATCAAAATAGCGTTGTCCTTCAGTAGCCAACTCTATACGACGCTCACGCTGAATAGCGGCACGTTGCAAATCCTTATCACCAACTATTGCAGGATTCAACACTTCTATATTGGGCAAACCTGCACGTTTCCGCACCGCATTGAGATATTGCAAAACCCTCGTATCATTCGGATTGACTTCATTTACCGCTTCGGCATAAAGCAGATAGAAATCGGCCAAACGGAAAATAATCGATGGTCTGAACTTCGACTTCAAGGCATTATGAGCGGTACCATGTACCTCACGGCAAGCACGTTTATAAAGAAGGTAACCGGTAACTGGTGCGCCGTCAGGTTTGGATTTATCTGCATTACCACCCTTATAAAACTGAACCTCCGTTCCGCTCATATGCCACTTTTTACCACTGAATGTAATTGTGTTATAGAAACGGGGTTCACGGCCTAAATACATATTGGAAACTTCATAGCCATCCAATGTGCCAAATCCATCTTCCATATAATTAGGAGATTTAGGAAGGAATGAAGTACCTTTGATAGGTAATCCATCATTCATGTAAAATGCATCTACCAATTCCTGCACTACATGGATGCCTCCCAAACCGTTAGGCTCACAACGTGGTGTAATCATCGATTCGAAATTCTGGTCTCCTAATTTACCCCAATTCGTTTTTGCTGTCGCCCAAATAATTTCATTATTATAATCTTGAAACAACTTATAAATGGATTCATCGGGATTTCCCGTATCATAAAGTTCATATCGTTTACCATTATCCGCATAGTCAACGAAGTCCTTGCACGCATCAACCGCTTTTTGCCATTTCGACTCGTCATAATCCGGAAACAATTGTGCTCCATCCTCATTCTTAACAGAAAGAGCTTCCCTAAAACCTCCATTATATAACGGACTGGCTGCGTAAACCCACAACTTGGCCCGCAAAGCCAACGCCACACCTTTTGTCGGAAGTGCCCTATGTTCTGCATCATCGTGATAAGGTTCCTGATGCATATCAGGCATTGCAGCAAGCAATTCACGATCTATAAAATTAATGACAGAATCCAATGGAGCGCGCGGAATGTCCAAATCATCCTCACGGGTAAAAGAATGATCCACAATAGGTATCGGGCCATATAGTTCCATCAGATAAAAATGATATAATGCCCGCATAAAACGCACGTTTGCTTTCATTTCTATCACATCACTTTCTAAAAGTAGATCAGCATTAGAACCGGTAACTATACCTTCTTTCCCCATGATAGGCTTCGCCATCTCCAAAAAGATATTAGCTTGGCGGATACTACCATAAAGTGTGGACCAACGATGGGAATCCTTATCAGAAGAACTGAATTCCTGATATTTACCCGTATTGTTAGATATACGAGAGTATAGTTCATCTGCATAATACGCCCAAATATTACCCATACCGGCTGAATTCCACATACGCGAATAATCAGGCACATTGTCATAAACCTGTCCATACCAAGCTTTGGTCTTGGCCACATTATCAAACACTTCCGATATATCCGTAATGCCACCGGCCAACTCATCCGACACATCCAAATAATTGCAAGATACCACTCCGAAAATCAAGGAGCAAGCTACGAATAATTTTACTATATTTGATTTCATAATTACTATCGTTTAAAAACTCAATTCAAGACCGAATGTAAATGTGCGGGACATCGGATAACTGTTCCCTTTGTTGCGGTTCCCCATTTCCGGATCCCATAATTTAAAACTATCCCACACACAAAGGTTTTGCCCCATCAAATAAACCCGTCCGGTATTCAGTTTTATTTTCCGCAAGAACTTTTTGGGGATATTATAACCAAATTCCAAATTTTTGAAACGCAAGAAACTACCATCTTTCAACCACCATGTACTTGGTTCTATGTTCACGTTATTGCCATAACCCACATGCAAACGAGGCATCAAGACATCGTTACTCGGATTGTCTGCCGTCCAACGATCCAAAAAATCTACCCGATAATTGGATTTTTCAATTCCCCAGTTAAAAGGCCAAAACGTGTTGTTGCCTTCACTCAACAAAATCGTTGTATTCGCTGTTCCCTGAAAGAACGTACTAACGTAAAATCCTTTATACTCCACATTAAATCCAAAACCGTAGTTAATTTCCGGATTGTACGGATGCCCCACACCACGCACTTTATCATAATCATTGATGATACCATCGTTATTCACATCGGTATATTTGATATCGCCCGGTCCTAAAATACCATTTATTGCTACTGTCGGAAGACCAGGTTTCAGTTCGTAACGGTATGTCCCGTTCGGGTTTTCCGTCCGAATGAAGTCATCTTCCGTGTAAAGACGTTCTGCAATGTACACGAAGCGGTCACCGATACGTGTACCCGTCACTTCCTGATATTTATATTTCTGAGGGAGTTCATCGTATTCCAATATCTTATTACGGGCAAAAGTAAACGTACCACGCGCACTTACAAACACATCGCCAAATTGGTGACGGGCATTTAAACTACCATCAACCCCCCAGTTTTTCACTTTACCATAATTTTCCCACGGATTTTCATGAAATCCAACTGTAGATGGTATCGTGTTACGTTTCAAAAGAATATCAGTACGAAGGTCGTTGAAATAGTCGGCCGTCAACTCAATAGCATTGTCAAAAAAAGCAAGGTCAATCCCGACATTACGTTTATGTTCAATTTCCCAATGGATATTATTATTCGCAAACTGCAAATCGTAGATACCTGCACCTATACCGTTTTCAGCCCCAGTACCAAAACCTTGCATAAAATTATAACCGTCTTCTTTAAATGTGGGTCGGTAAAGGAATCGTGCATCTCCACTTACCCGGTCGTTACCTGCACGACCTATGGAAGCACGTATCTTCGCACTGTTCAACACTTCTTTCAACGCTTGCGGATAAAAACGTTCATTGGATAGGTAGTAACTGACACCCATCGCAGGAAAAATACCCCAACGATTACCAGATGCAAAAGCTTCACTACCAGTAAGACCAAAATTAGCTTCCACAAAATATCGGTTGTCAAATCCATAGGTTACACGTCCTACAATGCTTTGCTTACGGTAAGGAAGGACAACACTATGTTTTTGATTTTCTTTCATATTGTAAAGCAACATGGCTTTTACATCATTTCTCCCAATAGTTTTTACGTAATTTACAGAACCCTCGATATAGATTTTCCGATACGCTTTAGAGGCATCTGTTGTAAATACAGGTTCCTTCAGTTCCGGTGAGCCGGAAACTGCAGTAATAAACATCAAGTCGCCATCAGCGTTACGTCCAGTAGCATTGTACAAACTCGGCCAATAATCACGAAGGGTCGACAAGTTGTTATCATAATCAAATCCTATCTTTCCATTTAAGCTCAATCCCGGTGTAATGAACTTCAGATCTTGATCCAAACTTACATTAGCCTGAATTTTCGTTGTATTTTCTTTTCTATACCCTTGATTATACAACATGTTGTATGGGTTACGGTTATTACCATCACTCTGTACAGCATAAGTGGCCAATGTACCATCACTATATATAGCCGGGAACAGATGTGAAGGTGTGTGCAACATAAAAGAAAATATATCATCTGCCGAACGGTTAGCCGTACGCCTATCTACATATTGTCCAGCCAAATTCACCGACAGATTAGTAGTTTTGCTCACACGCAAGTCGATATTGCTTCGCAAATTGTAACGCTGATAATTAAAATCGCTATCATACAGCCCGTTTGTATTTTCTTTGAAAACCCCATCCTGCTGCAAATAAGTCATGGATACAAAATACTTGGCATTTTCAGCACCACCTCTGAAATTCAAGGTATAACGTTGATTATTTACCATCTTATCCAACAATTCATCCATCCAATTAGTATTCGGATAAAGATCCGGGTCTGCTTCCGAACGATACAATTCGATTTCGTCTGGATATTTATATGGGTCTTGTCCATCATTGAACAAGGCCTCATTTGCCAATTCAAGATATTCCCAAGAATCCACAAAGTCGGGTACACGCTGCGGACTAGCAATTGAATATTCAGCCCGGAAAGAAATTTGCGGTTTTGACACCGTACCACGTTTAGTCGTTACCAAAATAACCCCATTGGCACCTTCGGCTCCATAAACAGCCGTAGCAGCCGCATCTTTCAATACTGTGAATGTTTCGATTTCATCCGGATCAATATTGCTTATTTCACGTGGAATACCATCCACCAATACAAGTGGATTGGTAGCACCCTGGAATGTACTAATACCACGAATCCAAAATTCAGCATCATCACGACCGGGCTCGGCCGAACGTTGAATACTAATCAACCCAGCCAACTGACCAGCCAAGTTGTTGGTGATATTGCTAGAAGGAGAAGCCAATTGTTTGGATGTAATTGTACTTACCGAACTCACCATAGCAGCTCGTTTCTCCTTACCGTAACCTATCACCACCACATCTTCCATCATCTGTGAATCTTCCGACAGAGTCACATTCAATACATTTTTTCCTTTCACCGGAAGATTCTGACTCAAGAAACCGACATAGCTGAAAGTCAAAATGTCATTGTCCGTCACATCAATTACATAAAGTCCATCGACGTTCGTAATGGTACCGACGCTCGTATTTTGAATCTGAATCGCGGCACCAATCAATGGTTCTCCGTTAGCATCGACTACCGTACCGGTTATACGCCTTTTCCCGCCATCTTGAGGGAAAGCTGTTCCTACACCCAATAGTGTAAACAACGACACAAACAAGGCGCATAACATAACACTTTTTTTAAAACATAAATTTACCATACGATTTGTAATGATTTAAAGTATAATACTCCGTTTTTAACATTGCATTGTTTTTTAACGATTAACAATTCATTTCACCTCTTATCAAGGCCCTTTTTACCATGTTTTTCTTTAACCACTTTTCATAGAACTATTCCTTTCATTTATAGTTAACTTTTATCTGTTTTTCAATACTTCCTATTCTGCCGGTTCAATGAGTGCATAAGCACACCATAACATACCAGCCTGTCCGTGCAAATCTCCAACCCACTTCCGACGGTTTTTATACCAGTCATAATCATTTTTAGCCCCTGTACCTTCACACACATCTTTCAAGTCGTAATTCTGATCAAGATAAGAAACCAGTTCAATCCAAGCTTTACGGGCAGCTTTGGCATATTTTTCATCTTCGAGCCAACCATTTTTCACACCTGTAATCAACGCGTAAGTAAACATGGCACTACCGGACGATTCCGGCCATACGGAATGATCGTTAACCAATTGTGACCACATGCCACTACTCATTTGATAACGAACCAGCGCATCCATCATTTTTACATAGCTTTCAAGAATACGTGCCTTGTGCCGATGGTTTCCCGGTAAAAGTTTTAATATTTCGGCCATCCCCACAGCAACCCAACCATTACCACGCGCCCAATAATAAGGTGCACTTGTTGCATGATAAAACAGACCGCTCGGTTCTTGTATCCTGTCAAGGTAGTACACCATCTCATCCACTGCACGCTCTAAATAATTCTCGTTACCGGTAGCATGATACGCCCCTATTTGCAAGGCTGTAATCATAAACATGTCATCCAACCACACACGGGTCTGCCATGAATAACCATCTTCATGGTAACGTCTTTGCTCGTCCGTCGCATTTTCGGGCAAAGTCCACTGCCCATCAGCATAAGTCAATCCTAATTCCAGGTAACGGTCTTCTTTCTTTTTTTTGTAAATTTCCAACGGAATAGCTCCGAATATATAATAATCGACAATATTGCTTACGTTGGGATGGAGACTGGGCTGCATGTTTTTGTCTTGATCAAACAAAGGTTCGAACTTAGCCACCACACCATCATACAGTTCATCTTCACCTGCTTTATCGGCAAACCACAAAGCTCCTAACCAGGCACAAACATCCGGATAAGTGACATGATCGGGCGTATTGGTTGAATAGACATTCCCCCAAAAAGAATACCGTGGATACTTACCCGATTTGCGTTTCGTAGCACAATCAACATTGATAAAACGATCAGTCAACCGTTTTCCTACCATGAGCGGATTGCATCGCTGTGGAAATGTATCCAAACGGGCACTCAGCGAATCTGTCGTTACAGGTTTCGGTAACGGATCGGGGGTCGGTTCTTCTCCGCATCCAAACAACAAGAAACCACTCAAAACGAACGTCGAAAATAAAACAGTCAATTTATACATTTTCATTTCTCTATTCTTTTATCCCCCTCATTCACTCTTTCCGTCGCTACACAAAGCATAGGCACACCACATCATGGCCGCCTGCCCGTGTAGGTCGCCCGTCTGACGAGGACGTCCGATATAATGTTTGTAACTATTTTTTGTACCCGTACCCATACACACCTCACGAAGGTTGTAGTTTTCATCCAGATATTTCACAAGAGCCAACCAACCCTTACGAGCCGCTTCTCCATATATTTTTTTATCAAGCCAACCATTCTTTACTCCTAAAATCATAGCATAAGTAAACATGGCCGAACCCGATGATTCCCTCCAGGATGCCGGGTCGTCTATCAACTGACGCCACATACCATCATAGGCCTGATAACGAAGCAGCGTTTCCATCATTTGCAGATAAGCAGCTTTAATACGCGGCTTGTGTGGATTGTCGTTAGGCATAATGCGCAACAATTCGGCCATGCCGACTGCCATCCAGCCATTACCGCGTGCCCAAAAAAACGGTGCATCCGGAGCATGGTAGAACAAGCCGTTCGGACGTTGAATCTTGTCCAAATAGAGCACCATTTCTTCTACCGTACGATTGAGATACTTGATATCACCGGTTGCCAAATAGGCTTGTGCCTGCAAATCCGTAATCATGAACATGTCGTCAATCCACAAACGGGTTTGCCAAGAATAACCTTGATCGTGCCATTTCTTTTCATCTCCACGTGGATCATCCGGCAAAATCCATTGGCCATCGGCATATTTCAAACCTAACTCCAAATATTTAGGATCATGATTTTTCCGATAGATATACAGAGGTACAGCACCAAACACATACCAGTCAACCACATTATGAGGTTTCGGACGCATTTCAGGCAACAAGTCTTTTTGTGTTGTGAACAACGGTTCAAAACGTTCAATCAAACGATTGAACAATTCTTCATTCTCTGTGGCCTGCGTAAACCACATGGCACCCAGCCATGCACATACATCGGGATATGTTATGAAAGGCGTCTTGTTCTTGCCATCAATGTTTCCCCAATGTGAATGTGGAGTTGCCAGATAACGTTCCACCAATTTCACACCTATTTCTTCCGGATCACTACCTGGAGGAAATTTTCTCAAATCATAACTCTTTTGAGCCAACATACCCGACACTGTAAACAGCATCGCAAAAACAGAACAAACAATTCTTTTCATGAGATTTCAAATATTAATTACCGTTAATAAACTGAGGGTGATTTTCAAATAATTATTGACATGAGTGATTGACAAGTTTCATTTACAATGTTTCTCCCGATGGCAATTCAGACTCTTCACCATACCCCACCGGATCTCCGAAATTGGGCGTACCAACTTCATTCCAGGTAAATTTCTTGATAAACGTAGAACGCCCCGATGACCAACCATCTTGCTCACTGTTCTTTGCATGATACACAATCCAATCCTCCGTATCATCCGGCGATTTTGTAAAACTGCAATGTCCCACTCCATTTACGCCGGGGGTTCTGTTATCACAGCGTGTAAATACCGGCTGAAGCGATTTTCTCCAACTACGACTGTCCATAGGATTCAATGTAGTATCGTTCAATGCCACATAAGCAAGGCAATATTCTTTGGTCCACGAACCATTGCATGAATAAATCACAAAGAACTTGTTTTGCTCCGTGTTTTTCAAAAATGCAGGTCCTTCGTTCACATTACCGGTACGCAACTCCCACACCTTATCCGGCTTAGATATTTCCACACGGTTTGATGAAATGGTGTAGGGGTTTTCCATCGTAGCAATATACAGGTGTTGCGGACCAGCAGCATTCTTTTGGGGAACACCCGACCAAACCGCATAGAGCTGACTGTTCAAATAAAAAACACCCAAATCTATAGCATAATTCGTGTTATCAAGTGTAGGAACAATGCCTTCCACGTATTCATCGCCAGTATAAAGCATCCCCATGTCTTCCCATTCACCCAAGGGGTCATCGGTCTTTGCTCTCAACACCCCGCTCCGTTGATTGTCATAAGAGCCCCCTGCCTCAGAAGCCGGGCGTCCTGCAGTATAGTATATGTACCAATGTCCATCAACCCGATGCAGTTCAGGAGCCCACACATTCGTAGGATTCCAAACTTTATTATCCCCCAAATCCTTGGGACAATTCCAAACACGACTTTCTGCTCCATTAATTACCGACAATTTATCGGAACGAGAAACTTTAATACCATTGCCCGATGCCCAACATGTGTAGTACATACCATCATGTTTCACAATCCATGGGTCAGGGATGGTCCCTATCGGATTGGTAAACAGCAATTCCGTTTGCGTAACAACCAACTCGACAGGATTCAATCCTTCTGTTGAGAAGCGAATAACTCCCGAACGTTTTTCAACTGTACTTGCTTGATATCCTACAGTAATCATTGCATCCCCTTCTCCCGAAGACTTATCAACAGAAAGCCAACCCGACTTAGCTTCAGCTGTCCATGACACGTTCGACTCTACATACAAAGTGAAAGTGTTTGCTTGGTTTGTCACGGTTTTTTCACTTGTACTCAGACGCAAATAAGGCTTTTGAGGTTTTACTTCCTCTTTCGGATTACACGCGCAAAATGGGAGTAGAAAAGCTACAGCTAAAAATAATCGAAACATCTTCTTTACATCCATTTTCATACTTATTTAAAAGATTTTATTTTATTGATTATTAACCTTAATGGAGTGACATTTAGCATATCATTTCCAGATCTTGATTTTATATGTTTTTCTATCCTGATTAAAACCTTTCACAACCAAAGTGTATTCTTCATCACGCAAAAACTTCACATCCGTTTCTATTTCAATCTGCTTGTCTTCTCCCGGCAGCAAATTGATGAAGTTATCCGTATAAAACGACGGACGTACAGGCTTGCCTGCTTTGTCAAGCCACTGTATTTGGGTGAAAAACGCCAACGAATTTCCTTTGTTCAAAAGATGTAGTGAAATGACATGCCAATCCTCTTGCAGGTGAGTCTTATACTTGACCTGAACCTGAGCCGGTTTCAATTGGTTCAATTCCTGAAATCCAGCTGTCGCCGGACCTGTTAACGTATTTTTCCCTTCGTACTTACTATTTGAACGCCAGTAAAAATTGCTTCCGACCTGCCGGCCTTTTTCATCAAACAAACCGAGTTTTATAAAATGAACCGATGTTATATCCGAAGGGAAATCTATCACAAACACATCATTCACCACTCCATCCTCAGGTATGTCAATCATTGCTTCTTTCGAGAACACTTTCTTGCTATACAGATTATAAACATCAGCTGTTATCCTATAATTTTGGAAAGGTCGATAATAATCATTCACTACCGAAACCGTATTCTTTAAATAATCAAACTGAGGGTGTAAGGGTTCACATGCATTTTGTGCGTAATACAATCCGGCAGTCGGTTCAAGCGACCAATCCCACATTCGTCCGCACACTTGTCTGATAGGGGAATTATGATACCAATACAGAAAACCGGAAGTATAACGGTCTCCATAATGCAGTTTGTTGTAGTTCCATACTTCCCATATACTTTTATAGTTAAGTGCTCCTACAAATTGAGCCTTTTCTGCAAATTCATCAATACTAGTTGATTTACCATACTCATCGGTCATGTCTTTGTACAAGCCCGTCATCAAATGAAAACCATTTCCATCCGAATAATCCCACACCTTCTCGTTTATAGGCCACAAATCTTCTTCATCCATCATTTCACGCAGACATTCTACTGTCGGCAGACACGGCGCCCCATATTCCGGATTGAAACCATCTACACGGCTACCCCGGTCCGATGCCGTATTTTCGTAATGACGCATTATGTTGACCTGTTTATAAGGACTGCCATCATGGATACCATCACATTCCGATTGCATTTGATAACCCCGTGTCCCATCCAAATGCTCTATCAAGTCTTTCGTATAAGGCATTTCCGTACTTTCGTTGGAGGATACATAATAAGCTAATGAGGGATGATTACGAATACGCTTAATCGTAGAAGCGACATTCGACAAATATAAAGCCACGTCATTCGGATGCTTCGTATCACCTGTCATCCAAAATTCTTGCCATACCATAATGCCGAACTCATCACACAGTTGGAAGAAGTAATCAGACTCCGTAATTCCTCCTCCCCAAAAACGAATCAGATTCACTCCTGATTGCGCCGTATATCGCAATTCGGCATACGTCCGGTCGTTGTTCATTCGCAACATGTTTTCCGGCAACCAGTTCGTTCCCCTTATGAATATCGGTTTCCCGTTCACAAAGAAAGTTCTTGATTTATCTGGTGTATCAGTACTAGAGGTAATTTCCCTTATTCCAAAACGTGTAAAAATTGAATCAGTCACCACCCCGTCCACTTCTGCCTTGATAGACATGTCATATAGTTCCTGTTTGCCTTTATTCAACGGCCACCAAAGGCGCGGATTGTCAATCACCAGCTGTGGAAATTCATCCGGCGTAAAAACGACTTCACACGTTTCTTCCCGGAACATGTTTATTTCCTTTTCAAACCGTATGTTCTCTCCATGTATTTCGCCGATTATTTTCACCTTTTCCTGTTTATTCTGGCCCAAATAATTCGGATAGGACACTTCTACCGAAACCGTCTGTCTGGATTGGTCATAACCAGGTTTTGCCAAATTGGATGTTACAAACGGATGAGCCAATCTGGCTTTTCCTGTCGTAAAAACAGATATATCTTTCCATATACCCGTATTTCTATCGCGAATGCCATCCAAAAACGTAAAATCCCAGCCTACGGTCATCAATTGAGTGACATTCTTTCCTATTTCTCCATTACCCCCATTTTGAAACTCGCCTGTCGCTCCAAAAGTTTTCTGACCTTTCGGTTTTATCGTACCCGGCACATCGACAGGGTAAACCTTAACGGCCAACACGTTCGCCTTGTCAAAGCAAATCTTGTCTGTGATTTCAACAACCTTTTGCAGAAACATACCCGACACATGCGCTACCATACTCCCATTAAGCCATATTTCTGCCCGATAATTGACTCCATCGATCTGAAGCCACGTCTTCTTCCCTACATGTCGGGATTTGTCCAACAAAAATTCAGTTCGAAACCAATAAGTATAGAAATCACGCCCTGCAAAATACAAGTCGGGTATCAAGCCCGATTCAAGTTTGTTATTCAATCCATAATACGGTTCCGGATAAACATCATTATATACAAGAGAATTAAGAACGGTTCCAGGAACAACGGCAGAAAGCCAATCGGAAGTGGAAACCTGCAATGTGGAAATCGCTTCACTCTTTTCATGGACCTTATCTGCTTTTTGCATTTTCCAAACAAAACTACCTCCATGTCCATCTTGTGAAAGCAATATATGTTCATACTGACGTTCTTTCAGTTCTACTTGTGCAAACAAGAGCATAGGTAACTCTAGAAAAGCAATAGAAATGTATAAAATCAACTGTTCCTTTTTCATGATACACTGAATACAATTATCACACTTGCAAATGTATTTTCTTTATCAAAAACAGGTGATTTCATACATGCCAAAAACGTTCTTATTTTTGCCAAATTCACATCAAAACACAGTTACAACAGTACATAAAGCCTTTTTCCAACGTTTAGAACACCTAAATTCAACATTTTCCTATACACAAAATGCCATTTTCAAAATTTTACCATTGTTTTTTAATAATGCCCTGGTAAACTATAAACAAACCAACATCACCGTTATGCCCTAAATGAAAATACATACCCTTTATTGCACATTTCAATGATTTTTACGAATATTGCATATAAATTGTGTGCAGGATACTCATACAACCAACGTCATTTAATACAAACATTATTTTTCTGTCAACCCATACAACACAATAATTTGATCAAGCCATAGAACCACCATGTAAGGAAGGAGTCAAATAATCGCACCACATAAGACAAAAACAACAAATGAAGGCATTCAGACTAATACTATTCATAATATTTATATTTGTATTTTGCATAGATGTACATGCTTACAACATCAGGCAAATCAGCAGTCGTGATGGTCTTTCAAACAGTGCTGTAATTTGTCTCTTTCAAGACAAAGAACGTTTCCTTTGGGCCGGCACTTACGATGGACTCAACAAATACAACGGAGTTGAAATAGAGACATACAAGCCCAACATTAAGAACTCGAACAGTCTGTCTGGAAATGTTATAAGAAAAATCGTTGAATCGAAGAATGATTATTTATGGATCATGACCAAAGGCGGGTTAAACAAGTTCTCACGGAGACATAACCAAGTGGAAGCCCATTTTGCAGAATTTCAAGAAGACTGCTCCATTGCCTGCGATGAAAAAGGCAATTTTTTCATCCTTAAGCGAACAGGATCACTTTATTTTTATGATTTTGAAAAGCTAATTTTCAAAGAAATAAACGTTCCAGGTTTTCTTCCTCAACGAGACTGGGTCAGCCTTTTGATTGATGCAAACAACCAAGTATGGATTACCAACGAAGGAGTCAGCCGTTTATACACAATTGATTACTCCGACCCTTTGAATCCAATCATGATACCGGCCGGAACTTTACGACAAAAAGTACGCTACATCTATTCTGATAAAGGAAAAATCATCATAATTGATGAGAAATACAATCTGCTTGAATTCAAAGAAAAACATTCTGTTTTTATAAAAAACATTGAACCGGCCATTCAAACATATGGGAATGACATAAGTGACATTCTATACGATGGACAGGATATTATCATCGGATTCCAAACACACGGTGTCGTCCGACTGAACTGCAAGGAGAATTATGCCATGGAACGGCTTCCTATCAATTGTGGGGTATTTTCATTATTGAAAGATGATGGACAAGACATTCTTTGGATAGGAACTGATGGTCAAGGCATTTATGCGTGTGTACACGATGGATATATATTCAACGGAATTAATTTGGAAGAACTTCCAATAAGGTCGAAAATGCCAGTACGAGCCATTTACAAAGACCAATTGAACAACCTCTGGCTCGGAACAAAAGGGAACGGAATCATCCGTATCAAAGACTACGAATCGGCAACCGGATATGACTTGCAAAACGTAACACACTTGTCGACCGAAAATGGATTGTGCAATAATGCGGTCTTTTCTTTTGAAAAAAGTTCACACCATAATATACTTTGGATAGGTTCAAGCGGGCCTGACTTAAACTACTACGACTATAGTGACAAACGGATACACACCCTTATAAACAATTCCGACATTCCACTGAACGATGTACACTGTATTTCTGAAACATCCGACACGACGCTCTGGATTTCATCATTATATTCTCTCTTTAAAATTGATTTGAAGAGAAAAGGGCATGCTTTTATTGCAAAAAAAATTCACCGATACGAATTTGACATCAAAAACAAAGAAGCGTTCAACAAAATATATTCCATCTGTCATGAAAATGACTCTATCATGTGGCTTGCTGTAAGGGGGAACGGAGCTATCCGATTCAATTCAAGAAATGGAGACTATCGTCTAATCAGTTTTGACGACCATGGCATCGTACCTATGAATGACATCTTGAGCATGCATATTGGAGCATCCGGGAAAATATGGCTCGGGTCCAGTTACGGTATCACCTGCATCGATTCTCTCACAGAAAAGGGTTTTAAATATCATAATTACAATGAAAATGATGGACTACACAACAACACTATTCACGGGATACTCGAAGATAATCAAGGAGAACTATGGCTGAGCAGCAACAATGGAATGATATTGTTCGACTCAAAAAAGAAAGCATTCCGACATTTCAACCAGAAATCAGGACTGAAAGTCAACGAATTCAGTGACAATGCATATTACAAAGACAGTACATCTTCCCGTTATTTTTTCGGAGGCATTGACGGTGTTATATGGATCGAACGAGAAAAGGATGAAAAAAGCGACTTTACATCCCCCATCTATTTTGCAAAACTCCGGATTCTGAATGAAAAAGTCGACAAAAACCGCTTTACCGTCACAAAAGATGGAGAAGATTTTCTCCAACTCAGTCACAATCAGAATTTTTTCACCGTTTCTTTTTCAACCAACGACTTCATAAACGGGGCCAATTTACAATTTTCCTACAAACTGGAAAATTTCAACCAAATTTGGATAAACACCAACACAAGGGAAGCTCAGTTCACCAATATTCCCCCCGGAGATTACCTTCTCAAAGTAAAATACATTAACGAGTTTGACAAAAAAAGCCAACAGGCTAGTTTCCCTATCAGAATATTACCTCCTTGGTATTTCAGTATGTACGCCAAAATTTTCTATTTGCTAGTATGCATCTACCTGTTGTATCTTCTCTACATTTACATTCGGAAAAAATATGAAGCGAAGAAACAAAAGTTAACCCTGCAACTCAGCCAAAAATACAAAGAAGAAATGTATGAAAACAAATTACGCTTTTTCACCAACATCACACACGAATTTTGCACTCCGCTTACTCTAATTTATACGCCATGTGAACGCATCCTACACTACAAGGAGAGTGACACACAGATAAAGAAATATGCCCAAATCATACTTTCAAATGCAGAAAGACTAAACAGTCTAGTGCAAGAAATCATCGATTTCCGAAGAATTGAAACAGGAAATAAAAAATGTCATATAGTACCTTGCAACATCAACAGAATATGCGAAGACGTAGAAAAATCATTTACCTATTTAATCGAAGAAAACCACATTAATTTCAGCATGAACATAACACAAAACATCATGTGGAATACTGATTCCAGCCAAATAAACACACTGTTGAACAACCTCATTTCCAATGCCTTTAAATATACTCCAAAATACGGACAAATAAAAATCTCGGTTGACATTGAAAACAATGAATTAGTACTTAAGGTATATAATAGCGGGAAAGGTATTCGAAACGAGGACATTCCATACATATTCAACCGATATTCTGTCTTGGATAATGTAGAACAAAATTCCATAAAAGGACTTTCCTCGAGAAATGGTCTTGGACTAGCCATATGCAAAAGTATAGTAGAAACACTACACGGGACCATCGATATCGAAAGCCAACCGGGAACATACGCAACATTCATCGTTCGACTGCCAGAAGCGGAACTCTCGCAAACAGCGACAGAGCATTCTGAACCTGCTAAAAATGTTATAAATATAGAAGATATTGACAACACTTCTACTAAGACAAAAAACAGCGTACCAGAACAACAAGAATCCCCCAAAATCATTACCGACAACACAACAACCAACAAATCTGCAACCATTGTAATCATTGATGACAATGAAGAAATCTTATGGATACTGGAAGACATTCTTTCAGAGGATTATCGCATCCTCACGGCAAAAAACGGGCATGAGGGCTTTACACTCATCACCAACGGTCTGCCTGATTTAATCATAACCGATATCATGATGCCTGAACAAGATGGAATTTCTCTGACAAAACAAATCAAACTCAATCCCTATACCATGCATATTCCTATTGTCATTATATCGGCAAAATCGAGCATGGACAACAAAATAGAAGGCATCGAATCAGGAGCGGATGCTTACATAACAAAGCCGTTCGAAGCCCAATATGTAAAAGCTATAGTCAGACAGTTGATCGACAAACAACAGAAACTGCACATGTACTACAACAGTCCTGCCCATTCCTTCGATTACATGAATGGAGAACTGCTTTCCAAAGAAGACCGCGATTTCATTCAGGAAGTTACGAGCATCATTAATCAGAACATCGGCAACACGGAATTCACTCCTGAAAATATGGCCGATAGTTTATGCATCAGCCGACGGAGCCTCTATCGACGATTCAAAGAATTGGAATTACCATCACCTAAAGATTTTATAAAAAAACAGCGTATCGAATACGCCGCAAAATTACTTTCAAGCACAAGTCTTTCCATACAAGAAATCATGGATCATTCCGGCTTCACGACAAGATCTCACTTCCATAAGGAATTTATAGGCATTTACAACATTTCTCCCAAAGAATACCGAAACCAGCAAAACAAAACTCTACAGTCAGAAGAAATACAAGATCAATAGTTCACAGAGGACGGGTCGAATCAATTGTCACATTACAACATAAACTTATATAAAAAAAACGCCTTGGCAACTTTTGTTGCCAAAGCGTTCTGCTTGTCAGTGATCCCGGCGGGATTCGAACCCACGACCCACAGCTTAGAAGGCTGTTGCTCTATCCAGCTGAGCTACGAGACCCCTTATTTTAAAGCAAGTGCAAAAGTAAGCTATTTTTTGAAATTTTCCAACTCTTTGCAGAAAAAGATAAACCCCGAATTATCTCAGACGGGCAATGGTATCATTGCCTAACTTGGTTTTCCTTTCAATGTGGTTCAACACTTCCACTACAAACGGATTGCTTTCAAAGCTGCCTCGTACAGACTCAAAATCCAAATGTTTGCGTTCTTCATCTCCATCCACCCCAAATCCTATACGGGAATTCAAATTGAACTCCTTCTTCGCATCATCATAAATCAGCCTGTCAAGTGTCACCACCGACTCTTTCCACAATTCTATCATGCTTATAATGTCCTCATAGGTCACCTCATCCATTGTTTTTCCCCAATGTTTTTCCAGTTGGTCGGCCGCCCAAGTCCACTCATAGTTATAATATTGGGCATGCATTTCCTCCATACGCAGTTGAACATCTGACAATGTTACCCCGCCTTTCTCTATGTCATTCATAAGCTTTTCCACCTCTGCTTTGGGAGCAATCAAACCCGACAAATCAATCCATTCACCCAAGCCAGGCAAAGTGTCGGGCTTCAGACAGTCGCGCACTTCTTCTATGCTCGTGTAGTGCCTGTCTCCAAGTCTGCTTATCAAAGAATTGCCCAAGAACTTATGAATTGCTATACTGTACAGTTCTATCCCTTTAGTCAAGGACGAACGTTTAATGCGGCAGTTCTGATAAGTATATTCTTCGGTCGTTTCGCCCGAAATAAGTTGAAGTTCCTTCAATATGGCACGTCCCTTTATCATTTTCTGAATGGTATAGGGGCTCAACAAGTTGAAATTAATGGGGTCTAACTTACAGCTGTCCTTACGGGCATCGCGTTTGGGCCATTTCTGCGCATCACGAATGGTCCCCACACTCCTCAGATTAACCGCCGGGACCAGATAACTTTCCGTCGCATTTTCAATCAGATAAGAAAAAGGAAGATCGGATGTATCTGAATGTTTCGTGTGACGGCCCATGACCAGCGTGAAAGCCCCGATCTTGGCTGGCCAAAGCAAGTAAGAATTGCTCGTTGTCTTCGCACCCCGTTCGGCTATCCCCTGATGAATAGGACCCAATTTGTACATGTGGTTACTTTGGTTGCTGCCGCTACCTGCATTGAGGAACGAGAACATGCCGGCTATAAGCAAACTGGATTTATGGTGAGAAACCGTATAAGGTCCGGCAAAAATGGCCGTCGCCTCACCATGCATGCCCTGGCAATTGGAAAAAAACAAGGAATCAAGGGCCGAATAATGTTTGCCCAACACACAGCCCTGACCGATGAAACACCTCGAAATCAAAGTGGAATCGGTAACGGAGACACCCGAACAGAGAATAAAGTCATTGCATTTCACACCCGACCCTACTTCAACCGGAGCCTGCACATTGCTGTTTATCGAACCGTTCTCGAGTATGGAAGCGCCCCGAAGGGTGGCATAGTCACCTACACGCACATTCCGGATGGTTCCGCAGTTGACTATCTGGACATGCGCCCCGATAGAACCCATTTCCGAACGCTGCTTCGCCGCATACTCATCAATCAGCACCTGCAAGTGATGAATCAGTTCCGGCCGATGACGGTAAAGGGTAAGAATATAGGCCAAGGGTGCTGACAGATAGTCGAATATCGGAATTTCACGCCCGCCCCCTTCATTCATGACCGGCACGCGGATGCCGTTTCCAAACATAGACGGAGCATCCACCAGCAGCATGTTCACGTTCTCTATATACGTATCATGACCAATGGTGTAGTTGGCCATGTAATTATGGATTTTGTCTATGAAAACATTGTCTCCGATGCTACAGTTGTGCAAGCAGCAGTCGTTTATGCCGGAATGCCGCTTAATGCCACCTGGCAACTCATACACCCGTTCAAACACCCCCAACGTAACATGTCCTGAAAAGTGGACATTCGATACGAAATCGGGCTTGAACCCTTCACTCACTTTCACATTCTTCCAGTCATCGGCCGTGCAACCATAGACCACCAATGTAGCTATCTCCTTTTCTGTTAAATTTCGATACATAGTACAAGGTTTTTTATATACTTCTCTTATCTTTCACTAATTGTCTGGCACTTGTGAGCAATCAATCTCCCCATTAAGTTTCACTCCGTCTCTTCTTCATAGCGTTGAAACAGGAAATCATTGTACGGATAACGTTCCACATGAATCGCTTTCACCCGCTGATAAAGCATTTCCTTCAACTCATCTATATTGTCTTTCTCCGTTGCCGAAATAAAGATACAGTTGTCATTCATTTTTGCCATCCATGTTTTCTTCAGTTCTTCCATGCTGATGTTTTCACGCTTTACCGGAGACAAATCATCCTCTTCCTTCGGCACATAAGTAAATGCATCTATTTTATTGAACACCAAAATGGTCGGCTTTTCCTTGGAGTCTATCTCCTTCAAGGTTTGTGATACAATTTCCAGTTGTTCTTCAAAATTGGGGTGCGATATATCCACCACATGTACCAGCAAGTCGGCCTCGCGCACTTCATCGAGCGTCGACTTGAACGATTCCACCAAATGGTGCGGCAACTTGCGAATGAACCCTACCGTATCTGACAACAGAAACGGCAGATTGTCAATAATCACCTTCCGTACCGTCGTGTCAAGCGTAGCGAAAAGCTTGTTTTCGGCAAAGACATCCGACTTGCTCAACAGGTTCATCAATGTAGATTTTCCCACATTGGTATAACCCACCAAAGCCACCCTTACCATTTTGCCACGGTTTTTACGTTGCGTGGCCATTTGTTTGTCTATAGACTTCAGCTCTTCTTTCAGCAATGCTATCTTCCGGGTGATGATTCGCCGGTCGGTTTCTATCTGCGTTTCACCGGGACCACGCATGCCGATAATCCCCCCCTGCTGCCGCTCCAGGTGAGTCCACATCCGGGTAAGGCGCGGGAGCAGATACTGATACTGGGCCAATTCCACCTGAGTCTTTGCATTGGCTGTCTGTGCCCGTTTGGCAAATATGTCAAGTATAAGGTTTGTACGGTCCAGTATTTTCACTCCCAGTTCCCGCTCTATGTTTCTCAACTGGGCCGGTGAAAGTTCATCGTCAAAAATGACCAGTCCTATCTCATGCTCCGTCACAAACGTCTTTATGTCATTCAACTTACCCGGTCCCACATACGTACGCGGATTGGGATAATCCAAACGCTGGAAAAAGAGCTTTTCCGGACTGGCTCCTGCCGTTTCTGCCAAAAAGGCCAGTTCGTTCAGATACTCCTTCGCCTTATCTTCCGGCTGTTCGGGGGTAATCAGTCCCACAAGAACGGCCTTTTCTTCATATATTTCCGTTTTTTCTATTCGCATAGGAAATTCCCCTTCCGTAAAGAGGTTGATTTTTTTTATACGGGTTGTATGCGGGTATTTACGTTTCCCGCACAAATACGGCCCCTACACTTGATTACGGAGCTTATTTTGTCAAAAAAAAGCGTTTGGATGTACCCAAACGCTTTTTATTTTTGTCAGTTACGTTCCAACTACCACAGTCAGTTTTCACGAACGTCTTTTTACTGCAATCTGAAATTCACCGGCAATGTATATTTCACACGCACGGCCTTGCCACGCTGTTCACCCGGTTTCCATTTCGGCATGGACTTAATCACACGTTCAGCTTCTTTGTCCAAACTTGGGTCCACACTACGTACCACCACAATATCAACAATAGAACCGTCTTGGTTTACTACAAACTGACAGATAACACGTCCTTGCAAACCGTTTTCCTGTGCTATGACCGGATATCGGATATTTTTGCTGAGATATTCGAACAAGGCCTGCTGACCTCCGGGGAATTCCGGCATTTTTTCAACGACCTGGAACACCACTTCTTCTTCCTCTTCTTCAATCGGAGCGGCTACCGGTACAGCGATGACAATCTCTTCTTCCACATCATCTTCCGACACGATTTCCACTTCTTCCACTTCCTGGTCGTCTTCTACGACATTAAGCACTTCCACAACAACCGGAGCTGGTGGTGGGGGTGGTGGGGGCGGAGGGGTTTCGGCCGTCTGAATAATGTCCAACTCTTCTTCAAACACGAAGTCCGTGTCCACGTCTTCGTACACTGTAATTTCTTTATCCGTCCATTCCAATGCGATGTAGACGAGCGACAAAGCGAGTACGAATCCTATCAGAAGATAAATAAACTTTTTATCTTCCAATGAAACTTTCGGAGATTTCTTTACGTCTAACATATTATATAATGCTTTTCTTATTTCTGTCGGGCAAATGTAGTATATTTTTTTCAAAGTCCAATTGTTTGGTTCCTAAAAAAAACTTTTTTTTCATTTATGACGACCATCTGACCGGAGTTCTTCAAACCGGGTCACAAAATCCGACAGGCAAGAAAGCATACACACATAGCAACATTGTTTTCTTTTTATGCCTTTGATGTTATCGTCCCACATTCGTGAGACACGTGTCTCACCTATATGGGACACGTGTCTCACGGCCGTGGTACACGTGTCCCACATACGTGGGACGATAACATCTGTCATTTAACGAATAAGGTTGACTTAAAATATCTTAATGCATAAAAGAGGTTGACTCAGATTTGACTTATGTTTATATTGGGTTGACTCGTTTGTCAACTATTCACTTGTCGGGTTGACTTTTCTGTTTGTCCGTACA
>CASEAJ010000127.1 GCA_949285425.1 uncultured Porphyromonadaceae bacterium
CAAAAGTCATTGGAGCATCGCTCCTCACCAAGAGAGATATCAGAGAATTGCTCAACGTTCCGGAACCGCTCACTCTAAATCAAAATGTCAATGAACTAAAATTGGATTTTTAAACAAAATTTATCGCATCAGTAGTAGAATTATAACGGTAATGACATGGAGTCAATTAGAAAACCAACGGAGCAAGAGAAGCAACTTTTAGAATTACTTGTTAAAAAGTCTTCAAAAAATACCTGACGATTGGGATAAAGAGTTATTAGTCTGCTCCATGGCAGATGGTAATATGGGTAGTTTATATTTATTCCCTCAAGGAAAAATCAAAAAAAACGCTTATTTGGGGAACAAATAAGTGAAATTCAGTTTGTTGACAACGACAATGTCCTGGTTGTATTATCTTTAAATGTAGATAATGAGGGGAATTTATTTGAACTTGACGTGTGAAAAACAAAGTTTGAACAATTAAAAAAAACTTCTAAATGGAGTTGACGAAAGACATGATTGATATTTCACGCCTCATCTTTTCATGGCCCGGTCCATCATACGTTTGTCTTCCTTTTCCTTCAAGGTCTGCCGCTTGTCGTAGGATTTTTTCCCGCGGGCGAGGGCTATTTCCAATTTGGCAATCCCTTTATCGTTTATATACAGTTTGGTGGGGACTATGGTCAATCCGCTTTCCTTTATTTGCTTGTGCAATTTTTGCAGTTCTTTTTTATGAAGCAGCAGTTTACGGTCACGCTGGACATCGTGATTGTTGTACGTGCCGAAAACGTATGTGGCGATATGCATGTTTTTAATCCACAGTTCATCGTTCTGAAATGTGCAGTATGTATCAGCCAGTCCGGCTTTTCCGTCGCGGATGGACTTGATTTCCGTGCCATAGAGCTGTATGCCGGCCTCGTAGCGGTCGATAAACTCATAGTCAAAACTTGCACGTTTGTTGCGTATTAAGACATTCGATTTATAATGCATAATCTTATTCTTTAAATATTAGGTAACATCCAGTGCATGATTCTTCCGATGATGACCGGAATGAATATCAGTACCAGACTGAACACAAGCACAATATTTCCCCGTTCCTCATCCTTCAACAGCCAAACGGCACGGCAGCCCTCCCAAACGAGGTAGGCCGTGAACATGTTCAGTATTTTAAAGAAGAAAAAACTGGGTATGATTGTAGTAATGATTTCTATCAGCAGAATAACCGTATAGGAATAGGCTACAACTGTTTCGCAGTCGGTTTTGTTTGCCAGATCGGGTCTTGTCTTCTGCAGATACAACAGACAAGCGAAATTGATAATGAAATATCCGCCGAGCAATGAAACCCCAGTAATGACAGCGCATAAAAATGCTGTTTCAAAAGCCCTTTCGGAGGCGTAAAGCCAATGGAAAACGAAAGAAATGCATGTTGCCGACAAAGTCAGCGGGTAGATGTATTGCTTGCGAAGCATTTGCATGTTGCTTTTTTCTGATGCAATCACATCCCAAGTGGTACTGCTGGAAACTACAAGTTCCCATGCCCGTTTAAACATATGTCGCAATAACTCTATCATTTTCAGGGGTGCAAAGATAATGCAAATGAGCGCAAAAGCAATCAAGCTCGCTTGAATTGTTTTGCCGAATGCAGCTTATCTTATGAAAAGATAATGCAAATGGATGTAAAATCAGTCAATTCCGTTCAAGAACGATTTTTCCTGAGCTTACTTCACAACCCGTTTCATGAAAACAAAGATAAGGGAAATCTTAAGTTTACAGAAATTAATGTGCTTCAAAACTTTCATAAATGCAAAATATCTGTATATTTGCACATGTTGTGAATATGTAAGATTCGCTGAAGCGTGAAAAAGATTCAGTCTTTATAGAAAATGAAATCGGAAACCAGGTTGGAAATTGTAGGGCTTATCCAGCATCAGGCCATGATGAACACATATGGCTTGGTGTTGCAAGAAGCAAATGGTACCAGGCGTTTCTCCATATTGATAGGAGAACCAGAGGCTCAATCCATAACCTTGAAGTTGAAAAACAAGGTTTTGCCAAGGCCTCTGACACACGATTTGATTAAAAACATATTGCAGGCTTTGAATTGCGAACTGAAGGAAGTTGTTATCTCTGCATTGAAGAACGACATATTCTATTCGGAACTTCACATTACCGGAAGTGACGGCAAAGACTATACGGTCGATGCACGGACTTCGGATGCTGTGGCTTTGGCCGTAAGGGCGGAATGCCCGCTCTATATAAAGTCAGAAATACTGGACCAGGTTGGTACTGAATTGGCACGTAAAAAAGAACCTGTGACGCTCGATGAGATTGCAGATGCGACCCCCGATGATATGAGATTGTTGGGAGAACAAACCATAAACCGACTTTTAAAGCAGGCGGTAGAGGAAGAAAAGTATGAACTGGCCGCCAAATTGAAAAAAGTACAAGAACAGAAAAAACAACAATAAAAAAAAGAATATCATGGCTATAAAACTTCGTCTGATTGTAATGAACTTTCTCCAGTTTGCCGTTTGGGGTGCCTATCTTACTTCCATGGGGCGTTATCTCGGCAATGTAGGGATGGGGAGCAATATCGGTATTTTTTATTCCGTACAAGGTCTCGTATCCATATTCATGCCTGCATTGATTGGCATTGTTTCCGACCGTTGGGTTCCGGCTCAGCGCATGCTCGGCATCTGTCATGCCATAGCCGGTGCCGCTATGCTTTCGGCAGCAGCCTACGGATTTTCAGCGGGCGATGGAGTGCAGTTTTCCATCTTGTTTTCACTCTACACGTTGAGTGTCGCCTTCTATATGCCGACACTGGCTTTGTCCAATTCGGTAGCCTATAATGCTTTGGAAAAGGCCGGAATGGATACCGTGAAAGATTTTCCGCCGGTCAGGGTATTCGGCACGGTAGGGTTCATTTGTTCCATGTGGCTGGTCGATTTGTTACATTTCCAAGCTACTCCCATGCAGTTTGGCATAAGCGGCTTGGTCGGATTGCTGCTGGCCGGATATTCGTTCACACTTCCTCATTGTCCGACCAATAAAGGGAAAGGAGGAAAATCGTTTTCCGAAGCATTGGGACTGCAGGCATTTTCTTTGTTCAAGCAAAAGAAAATGGCCTTGTTCTTTGTCTTTTCCATGTTGCTTGGTGTGTCGTTGCAAATCACCAACGGTTTTGCCAACCCATTTATCTACAGTTTTGGAGCCGAGTCTGAATATGCCCAGACGTTTGGTGTGCAACATGCCAACATATTGATTTCACTTTCTCAAATATCTGAAACCCTCTGCATTTTGCTGATTCCCTTTTTCCTGAAGCGATTCGGCATTAAGCAGGTCATGCTTATGGCGATGTTGGCATGGGTATTCCGTTTTGCGTTTTTCGGTTTGGGCAATCCCGGAGGAGGCGTTTGGCTCTTTGTACTTTCCATGATTGTTTACGGCATGGCTTTCGACTTTTTCAATGTGTCGGGGTCACTGTTTGTTGACAAGGAAACGGATCCTTCGTTGCGTTCATCGGCTCAGGGACTATTTTTCCTGATGACAAATGGTATTGGAGCTACTATCGGAACCTTGACTGCACAAAAAGTGGTGAACATGTTTACCCAACCGCTCACTGTAGGTGAAACTACTTACACGGTTGGTGACTGGAGCACGGTGTGGTTCATTTTTGCTGCTTATGCCCTGGTGGTTGCCATATTGTTCGCCCTGGTGTTCAAGTACAAACACGTACCGGAAGAAATGTAGAACAATCAGCTCTTATACATTGGATGAGAGGGTGCATCAAGATGTACCCTCTTTTTTGTTGTTTCAATAAGGCGGTAGAGCATAATAGTTACTTCTCCATATATTCATGAACACGTTCTGTTCATCGGTTTATGCCTGTGATATCGTGTGTCTATGCCGTCAAAGTTATCGTCCCACAGCTGTGGAACATTAGTCTCACAGCAATGAAACAATTGTCTCACAGCTGTGATACATTAGTCCCACAGCTGTGGGACGACAACTTTTTGCCGGTGGATACACGATATTCTGTCATTTAACGAATAAGGTTGACTTAAAATATCTTAATGCATAAAAGAGGTTGACTCAGATTTGACTTATGTTTATATTGGGTTGACTCGTTTGTCAACTATTCACTTGTCGGGTTGACTTTTCTGTTTGTCCGTACA
>CASEAJ010000128.1 GCA_949285425.1 uncultured Porphyromonadaceae bacterium
GAAATTTATTGTCCGTCAGAATGAAAAAACAGATGAGCCGTTAAGCGGGCATTTGCGATTTGTTTAGTAAAAATTACCGTTCAAAAAATAAACAGTAGAAAACCAGGTCTTTTCCTGAACGGTATTTTTCTTAAAAAGAGACAGACAGGAGACGGAATGATTTGACAGGAATCATGCAACCGAAAAAATGTTTTGCCAAACTTCAGAGAGCAACCATTGGAGTTTAAAAAACAAGTCGTTGAAATAGTGCGGGAAAATCCCGCCAAGGCGATAAACTGTTGAGTATTTGCCCGTTTCTCTCCGAAAGAGAAGTATTTGACGGTGCAAATATACGTATTTTATTGATTATAACGGCATAAACAGCTTGTTTTTTAAGTCTCAATCCGAGTTCTAAACCGGTTCTACTTCAATGAATGTTAAGCATTCCCAGTCGCTCGAACCGAACATAATCTGTTTTTCAGCCACTTATCATCAATGTTATACGCTACCACTTCTCTTTCGGAGAGAAGTATTGGTTTGGGAGTTGACGTGCCGGTTTTCCGGCCCGAATGAGATAACAAGAATAAGGAAAATATGAAAAAATTGATCTTCGGTGTTTTTCTTGCGGTTTGTTGGTGCACGGGCACTGTCAAAGCGCAGGATATCGCAGTAAAGACCAATCTATTGTATTGGTCAAGTACCACGCCCAACTTGAGTCTGGAATTTGGGCTGGGCAAACGCACGACCCTCGACCTCACGGGTGCCTACAACCCGTGGACGCTGAATAAGGACAAGAACAAGAAAATCAAACACTGGATGGTAATGCCGGAGTTCCGTTACTGGCTCTGCGAACGCTATAACGGCCATTTCTTCGGCCTGCACAGCGGTTACGCGTTCTACAACATCAGTGGCGTGAGAATCCCGTTCCAAAGCAAGTCCACGAAGGATCACCGTTATCAGGGCTGGGCTACGGGTCTCGGATTGTCGTATGGCTACTCATGGATTTTAGGCAAACGCTGGAACCTCGAAGCCACGATCGGTCTGGGTTACATCTACACGCAATACGATAAGTACGAGTGTGCCACTTGCGGCAAGTTCAAGGGCAACAAGGACAAGCATTATTTCGGCCCGACCAAGGCGGGCATCTCCCTGATATATATAATCAAATAACAAGAAAATGACTATGAGACGCATATACATCCTATTATTGCTGATATTGGCATGTTGTCCCATGATGTTGCATGCCGAGAACGAAACCAGTTACTTGCCTCTGATCGGGATTCGTCAGGGAGGGGTCGTCAAGCAGGGCCGCACGGTAGAGCTGACGATGTCCGTCGATTTGAGCAAGGCGAAAATCCGTACGCAGCACACCGTAGCACTGACACCCGTACTCATGTCGGCGGACAGTAGCCGCGAGGTGACCTTTCCCCCGATAGTCATCGATGGCAAGACCCGCCACAAGGTTTACTTGCGGGCGCAGCGGCTCGAAAGCGTGGAGCTTCCCCCTTTCCACAATGATTCCGCACAGGTAATCATACGCCACAGCAGCAAGGGGCAGCATTACGATTATGCGGCCACCGTGCCCTACGAGCGTTGGATGCTCGACGGGCGGATCAAAATCCGCGAAGAGGTACACGGCTGCGTGAACTGCGACAAGGGCAAGGCGGAGCAGTCCTTGTGGGCGGGCATACTTCCTGCCTATGTCCCCGATTACAAGCTCGACAGCATAGCCCCTGAACCTGAACCCGTGAAAGTGCGTGCCGAAACCCGCACCGCCCGGCTGCAGTTCCGGCAGGACAGTTATAATATATTGCCCGGATTCAAGAACAACCGTGCCGAACTGGACACCGTTTCCAACTCCATCGAGCTGGTAAAGAAAAATACCGACGTCAGGATTATCGGTATCTACATCACCGGTTACGCTTCTCCCGAAGGCAGCATGGCGCACAATATGGCCTTGTCCGAGAACCGCGCCAAGGCGCTGGCCGACTATATCCGCCGTTACGACGCTATCGCTCCCGAGATGCTCCACGTGGACTGGAAGGGTGAGGACTGGGAAGGTTTCGTCCGTGTGCTCGGCGACTTCCCGAACCTGCTGAAACGCGACGAGGTATATGAAATCATCGAACGTTACCCCGACGAACGGGATTTCTGCGAGCTGCAACTCCAGAAACTCGTGCCGCCGACCATTTACCACAGGCTGCTCACCGAGATATACCCCGCGTTGCGCCGCAACGAGTACCGCATCGAGTACAACGTGCGCAACTTTAACCTCGAAGAGGCTCGCCGCATGGTCGATGAGCGTCCCGACCTCCTGAGCCTGTCGGAAATGTACAAGGTGGCCGATTCCTACGGGAAAGGCACGCCCGGGTACGACAAGGTGATGGCCACCGCCTTACGCTATTTCCCCGCTTCGCCCTCCGCACTCAATGAGAATGCCGTGAACGCCATCTCCCGTGAGGAGTATGCCAAGGCGGTGGAGCTGCTCGAGAAATCGGAAGTCACCGCGCGGTCGGCAGAACTGCTCTCCACCCTCGGTGTGGCATACGCCGGGGCCGGACAATACGACAAGGCGGAGGATGTGTTCCGCCGTGCTTCGGAGGCAGGCTCCGCGACTGCCCGGCATAACCTCGAAGAGGTGCGGCAGGTCATCGACCAGTTGTAGACAAAATCCATAAGCGAGAAGTTATAAAAACCTTTTTACTAATTTTTAAATAACAAAAAGATGAAAGTCAAGAGTTTTTTATTGACAGCTTTAGCTGCTTCAATGACGTTTGTTGCATGTGACAACAAAGACGATGAAATGGGACAGTTGGACAACACCCCAAAGAGTGTAAGCATTGACCTGTCTAATGTGATTCCAGTAACCAGAGGCGCCGGTCAAGAGGTAGAAGACAACTCAAAGGTTTCTTTGACAGATTTACAGGTATTCTTTACAGACGGAACTACCCTGTATAAAGGAAAAACAATCGAAGGAACTGAGGCAACCCACTACTTCAGCAATAAAAGTAATTTTGACGACCGCGCAGATAAGGTATTCCATTTTTTACCTGCTGAGGTGAACAAGGTAATCGTTGTAGGTAACAACGGTAGTCAAATAAATGCATCTACTTATGTAGATTTGAAAAAAGACCTGATAATCGCCGAACAGCAAAATCCGACTGATCTAGACCTTTATAAAGAAGTCGAGTTGACTTCTGTGTCCGGTCAAGACGAGGCAGGACACCCGCTTTACAAAGCGAAGGTAGTGCTTGAACCGCGTGTATCCAGAATTGAAATCGGTAAATTTGAGTATACAGCTCCTACTCAAGGTCAGCGTAAGTACAAGAGTATTGAAGTTCAGCAGGTCATGTTGAACAACTATTTCGGGAAAGCAGACCGTCAGGGAGGAACAGCCAGTGACATACAGAACTCCGATATTAACCCCGGTTCTATATTCGGCCTTTTCGAGACAGCTGCTGATGCGTGGTATAACGATGAATTTACCTCAACAGAGAGTCCTGCAACCACCTTGCCTTTGGTTACATTGGATGAAAATACACAGTATAAGCATTCCTACGAGAAAGGCAATGTCCGTCCTGCATACCACTTCTTTCCTAAAGATAATAATATTGGAAATACTAACCATCCTCAAGTTCTTGTAAAATTGATTGGTACAACAAATGAAGGAACTAAGGTTCCTCTTTACTTGGCTACCAGTACATTCACTCCTGCTGTTACAGCAGATTTCGCCAAGATTTACGTCATGAACTTTGCATTTAGCGATGAGGATTTGGATAATCCTCAAAAATGTGTGGAGGTAACTGTTGACGTCATGAGCTGGGATGTAGTTCCTGTCACACCTGAATTTTAATTGATAACCCGATAGGCAGGGCGAAAGTTCCGCCCTGTCTATCCTTTAACACTTCAATCACATATATATGAAATTGACGAATATTGTTTTCTGCCTGACGTTGCTCGCCGGAGCCGCCACATCCTGCATCCGTGAGGATCTGGACGACTGTCTGAGCACGAACACGCTGTTGCTCAGCTACAAGGGCGACGGCACCACGGAAATATTCCCCGACAAGATCTGCCGGGTGGAGATGTTCGTATTCGATGCAGAAAATCGATGCGTCAATTCGAGTATCTTACCAGAGGAACAGGTCAAGGACCGCACGGCTACGCTTCCCCCGCTCGCTGCCGGAGACTACCGGATTGTCTGCCTGGGGAACACCCACCACACGAAGGTCGATGGCATCGCCACGGGCGATTTCGGCCGGATGCTCTTTGCCGCCGGGGATTATTTCGACGAGAAACAGGTTGCCGGCAACGATTCACTTTACTATGCTACGACCTCTTATACCGTACTGCCTTACAGCGGTGATGAAGAGGCAAACCAGACCAAAACCATAGAGTTCGCCAGCTCTCACTACGATCTGTCGGTGGAAGTGGCCGGAGTTCCCGCCCCGGGAACCCGCGCAGGCTCGCTGCCTGTGCTTGAGATATGCGGAGTCTCGCCCTGTACCGATTTTGAGAATCGGGCCTGTGGGGAGGCAACCGACTATTTGCTTGAAACCGAATACGAAGCCGGAAAAGCGTTGCTCACGGCCCGTACCAACATAATGCGTCACAAGAACCACGAGAACGTGAACATCCGCCTGAGCACCGCCCCGAACGGGGAACCGCTGGCCGAAGTCAACCTCGCCAGGTTCCTTGCCGACAATCCTATTATAGACTGTTCCAAACATGAAGTGCTCATCCCGATACGCATCGAGTTCAAGTCGGGAGAAATCACGGTAAGCGTACCCGAATGGTACATCGAACAAGTGAAACCTGAGTTTTAGACCGAACCGAAAAGAATATGCTGAATACAAGAAAAATATTATACTGGGCAGTTACAGCAGTGTGCTGTGGCCTGTTGCCGTGCGGGTGCGTCAAGGAAGATGCCGCATCGCTCGGGGAACGGCACGATGTGGCAGTGCGGCTCAACGTAGGGACATGCGCTGTCGGCGAAACCGACGGCACACCGACCGGCGAAGAATCGGCCATTCACTCGCTTCGTGTCTATGCCTTTGTAAAAGGACAACTGGCGGGCCACGAGTTCCGGAGCGGAGACATGGAGACTCCGGCTACATTCTGGATGGATCTGACGATGACTTCCCTGACTACCGAAACGGTAGACTTCTACATCATCGCGAACGAGAAGGCCATGAGTACCCCAGGTGCCGAGAAAACCTTTACGGAAAATACTACGGAAGCGGAACTAAATGATTTCACGTTTACCACGCTGACACGAGATGTCCAAGCCTACGGACTTCCAATGTTCGGCAAGGAATCCAAAACAATCGACTTCTCGAAACTTTCTAACCGTCAGCCGATCGACCCCGGCCATTCGGGGCATACACCGCTGGAAGATGTCTTGACGTTC